>JBFMDN010000013.1:0-98078 GCA_040753915.1 Thermodesulfobacteriota bacterium | reverse complement strand
GCGGCTAAATTTCACCAAAAAAACGTCCCTAGCGCGAAAAAATAATTCTTGGGCGCGAGATAAATATCCATAAGCCGCGATAATCGCGAGGAATCTATCGCGAAAAATCTTGACTCTTCAACGCTGGTTTGGGGCGAGCAAGCATTCACTTATGCGCGGCGGACAGAACAAAATCGTCAATGATTTCTGCTGATCGATCCTCTCCTCCCGCTCAAGAGTGGATGCTTACCTCGGGACACACCAAACATCGTAGCACGATTTGGCGTCGATGCGTGGAAAGGCACCCTCACCCCAACCCTCTCCCAGAGGGAGAGGGAGCTGGAATAATCCCGTCTCCCCCGCTTCGGGGGAGAGGGTCAGGGTGAGGGTGGGTGCCACGATTATCACGGACTGCCGGCTTTTGAGACACTTTCGTCTCGCCCGTCAGTGTTGAGGAAGAGAAACGGAAATTATTATTGACAACCGCTAGACCATGGACTCCTCGGCGAGAATTCCCCGTAGCGCCGGCGTCTCGCCCACGTGTTGGGGTAAAACGGGCGTCTCGCCCGTTGATTGTTAAGGATGACGGGCCAGACGCCCGCTCTACTGGTCTGCGATCCCCGCGTGTATCCTCGACACATGGGAATCGGTCAGAGCCACTGGCCAATGCAATAGACTTTGCGGCTGAAGTACCGCATGTGTAGGGGTGGGTTTGAAGCCCGCCATCTTTGACGGTGATGCTCTACCAGGGCCTTTCCCTTAAAAACAGATCAAAACAAGAATACCGGTAAGACGCCGGCGCTAGGAAGACCGGAGTTGTGCGGCCCCTGGCCGCCACCGACGGGTCCCGCGAAACCCAGGGCTCTCCTGAACTCCGGCATGCGCGGAATGGCGCGGACTTTCATGGTCCGTTCTGACTGCGAGGTCACTGATGTGTAGGTAAACGTATACTCTCAGGCTATGGCGAGACGGTCCCTGCTCTTAGCCCCTCTCAGGCTGCGACTGAATTATATGGAGATTAGGGAGATTCAGCATCTCGCTGGCACTGGCGGAGGATTTCTTCCTTGATTTGCTCCAATTCTTCCCGAATTGCCTCCCGGCTCCCGTGAATAAACATCTCGTTTTTCGTGAGACGGTCATCGAGTACCTGAAGCCGTGGTATGAGAAAGAGCAAACCATAAGCCACCAGGCCCACGAGGAACAGGAAATTGACCACCACAAGTCCCCATACCCAGGAGCCCCATGCTACCGCTACTCTCGACGCCGGTGCTGCCTGAGGCTTTGTCTTGGAGATCTTATTGTCTTGCACTGGCTCTGGAGAAATCGGTCCGGCTTCTCGTGGGGGAAAATACTCGGGACGTCGCAAATCAGCGGCGACTTTGATAGGAATTTTTCTCGTTTCGCGAATCGCGTCTCCCTGGTAGACTTTGATAACAATCTCTTTTCCATCGAGCTGAGCGAGGAGAGCGGGATCCGCGTCAGGAATCAATACGACGAACACTCCTGAATCAGCCGGAACGGTAAATCGATTCCATTCGTCAGATGGGATTTCCGTCTGCTCGGGTTTCCGTCGTAGCTGATAGAGCAACCATCCTGTCTTGGGAAGATCCACACCGAGGACCTGTTCCTTTCCTGAACGGTTGTCCACATTAAAGATCTCCCCCACCTTTACGTTATTCTCCGTAAAAACGATCCGGTCCCGGTCCACATTGATGGAGAGGTCTCTCCCACGCCCCATTTGAACAGTCTGTGTCCTTTCTTCGACAGACTCGGCGGAGACTATGGGTTGACCGTTTATCTTGATTTCAAACAGTTCCGAAAGCGGCTTGTCTTCGAACAGCTTCCTTGCAGAAGCATTGATGATCTTGAGGGACACGGACTTCACCATTGAGTCCTCGAAGGTACGAGTGTTCGGATCGTAGCGGGGGCCTGTGAATGGTACTGGCCGTCCTGCGTGCCGTTGTGCATCCATCCATTCGATCTTGAGTAGACCGGCGTTGTGCATAAGAGCAGGATTTCGTCTATTTATCTGGAGGGATATAGACCGGAATTTTTCTTGAGGATCGAGTTTCGTGATGAGAATCTCTTTTGAAGAGATGTCGATGGTGACTTTGGGCTGGAATTCGCCTGAGTCGCTCATTATCCCGTACGTTTCGGCTCTTGTCTCACCGCATAGGAAGAGAACGATGACCACTGCCGTGAGCAGAGACAATCCGGATCGCAGGTGTTTGAGCCTAAGCATGTTGTGCATGCGATGAATCACTTGCCTAGAAACCAAAGCCATTCCTTACGCTTGCCGCATTTTAGCAGGGAAAAGCAGGAAAATCAATGAATAACTGTATGTGTCAGGATAGAAGAGGGCGCGGCTGAGGTCTTCTTCGCGTTCGCTGTCACTCCGAAATCTTACTGCTGTCGGTTCCTCTCTTCCCGTTTCTCGAATACTATGGAGTCGCGTGGGCACGTGGTTCGTGCGAATTTCCGAAGAAATTTGTGGTGCTGTGAGAGTTTTGATTATAATGCTTCTTTCGTTTCAGGGTCGGCTACCGGTTTTTATTTTCTAGACGGAGATTCAGCCATATGGACGATTCGTCTGCGAAGATTTCACAAGTGTCTCAGGATATACCGCCGTTCCTCGTCATGGATGTTCTCGAACGAGCCATGGAGATGACGGAGGCAGGAGAACATGTCATCCACCTGGAAGTGGGAGAACCGGATTTCGATACGCCGGTGCACATCGTGGAAGCCGGATTGAAGGCGTTGAGGACCGGGAAAACCCACTACACCTCGAGCACCGGCATACCGGAGCTAAGGAGAGCAGTAGCGGATCATTACCACAACGCGTACGGTGTTGAAGTGGATCCCCAGCACGTCGTGATCACGTCAGGATCTTCGCCGGGTATCTTCCTCGTTCTGGCGTCGCTCCTCGACCCCGGCTGCGAAATTATCATGTCGAATCCGCACTACGCGTGTTATCCGAACTTCGTGCGGTTCCTGGGCGGAGTGCCGGTTTTTGTGCCCGTGTCGGCGGAAGACGGATTTCAGATGAATCCCAAGGATGTGGAGCAGGCCATAACGGACAAAACGCGGGCCATCCTCATCAATTCTCCTAGTAATCCGACCGGAACCGTCATGGATCCCGATCGAATGGAAAAGATTGCCCGGCTGGGGGTGCCGATAATATCCGATGAGATCTATCACGGTCTCGTGTACGAGGGTAAGGAGCACTCGATTCTTGAGGTCACCGAGAACGCTTTCGTGCTGAACGGTTTTTCGAAGCTCTACGCCATGACTGGGTGGCGACTGGGTTATCTGATCGCCCTTCCCCACCATGTTCGGCCGATACGGAAAATGGCTCAGAATTTTTTCATTAGCGCTGCGGATTTCGTGCAGTGGGCCGGTGTAGCGGCCCTCACGAATCCCTCCGACGAAACCGTTCAGATGAAGAACACATTCAATCAAAGGCGCATCACGATGATATCCAGGCTCAGGGAAATGGGATTCAAGATCCATGTCGATCCCACGGCAGCCTTCTACGTGCTGGCCGATGCCAGACATTTCTCAACAGACTCCTACACGTTCGCCTTCGAAATTCTCGAGGAAGCCCGCGTGGGCGTTGCGCCGGGAATCGATTTTGGAAGCAATGCGGAAGGATTCCTGCGCTTTTCGTATACAAACTCCATGGAGAACATCGTGGAAGGCCTGGACAGGCTGGAGCTTTATCTGAGGACTCGCTTCGGTCCGCTCGCGTCACAGGTAGCCCAGGATCCTCAGAGCGTATCATGAAGGCTCATAAGAAGCGGTGATCCATGGTGTCCACGCTCATGAAGCCAAAGAGAATCTATGTGTCTCCCGATAATCTGACGTCGGGAATCGTCCAGTTCGACTCCGGCGACAGCGTGTACCTTCGTACAGTCTTACGGCTGAAGCGCGATAACCTGGTACGAGTCTTTGACGGTCGATCTGAGTATCTTGTCCGTCTGACCGATTGCCGGAGTCGGAGGATAACCGGGGAAGTCGTTCACAAGGTGGACGAGATCCGGGAAGTAGGAATCGAGGTTACGCTCGCCTTTTCCTGTGTGAGGCCGGGGCCTCTCGAACAGATACTCCGACATGGTACAGAGCTCGGCGTATCTCGGTTCGTTCCCCTATTGAGCCGTCGTTCGGCACGGCGACCTGAGGAACGCAAATCGAGATGGGAATCTATCGTCGTTGCCGCGGCCGGCCAGTCAGGCAGGCTGACAATTCCGGCGATTGAGGTTCCGGTCGGCTTTGATGAATTCGTGAACCGGCCTGCCCGCGACGAGTTGCGGCTCGTACTTTCTCTCGTAGCCGCTGTCCTGCCGTTGCAGGCCGTATTGGACAGGCACCGTCCCCGGGAAGTAACTATTGCCATCGGGCCGGAAGGAGGATGGGATCCAACCGAAGAAGGACTGGCCTTGAATCAGGGCTACATTCCGGTTAGTCTGGTGCCGGGGATCCTGAGGACCGAAACAGCGGCTTTGGTGGCAACCGGGCTCGTCGCCGCGTGGAGCCATTGGAATGCGAGCCAGGAGGAACCTGCCGGGCCATCAGAGCGCATGAACGGCGCTTAGCTTCTGGACAGGGAAGAAATTGACCCGGGGACCTCTTCATGGTAACCTTATAGGGTGTGAAATCCAGAGGCGAATGTGCGTCGGCGGGGAGACCCCTGTCGGACGGGGATGTTGCAGTGGCCATCCGATGGGCTCTTCGCTAGTGGACGGAGCGGAAACGGACATGTCGGCGTAGGCAAGCGAGACCGGCTTCTCAAGATGACTTTTTCGGGCCAGCGATGGCGTCACGAAGAGCAAAGAGCTGGTGAGCTCTCGAAGCTGGGGTAGAATGATCTTTATGTGTAAATGGCATGAGTGAGATCACCGCCGCCTCGACTCCCTGGATTTGTGACGGCCTAACGGCTATGGACCGAGGGTGCAATCTCACGTGACGAGGTAATGGATGGCAACAGTAGATATGAATGAGACTTTTTCCGAGGATAGCCGGGAAGAAAGTGTGTTTGCCACGTTGCTACCGGCGTTTCCGGAAAGAAGCTCGATCGAGAAGGCCATGCCGCACATAGATCGCGCGGTTTCCGGACTCGGGAAAGCGGGGTTTCTGTCCTGGGTGGAATTCACGCTGGAGAATCCCGACGAAATATGGGATGTGGGGGAAAGCTCGGATCGGGTCATCTACCATTACCTTTCTTGCATGGGCGCGGACGGCAAGCCCCCGGTTTTTGCAGTCGAAGTCTGCTATTCAGACGAGCTTACCGAGATCAACGATTTCACTTTGATCGTGGATGAGGGGGATCTCACCCTGCTTCGCGCCGGTCGGCTGGTCTACAGCCGCATCGCGGAATGGGAGAGAGAAAGAATCGTCAAGGCGCTCAATGAGATGGCGCTCATGAGGTACGATGAGGACCGCCTGGACGAGGCGAGTGAGCTTATTGACGCGGCGATCCGAGTGGGAGGAAGTACCTGCGCGTACCTGTTCAATAATCGAGGCCTTATTTGCTGGAAGATGGGGAGGATCGACGAGGCGAAACGGAATTTCTTGGAAGCAATCGACCTCGACTCGGAAAACGGAGATCCCCACTTCAATATAGGGCTGATTTATTTCGATGAGTCCGACTTCAACAAAGCCCTCTTCTATCTTCGGAAAGCGGTGGACATCAATCCTTTGGATAGCCAGTTCTTGACTGAGCTCGGGCACTTATACCTGGAGCTTGACCGGGAGGACGAGGCGCTTGAGCTATTCCAGAAGGCGTTCGAGCACGATCCAGCAGACGCTCAAGTGGATTTTCACTTGGGGTACTACTTTCTTTACAAGAAGCGGAAACCCCGAGATGCAGTGAAGTATTACCGGAAAGGGCTCAAGAAAGATCCGGAGGATCAGTTTGCCCTTGCAGACCTTGCCCTGGCTCATTGGATTTTAGGGAATAAACGCAAGACGATAGAGATTTACCAGGTCATTCAGAAGTGTTCCGACCTGATGCCATACACAATCAGCCGCTTGGTTTACTTGAACGTGGAGATGGGAGATTACGAAAACGCTCTCAAGTACTATCGGCAGGCTTTGACTCAGAAAGAGCCTTTCGAGCCTGAGTGGCTTCATTACAATGCTGCGCTCGTGTATGCAAAAACGGGGAAGTCCCGCCAGGCACTGGACATTCTAGATCTTGCCGTGAAGGCAGGCGGCGAGGCCGTTATACGCAGAGCCCTTATGGAGGAGGCCCTCAACGGTGTGAAGCAGATGCCGGACTTCAAACGTCTGCTCAAGCTGTCGTCGAAACGCAAGATTCGCTGAAACTCTCCATTCGTGTGTAGCGGAGATGCTGGAGGGACACAGGGAGTGGCCTGCTGCCTCAGAGTTTCCCGAAAAGAACCCTTCGATCCAACGTTCCGGCCGACTTAACCTTCTTGCGCGGTCGAGGTCTTGGGCAAGTTATGTCTCGAAGCTCGTAGGAATTCGTGACTGAAGGTGCTGACGATGGAACGGGATGCCCAGTCCCTGCGAGAAGACCTCTACCGTGTTGTTCAGCATTACGCGGAGCTCGCCAAGCTCGCGAGAAAAGGCGAAGTCGATCCCCTAGGACAGATTGGGAGAATTGTCAAGAAAACAGCTCCCTACCTGCTCCTTCTCATCCGCGACCTCTTGCCGCAGCTCGAACGGGAAACTATAACCTACCACGAGGCCCTGTACCAAATCATCAGAGGGGCTCAGCAATTCTCTGATCATCACATTCTTCTCGACAGTCGGAACGAAATACAGGAAATAGAACAGGGAGCAAAGCTGTTTCTGTATGCAATCAAATGGCTTGACTCCCCGATAAACACCCGCCCCGCGCCCCACGAGCTCGATATTTTACAGAAAAAGCTGAAAACCCTTAACGAGAAGTACAGGCAACGATACGCTCCCGACGAAGATCAAACTGCTACGTTGATTCCCAGTTTTGTCGTCAAAGACGAAAACGAGTCGGCCGGAACCACCGTCTCACGTATGGCAGATGTGGTCAAACGTGCTGTTCTCGAGCTGCACCACCTCATGGTGGAATACGAGCCGCAACGGCGATTCTACTTCTTCAACAGCTCGACTCGGCTGCAGGTCGAGGAGGACATTGTCAGCCTGGCGTGGTTCCTTTTCAGATGCGGGTTCTCGGTGGACCGTATCGCTTCAGGCTATTACAAAGACCTGCTCACGGAATTTCTCAATGAGAAGATGCTCGACCACCTGATCTCCACAGCAACGAACATCGACTCCTTGATTGGCTTGTCTTCGCACATGTGGTTGATTTCTCTGATAGATTTCGCATCGTTTTTCGAGCTGCCCGGGGATTACGTGGACCTGGAAGACCCCCGGGAAGCCATGCGCCATGCAAAAGCTCTCAAGGCCAAGCACCGCCGGGGTGCAGGCCTGATGAGGAGAATGGCGGAGCTCTACAAACTCTATCAGGCCAGTCCGCAGGGGCAACACGTCCTCAGCTATCTCCTATATCGGTATCACTCATCGTTTGGAGCGTACCACGGAGCGAATCGAGTGTTCGACAAGCGGGGACAGGCTGCGGTCGAAATCTACAAGCCTCGACTCGACCGTTCCGAAATGGAGAAGAAGGCCGAACAAGATCTCAACGAAGCCGGGCAAGGGTACAGCACCAAGACCAGGGAGGAAATGGCAGGGCTGATCAAGCTGATCGTCGAATCCTTGGCGGATCCGAGCAAGGTAAAGGGAAAGAAGGTCAAAGTTCTCGGCGACATCTCCTCAGGAGCCATGGGTAAGGTGAGCATCGGGATTTACGAAAACCGAATAGCAGCCATAAAACGGGTCAAGACCCAGGCCACGGCGAGCTTGGGAGATCCGGTCGCCCTCCTCCAGTACGAAGCGGCATTGCATGCCCGCGTCCAGCATCCGGAACAACATCCCTGCATAGTGGAATACTTCGGGCTTATCGAGCAAGATGGGGAAAGATTGCTCCTGAACGGATACCACCCCACTGACAATCTCACACAACTCGTCGAGCGTAATTGGCTTGTCAAATACCAGCCCCCGTTCACTACCGAGAGCAAGCTTTCGCTCGCAGTTCTGGAAATAGTGATAAACCAGCTCCTGGAATGCCTGCGACTCTTCCGCGCGAAAGGAATCGTGCACAGAGACCTGAAGACGGACAATGTGCTCTACATGGTGGATGAAAACGACGATCTTTGCCAGATCAAAGTCATCGATTTCGGGGTGGGGCTGGCACTGGGGCCAGGCGCGATGGAGGACCTGTTTCGGGGCAAAGTTGTTGGCACGTTCTCTTACATGGCGCCCGAGCAGGCACGGGGCAAGAGCGTGTATCAATCGGATCTCTACAGCGTGGGAGCAATTTTCACCGTTCTCCTGACGGGCAAGCTCCCCATGGTTTTTCCCAAGACGCGATCCCGCAGCGACCTCGTGAAACAGATCTACCGCATCGAAAAAGAGCCCAGACCCAAGCTTACCACTCTGAATCCGTACCTCAAGAAGAATACCACCCTTGAGCATCTGGCTGAAACCGTCCAGGCCATGCTTGACCTCGATCCTATGCGAAGGCCGAACGTAGAAGAATGCCAGGCCGCCTTTGACGGGGTTTTTCAGCATATCGGCGACGAGAAATACCGCATCAGTGTTTTCTATCATCGCGGATAGCGTGCTCCCGCACTAGTCCAACGCCAAGCAGCGAACGTCCTCGGGGCCTTTCCGTCCCTTGGCCGCCTGGTGCCGTCACGCGGCCCGGGTATTCTCCAGGAGCCTCTCCCTAAAGGACTCTGCTGCGGCTCTCACCGCAGTGTCTCCGCCTGAGCCCGCCGGTATCTTCGGTACTACTGCGCTTCCAGAAATGCCCAATGAGGCTAGTTTCTTTTTTTCCCGAATGAGAGCTTTCTTTCGGTCCTTGCCTCTGTCCTTTAGTGCTGACTGCAATTCTTCGCGGACCGTCTTAAGAAGAGATTGCTTTTCTCTCGCCTGAGGGAGCTTTTCCATGATGTCGAGATACTTGAATGGCTGCTCGCCTTCGATTAATCCGTCTACCATTGTTTCCCAGAGCAAGGACCAGAGAAGATCGCGATTTTCTCTCGGCACCCCTTCCACCGCTGCGGCGATCTCGTCCGACCAGGCAGGATCATCGAGAAGTCTGAGCTTGAAGCCCTTGGCCTTCTTCTGCATCTCTTCTCTGCGGAATGCCTCCTTTTCTTCTGGTGACAAAGACATCCCCTTGGTTCGTTCCATGATAAGGTCCATGGTGCTGGGAATCTCGCCCACTTGTCCTTCCTTTCTTCATGGTGTCCCGGCGACACGCTCCGAGCCGCTGGTACCTCTTGCCACGAACAATGGTTGTTCCGAAGAGACAGGGCCTCCGGGGAGCCTCCTCGCCTCGCCAAACAATCTCGGGAACGTTCCGCGCCGAGTAAACAGAGCATAGCACACGGTCCTCAGCGCGGAAAGCCCAGAAAACGGAACCCTGGAAAACGCGGCGAGAGCCCACGAGACGCACAGGCAAAACCGACAACCGGCATGCAACGGCTGATGCACCTCAGACAGCGATTCATTCTCGGATTTGACCGTCTCCGAGAACGATGAACTTCGTGGTGGTGAGGTCCTCCACTCCCATGGGGCCGAATGCGTGGAGCTTTGTCGTGCTGATTCCTATTTCTGCTCCGAGTCCGTACACGTATCCGTCACTCATCCTCGTGGACGCGTTGACAATCACAGAGGAGGAATTGACCTCCTTGAGAAACTTCTGAGAAGCATGATAGTCACGGGTCACTATAGATTCGGTATGGAGGGAGCCGTACTTGGCAATATGGTCGATGGCCTCATCAATGGAATCCACAACCTTAACCGCCAAAATTAGCTCGAGATACTCTGCGTACCAATCGTCTTCGCAAGCCTGCTTCATGGAGGGCACGATAGAACGTGACCGCTCGCACCCTCTCAGCTCCACGCCGGCCTCAATCAGCTCCTGGCTTACGCGAGGCAGGAATTCGCTTGCAATCGACTTGTGAACCAGAAGGGTTTCCAGGGCGTTGCAGACCCCGGGACGCTGGACTTTCGAATTGAGAGTCAGCTTGATTGCCATGTCAAGCTCGGCCGCTGCGTCCACGTACAGGTGGCAGACGCCCTTGTAGTGCTTGATGACCGGGATTCGGGAATTTTCGGCGACGAATCGTATAAGCTGCTCGCCCCCACGAGGAATAATCAGGTCTACGAGGTCCTCGAGCTTGAGAAGGTGTAGAATGGCTTCCCGATCCGTTGTCGGAAGCATATTGACCACATCCGGATCAACCGAGTTAGTCTCGAGAATATCCTTGAATAACGCCACGATCGCTGCATTGGACCTCGCTGCCTCCGACCCGCCTCGAAGGATCACAGCGTTGCCGGCCTTTAAACAGAGAGCAGCAGCGTCGGCGGTGACGTTAGGCCTGGATTCATAAATGATTCCAATTACTCCCAGGGGAATTCGCATTCGACCGACCCGCATCCCGTTGGAACGGGTCCACATTCTCACTATTTCACCCACGGGGTCAGGAAAGGCTGCTATTTCTTCCATTCCCGCTGCGGTTTGCTCGATAACCTTGTCTGAAAGCGTGAGTCGATCCAGCATCGCGCTGGAGAGCCCCTGGGCCTTGCCCAGCTCCAGGTCTTTTTGGTTTTCTTCTTGCAGGCGGGATCTTGACTCCCGCAACGCTCGGGCCATTTCCAAAAGGATTTTCTCTTTGGTCTTCATAGGAAGCGATGCCGCTTGTCTGGCCGCTTTGTGCGTTGCTTTCGCCACTCGGAGTACTTCATCCTGCAAAGTCATTGGCTTCTCCACGTTTTTCCGCTATGTGATGGAAATCATCAGTCGAGTCGTTTATTCTAAGACGTTTGCTTCCAACTCGAAAGGGTTTTTTGCATGATCCCCATCCTATCCATCGTCGGAAAATCCGACACAGGCAAGACCACGTTGCTGGAAAAAGTAGTGCGAGAGCTGCGATCCCGGGGATGGCGCGTAGCAACCGTGAAGCACGATGCCCACAGTTTCGATATAGACCATGAGGGGAAAGACTCGTGGAGGCACAAACAGGCGGGAGCGTGCATGACAATAATATCTTCTCCCTCCAAGATCGCCGTCGTTGCCGATACGGATCACGATCATACCCTCGATGAGATACGCGATCTGTTCGTGCGCGACGTGGACATCGTGATCACCGAAGGATACAAGAGGGAGAGACATCCCAAGATTGAGGTGTTCCGGAGGGAGTTGCGACGGGAGCTTCTCTGTACGGACGACGAGAATCTCATCGCCATCGCAGGAGATTATTCCTCGCCCCCAAATGACGTTCCAGTCTTTGATCTCGATGATCCGCGGCAATTGTGCAATTTCATCGAAGCGCGATTCTTAGGCAGGCATTGACGTAAACGACCTCGCGCTGACAGTTCATGGAAGGACGGCTGGAAATGCCGGACCGCGTATCAAGAGTTGATATCCCCGTACGCGCTGCTGATGGCCGCGGAAAGCTTCTCGCTCGTCCTGAGGGCAAGTCTTGCCGCCACGTCCATCTTTCCCGGGACTTGATGCCAGTCCAGCCCGACCAGCCAGAAGCCCGCAACCATGCGCCTTCTGTTCTTCTTTCCGTAGAAGATGGGGGCTGCCACAGACCCCACGTTGGGAAGGTATTCGCCCATGTCGCGGGCAATGCCGGTCCGCCGGACTTCCTCAAGCTCCTCGCGATAACGATTCATGTCCGTGATCGAGTCGGACGTATACTGGGGGAGGGGATTCTGAAGCAGAATTTTTTCCAGGATGTCCTGATCCAGGTAAGCAAGGAAGAGCTTACCCACGGATCCGGCGTAAAACGGCAGTCGAGTTCCGGGCCTTGCGGTGACCTTCAGTTCTTTGGAAGATTCGATCTGGTCGAGGATGAGTATATGGTGCCCGGTGCACATGCCGAGGAAAATATCTTCCTCCACATCCACGCTCATTTTCTCGAGCAACGGGCGTGCCTGCGACACGAGAGGGACCCGCACTTTCGCCTCTGCGGCTATGTTTTTCACCGCGTATCCGGCTGTGTATTTCCTGGTGATAGGATCCCTGAGAACCCAGCCTGTTTCTTCCAGAGCCGCCAGGATTCCGTGGGTTGTCGACTTAGCAAGAGAGAGTCGTGCAGCGATATCGCTAATACCCGGGTTGGTAGAGGCAGTAATGATGAATTTGAGCACCCGCATGGCTTTGGAAACAATGGGCGCGGAATACGCTATGGGAGTGGCTTTTTTTTTCATAATTATCCCTGTGGGTTCCCGTCGATTCTATCCGCCCGGCCTGGACCCCCAGAAGTAATGTTCACGATGATGAACTGGCCTGCTATGTAACCTTTTCCTGTCTGCCTGTCAATGGTTTTCCCATGAAAGGGTTTATAGGTTGACACGCTTCGGTCCTCGCGGTATTCTGATATGTGCAAAGTTCTTGATAGCGAAATCGGTTCAGCGCAACCATGCTGCGAGTCAAATTCCAAGACATTCTGAGAGCCACCCTTCCGCAAACTTCAGGCAATGAAGGCTGGATTGGGGTCTCTCCACGAGGTGATCAGTACCACGTTGTCGTACCCGTGGACACGCAGATCGCTCGGGGAGTGATGGCATGCAATCGCCCCACGGATGGTACTCCGTTTGGCGGATATGCAGGCTGGCTCTATTTTCGTTGTCCCCCCTTCGAAGATTTCCAAACTGATGACACGTCTGCAAGAAAATCGTGGGCCCATACGACCGCTGACAAGTTGCTCCGCTGGTTGGCGTTGTATCACATAGAAGCTTCCATCGAGTCTGATCAAAGCCTTCGGAGCAACCACGCTGAAAACGACATGAGCAGTCTCCAGGGCGGTTCGGGTGGCTCCACCGCGCCGAAGACGATTGCTTGTTCGCGCTGTGGCAGAATATGGAACGGAATATGCGCGTTTCTTAGGGATTCCGAAACCTCTCTCGAAGGATATCGGGCATGTCTGGACGATTTTTCACAAGGTTGGTACCTTTTTTCTCATTCCTGTGGAAATACGATCGAAGTGCCTGTGTCCCGGGTGGCACGCCTCCGAGAGCGGGGTAGAACGCTAATAGGCACACACGCGTGCCCGGGCCTTTGTTATTACGAGAGGCCTATATTGCCGTGCGCTGCCAAATGCGAGGGGGCCGGATATCGTCGCATTGCTGAAAAGATCGCGGCGCGCCGGCGTTAGCACGGTGAGGAGAAACGGGGTACACCGGCGAAGATGATTGCCGGCCCTGCCTTCCAAAGCCAGACCGTTCCATTGCTTGTATTGGGTGCGAGATCTCGGTCTCGGACTGTGTCAACTCTTTTGTCATCAGGAGGAAAACGTCATGCTCCTGCCGAAATTCGAGTACCACGAGCCCTCAACGCTCCAAGAAGCTCTGAGGCTGCTCGAGGAGCTGGGAGGCAACGCGAAGGTGCTGGCCGGCGGAACCGATCTGCTTGTCCGGATGAAGCAGAAGATCGACAAGCCGAAGCACGTCATCTCCCTTGCCAGGGTCCCTGGCCTGGACGAGATCACACCGAGGAATAGTCACGGTGTGAGCGTTGGCAGTGCGGTCACCGCTGCAGCGTTATCGCGAAACGAGCTGCTCAACGATCGATTCCTGCCCCTGGCTCAGGCTGCCGGCCGCCTCGGTGCCCCGATGATACGAAATCGAGCCACCATCGGGGGAAACCTGGTAAATGGCCGGCCGGCCGCGGATCTCCCGCCTGCCTGCATGGTTCTTAACGCAATGCTGACACTTAAGAGCTCGTCCGGAGAGCGCGAGGTGCCTGCGGTGGAATTCTTCCAGGGACCCGGCGTCACCCTGATCGAGCCGAACGAGTTGCTTGTATCCATCTTCATGGAGACGCCGCCACCCTGGTCAGGCGGCTCCTACATCAAGCTGGGTGCGCGCAAGACTCTCGAAATCTCCATGGTAAACGTTGCCACCTTGGTCGCTTTGCAGTCGCCGGATGGGCCGATCGTGGACGCGAGAATCGCTTTGGGCGCAGTTGCACCGGTCCCTGTCAGGGCGTTCGCAGCCGAGGAGCTCCTCATTGGCCAGATGCCTTCTGATGAGTTGTTTCAGACCGCTGGGCAAACAGGAGTCGGTTTGTGCAGCCCCATTACAGACCACAGAGGAACCATGGAATATCGCTGCATGATGATCGAGGTTTTGGTCAAGCGGTCACTGAAGCGATCTGTGGAACTGGCGCGGGCGTGGAAGCCCTGACGTGCGGGACAGGTCCCTCGATTTTGAAGCCACGGAGAGTATGCGATGAAAGTGCTGATACAAATTACCGTTAATGGTGAGATAAAGCAGGCCGCTGTGGAGACCAACACCACACTGACTCAGTTTCTGCGGGAGGATCTCGAGCTTACGGGGACCAAACACGGATGCGGTCTGGGCGATTGTGGAGCGTGCACCGTGCTCCTTGACGGAAAACCCGTAAATTCCTGCCTTGTCCTTGCAGTTCAGGCCGCAGGTCGCGAGGTGCTGACAATCGAAGGCCTGGCGGAGAACGGAAAACTGCACCCCATACAGCAGGCCTTCGTTGACCACGGAGCAATTCAGTGCGGCTTCTGCACTCCTGGAATGATCCTGTCCGCAAAAGCGCTTCTGGATGCGAACCCGCGGCCCACGGAACAAGAGATTCGAACGGCAATCTCCGGAAACCTCTGCCGCTGCACGGGGTACCAGAAGATAGTCGAGGCCATCACGGCGGCCTCCAAAGCATTGCAGGAAACGGAGGTGTCGTAAATGAGCACGTTTTCAGTCCTCAATACCAGGGCGCCGAGAGTCGATTCCCCCGCAAAGGCTACCGGTCAGGCCAAGTATGCAGATGACCTTTCAATGCCGGGAATGCTCTATGCGGCCATCCTCCAGAGTCCACTGGCTCACGCAAAAATCCTCCACATCGATACCTCCAAAGCCAAGAAGTTGCCCGGGGTCAAAGGGGTGATCACGGCAAAGGAGGCCGGGCTCGTCAGGTACGGCGTTTCTCCTGCCCGGTATGACGAGACGCTCTTCGCGTGGGACAAGGTCAGGTATGTGGGTGACGAGATCGCTGCCGTGGCAGCGGTTGATCAGGCTACTGCACAGGAGGCTTTGGAACTGATCAAAGTGGATTACGAAGAGCTCCCTGCGGTATTCGACATGTTCGAGGCCATGAAAGAAGGGGCTCCCCAGATCCACGACGCGTTCCCTGGAAACCTCAATGCCGAAGTGCATCAGGAATTCGGGGACACGGAAGCGGCTCTAGCAGGGTGCGACCTGGTGATGGACCACACATTCCTGAATAAGAAACAGGATGCCGCTTTTATCGAGCCCCATTCGTGCATAGCTCATATGGGTCTGGATGGCAGATTAACCCTGTACACGGCAACCCAGGTGCCTCACTACGTGATGCGAACTGTCGCCATGGTTCTGCAGATCCCCGTGGGTGATGTGCGTGTGGTAAAACCGTACGTGGGTGGGGGATTCGGCCCGAAATCCGAAGCCACCCCCCTCGAGATGAGCTGTGCTCTGCTAGCAAAAATCACCGGAAAACCGGTGAAGATGACGTACTCCAGAGAGCAAGTCTTCCTTCACTGCCGAGCTCGCCACCAATTCTACGCGGAAATGAGCCTCGGCGTCATGAAAGACGGGACCATGGTCGCGCTGAGAAACAAGGCGATTCTGGATGGGGGAGCGTACACGAGCTTCGGTATAGCCACAGTCTACTATGCCGGCTCTCTTCTTGGCGGACCGTACAAGCTCAAGGCAATGAAGTATGACGGCTATAGAGCATACACCAACAAACCGGCCTGCGGAGCGCAGCGTGGCCATGGCGGAGTTGCCCACAGGGCAGCCTTTGAGCAGTTATTGGATATGACTGCGGAAAAATTGGGCATTGACCCCATCGAGATGCGCCTCAAGAACATTATGACGACGGGGGACGTAACGATCAACGAGCTCGACATGTCCAGCCTCGGTATGAAGGAGTGCATAGAGGCCGTTCGCGACGGATCGGACTGGGTCAGTAAGAAGGGAAAGCTCCCCAAGGGCAAAGGAATCGGCATGGCCTGCGGGTTCTTTGTTTCCGGAGCAGGCTATCCCATTTACCGGTCGGACACGTACCACTCGACTGTGGTGATCAAGGTCAGCGAGGACGGTGGAACTGTCAACGTGCTTACAGGCTCCGCTGAGATCGGTCAAGGGTCTGACACGGCCATGGCCATGATAGCAGCAGAGACTCTGGGCATTCCATTGTCGGCCGTTCGCATCACGTCCGGGGACACCGATTTGAGCGTTGATCTTGGGGCTTATTCGAGCCGTCAGACTCTCATGACCGGTCACGCAACAAAAGAAGCCGCAGAGCACGTTCGCAAGCAAATAGTTGAAGTGCTTGCGGAAACTCTCGAGTGTGACCCGGATTCCATCACCTTCACCGATGGGATTGTGAAATTCAACGGGCAGCCGGGGAATTTCGAGAAGATTCGGACTCGGTATATAAAAGAGCATCGAGGGTGGACCGATCCCCCGGGTGGCGAGTATCTCACGTTCAAGGAGGCTGCACGACATGCGTTCCTGGAACGAGGGACCCTCGTCGGCACGGGAAAGTACAAGCCACCAAGACTCGGTGGCTCGTACAAGGGCGCCGCTGTGGGAACATCACCCGCGTACGGGTGCTCGGCCCAGGTAGTTGAAGTGAGCGTGGATCTCGAAACCGGCGAGATCACGGTAGACGACATGACCGATGCCCATGACTGCGGTCTCGCGGTGAACAAGACCCAGGTGGAGGGTCAGATGCATGGCTCTCTTTCAATGGGATTGGGCGAATGCCTCTTCGAGGAGGTCAAGTTCGATTCCCGCGGTCGCATTCTCAATGCCTCCCTGGGCGAGTACCGCATTCCCACCGCTCTGGATATGCCCAATGTGAAGACCATTATTGTAGAATCCAATGAGCCAAACGGCCCGTACGGGGCCAAGGAAGTTGGTGAAGGCGCTATCATGCCAACGATCCCGGCAATTCTTAACGCCATTTATGACGCGACAGGGGTGCGCGTAAACGAGCTGCCTGTTTCATCGGAACGCCTGTACATGGCGCTGAGAAAAAAGCAGGAAGAGGCGTGATACCTATACTCGTTACCAAGAGCTCTTTCCGCTTCCCATATGTCGAGACTGTCTATGGGAGGTTCGCAAAACGGTGGGACGGGCGTCTCGCCCGTCAGAGTTGAGCATGAGAAACGGAGATTATTCTTGGCAACCGTTATAAGCACGGGGGCTCGCTCTCGGGCCCTCGTGCATAACGCACGTACTCATCCAGAGGTCAGCCGTGAAATTCGTGTTCAATGGATTTCCCGAGGAGATCGAAGGCTGCGAGCTGACGATTCAGGATTTGCTGGACAGAACCAAAGAAGACGATCCCGCGGTGATCGTGGAGGTCAACGGCCGATTCGTGTACAGAAAGGATTTCCAGTCCGTCACGATTCGTGATGGGGACCGGGTCGAGTTCATCCATCCCTCTTTCGGCGGGTAAGGCGGAAACGCAGGATTCGTGGCCCTTTCTGGTCCGGGGATCAAACCCCCTGAGCAGCATGGGGCCAAATGTACTTGTGGATCTGAAGCTGAAACCTCACAGCAAGCCTGTCTTCAAGAATCCATTCGACTAGGTTGCGCGGCGGCAGCTCTCCAAAGACGGTGGAGAACAACACCTCGTGCTCAACAGAGCCAAAACGATCTGCCACAATTCCCCTGGCCCACTCATAGTCGTGCCGGTCCGAAATTACAAATTTGATCTGATCCTCCTTACGCAATCCCCACATGTTTTCCCATCGCACGCTGTGGTTTTCACCGCTGGAGGGACACTTCACATCCACGATGCGGACCACTTGCTCCGGAAGCACTGAGATGTCGAGGGAGCCGTTGGTCTCTATCAAGACCTTGTATCCGCGTTCGAGGAGACGAGCGGTCAGGTCGGGAGTTGCTTCCTGCAACAGAGGCTCGCCGCCAGTTACCTCCACAAGCTTCACCCCAAATGCTGAGATCTGATCGAGGATCTCTTCCATGGACATATCTGTTCCGCCTTCTTGGGCATAACGGGTATCACAATAGCGGCATCTCAAGTTGCAGCCGGCCAACCTGATGAATGAGCACGGAATCCCGGCGTACGATGACTCGCCTTGAATGCTTCTAAAGATCTCGGAAACCTTGAATGACATCTTCCTCTCCCTCAATCGGGATCCCACACAATCCTACTTGGCTCGCGATTGAGCGCGCACAACAATGTTTCCCGATTTCCGCTTGTGATACAAAACTATCAGAAGAGATTGAAAAAGTCACGTCAGGTGGTAAGATACTTTCTTCCGAGTATATCTGGAGCAGACCCAACCATAAAGTGCGGAGGATAGCCATTTTGGAAAGAGTCAGGGTACGATTTCTTCCTGATAACGTGTCGGTCGAGGCCGGAACAGGTGACACCATCCTAGACACGGCACTGGAGGCTGGGATCTTCATTCCTGCTGCATGTGGAGGATCGGGGGCTTGCGCTCAATGCAAGGTGAAGATCGTCGAGGGTCCTTTCGAAGCTCAGACCGCTGAAAAGCTCAAGGCCGAAGACAGAATTCAAGGGTACGTGCTGGCATGTCAAACCCGGCCGCTGGGTGACGTGACGGTGGAGATTCCGGCTGCCAAAGTGGGCCGCAAGGTTATTCCTCGTGACGAAGCCGAACGCATGCGGGCTACGGCATCTCCCATGGAATCGCCTATCATTCCTGAGATAGATCCCATGGCTTTGCAGGTCCTCGTTGAGTGCCCACCGCCATCTTCCCGAGATAATACAAGTGATTACGAAAGACTGACTCGTACCCTCAAGGTAGATCACGGTGTGTCTCCTATCATCGCAAGCCTGGATGTTCTCAAAGAGCTTCCCTCGGAGTTGAGAAAAGGCGATTGGAAAGTGACAGCATGTCTTGGAATAGAAGACACCCTGGATTCGGCACCGCCCATCTATCGCCTGCTTCGCGTTCGCGGGGGACATACGGCCTCGCGACCGACGGCCTTGGCAGTTGACATAGGTACGACGTCGCTGTGGGGTGAGTTGGTCAACCTCGACTCCGGCGAAGTGCTCGCTCGTGCTTCCCGTTACAACCCGCAGATTTCCATGGGTGACGACGTAATCAGCAGAATCGTGTTCGCCCTGAAAAAGGATGGGCTCGCCAGGTTGCAACAGCACGTTGCCAAGGGCATCAATGAGATTATCGAGGAGCTGATCGCTGAGTCCGGCCAGCCTCGCGAGAGCATCTGTTACATGGTCGCTGCCGGAAACACGGTTATGACGCATCTCTTTCTCGGCCTTTATCCCAAGTTCCTCCGGGAGTCGCCGTACGTCCCGGCTGCCCAGTATGTGGCACCCGTTCCAGCTTCCTCGCTCGGGCTAAACATGCCTGGAACCTCTTTCGTCCGTGTCTTTCCCGGCGTCGCGTCTTACGTAGGGGGAGATATCGTAAGTGGCGTGCTGGCCAATGGCATGTTCGAGTCGGAGCAAATGACACTCTTCATTGACATCGGCACAAATGGTGAGATCGTAGCCGGAAACAAAGATTTGCTGATGACCGCGGCTTGCTCCGCGGGACCGGCATTCGAGGGGGGAGGGCTGGAATTCGGCATGAGAGCGGCTCCAGGGGCTATCGAAGGCATTCTCATCGATCCGGAAACCCACGAGCCCATGATCAAGACTATCGATGCCAAGCCTGCCCTGGGCATTTGCGGCTCAGGTATCATCAACATCATATCCCAGTTGCTGAAAGTGGGTATCCTGAATCAGAATGCAAAATACGACCAGAATTTCCATTCGAAAAGAGTGCGTCAGGGGCGTAGCGGATACGAATACGTGATTTGCTGGGCGGGAGAGAGCGGTATAGGAAAGGATATCGTGTTGACGGAGGCCGATCTGGATAACATCCTTCGGGCCAAGGGTGCGATGTTCTCCGGCTATTCCTGCCTCCTCTCCAAGATCGGGCTGGATATCAACGACCTCGATCGTGTGATCATCGCCGGCGCATTCGGCAGCTTCATCAATCTGGATCACGCAGTCACCATAGGTCTCCTCCCGGACATAGATCGGAGCAAGTTCTCTTTCATCGGAAATTCCTCTCTCAAAGGGGCGCGCCTGGCAGCCATCGATCGGACGCTCTTCGAGCGATCGAAGGAAATTGCCCGGTCCATGACGAACGTGGAATTGTCGGAAGATCCCACGTACATGGACAACTTTATGGCAGCCCTTTTCCTTCCCCACACGCGCGCAGAGCTCTTTCCATCGGTCCGATTGGGAACATACGGCTAGGCCAGTGGCCGGAAGCGTATTTTCTTCATTGCAAAAATCTCCGTACGAGTCCGAGTCGGCCGTACGATCATCGATGTTGCGAATCCTTCAACTGACTCTGGGCAACGGCCATGAGGGTCACCATGGCCTTTGCAACAGGGACTTCCCGGTCGTCTCTCACGTCGAAAATCTCCGATTCCGCTACCAGGACTCGGCGGCCTTCTCTGATGACGTGAGCGGCGCATCTCAGGGTGTTGCCAAAGGCCGGACGCAAGAAATTGATCTTGAATTCGATGGTCAGGATCTGGAATCCCTCGGGAACGACGGTGAATGCCGCATAACCGGCCGTGTGATCTGCCATGGTGGCCATCACGCCAGCATGGATAAATCCGTCCTGCTGGCGGTGATCCTCATCGATGTGAATTACGGAGCCGAATTTCCCCCATTCTGCTGAGACCGCTTTTAGCTTGCAGTACTTGATGAAGCCCCGTTCGTAGTCGGACTTGAGGAACCTGATCCGCTCTTCGTCAAGCTTTTTCGCCTTCATATCACTCTAGGATCTGACCTTCAGGAGTGTTTGACCGCTCTCATACTGCGTTTCGCGCTGCAAATTGCGTGGAGCATCTTGCCCATGTCTGCGATATTGTATGGCTTGGGAAGGGCACCGACAAAGCCATATTTTTCATAGTCCCCCATGACGGGGTCGTTGCTGTACCCGCTCGAGACGATGGCCTTGGCATCGGGATCGATTTCAAGAAGCTTCTGCATAGCTTCTTTTCCCCCCATTCCTCCCGGAATCGTCAGGTCCATAACCACCACATCAAACGGTCTCATTTCGCGGAGTGCTCTCTCGTACAGGCTGAGCGCTTCTGAACCGTCTCGAGCGAAATCGACTTCGTACCCTAACATGGTAAGCAGCTCACCTGCGAGATCCCGAATTATGTCATCGTCATCCATCACCAGTATTCTGCCTCTGCCCACGACCGATTTTTCTTCTGCCTCTTCGGGAATGGCTACGGCTGCCGGTGTTGCGGGCAGGTAAAATGTGAACACAGACCCAACGCCCACTTCCGACTCTACGGTCATCAACCCATCGTGCCTGCGAATAACCGAATATGCGGAAGCAAGACCGAGTCCTGTGCCTTTTTCCTTGGTCGTGAAATAGGGGTCGAAAATCTTTTGCAGGTATTCCTGCGGTATTCCAATACCCGTATCTCTTACAGCGATGCGAACGTACTCTCCCTTCTTCAAGGGCAGTCCCGGGGAACCGGTTACGGTCAAATTGGCCGCTTCTACGGTAAGCACTCCGCCGTCGGGCATAGCTTGCACCGCGTTGATGACCAGATTGTTCATAACCTGATCGATCTGTCCCACGTCCGCGTCAACGTGCCAAAGGTTATCCGGTACAACGAATTCGCATCGAACCTTGGATCCTCGAATCGCGAACGTAACCGAATCCCTGAGAAGCTCTCCTATGGACGCTATTTTCTTTATGGGCGCTCCCCCCTGGGAGAACGTGAGCAATTGTCGGGTGAGCTCTTGGGCACGCGTGGAAGCCGTTGCAGCGGCCTCGAGCCGTTCCAGTGCCTTAGTCCCGGGTGGGAGAGCAGCCCTGGCCAGCGAGATGTTACCAAGAATTCCCGTCAGAAGATTGTTGAAGTCATGAGCCAGCCCGCCGGCAAGCACGCCAAGCGACTCCAGCTTTTGAGCACGCAGGACTTCATGCTCCGCTCGCTTTCGTTCAGATATGTCCCGTTTGAGCCACCAGAATCCGAGCAGTCGATTTTGGCTAACATTTCCTATGAGAGTGTTTTCGAAATCTCGCGTTGCAGCATTAATGAGTTTCTCTTTCGTTTCGAACGTGTACGTGGGAAAGCCTGCCCGAAGCCATTTCTCGTACACTTCTCTCCTTATTCCCCGGTAAGGAAAAAGCTTTCCAAGAGTCACACCCATCAGATCGGCCATGGTCGTCCGGCTGTACATCAGCGCAAACTCATTGTTCCCGTCGACGATTCTGGCTGCCAGGAGACCATTCAGAAGCTTCGCTGTGGAAAGCGAGAGGTCCAAAGGTCGACCTGTGCTGAATTCTGCCATGCCAAGGGGGAAGATGTTTACCAGCTTCTTGTACTTCTGGACGGTACGCAGTTGTCTCTGGGCAGTAAGATTCTCCAGTTGGACAAGTGCGAGCCGTTCTCCACCCAGCCGGATGGTTCGCAAGTGTATCCGGGCCCATATACGGGTGTCATGGATCCGCAGTATCCGTTCTTTGACTCGAACGTGCCGATGCTCGAAGACGTCCTCGAGCATCAATTGGGCTTCCCTGGCTTCCTTTGGATTCCGAAATAGCGCAGCGAACGTGGTTGTGCTCGGGTCAAAGGGTGTGCTGGACAACTCAAGGAACGCAGAATTCGCGAACGCAATGGCGTGAGATCGAGTGATGAGCAGGGTGGGAACGGACAAGGCCTGCAAGAGCCTGCCAAAGGAATCATGGGTCACACGTGTCAGGTCAAAAGAGCCTGACTCGGTTAGGGTAGGAATGTTCAGTCGATCGAGATCGATAGTGTCCGTAGAGTCTAAGGAATCGACCGCTCGTACCTTGGTGCGGGAATTCCCAAACCGCCTCTGCTTCTTAGTATAATCCCAATCCATGTCCCGGCTCCCCGGACGAGCAACACAGACGATACGGCAAGATCCGGGCAGATTCCAATACTCATTCTGGCCCGTTCCACGCGTATTATGCCATTTTCCTTCCGGGGTGACCAGAAAAACTCTCTCTGATGCTCAACTTCTCCCGTCCGACTTTCGTGACGGGCTGCGCGTGGCCTCGTTCGAGGCAGGTACAGCAATTATCTCCGAACTCCCAGAGATTTCATAAGATACTTCATCTGATCTCGCGTAATGCCCAATCTGGATGCCGCCTCCTTCACGCTGCCACCCGAGATGACCAATCCCTTTGACACGAGCCAGCGTTTCGCTTCTTCGAGAACCTCGGTCATGGATTCAATTGCCGACATGCGGATTACGAATGCATCTTCCTCCTGGGGGTCCACGCGCTCGAGAGTGCCGGAGTGCATTCCCAGGTGCGACGAGTTGATCGAGCTCCCCCCTGCCAGAATCAGGGCGCGTTCGAGGGCGTTGCGCAGCTCCCTGACATTGCCGGGCCACGGGTAGTCTCTGAGCACCCGCATCGCTTCAGGCGTAACGCTTACAGTCTTCGGCGCCCCCATCTTTGTGACAAGATTGGTGAGCAGGTCCCGGACCAGTAATGGGAGATCCTCAGTTCGCTCTCGGAGAGGCGGAACCGTGATCGAGAAAACGTTGAGCCTATAGTAGAGGTCTTTGCGAAATCCGCCCCGCTCCACCTCTTCCTCGAGATCGCGGTTCGTTGCCGCTACCAACCTCGCGTTCACTGTAATGCTTTTCTCGCCTCCCACGCGGGTAAAGGACTGGCTGTCCAGGAATGTGAGTAACTTCGCCTGCAGACGCGGGGAGAGCTCTCCAATTTCATTGAGGAGGAGAGTGCCACCTTCCGCCAGCTCCAGCAGTCCCCTCTTTCGGCCCCTAGACCCAGTAAAAGCCCCGGCCTCATGGCCGAACAGTTCTGACTCTGCAAGCTCTGGAGCCAGAGCCGCGCAGTTGATGCTGAAGAACGGGCCGCTCGCCCTGCGGGAGTGATCGTGAAGGTAGCGAGCCATATAATCTTTGCCTACTCCACTCTCGCCCAAAAATAGAATGAGTGAATCTGTTTCTGCAGCAAGACGCACTCGCTCCAGAGTGTGTCGCATCGCGGCGGAAGGAAACTCATCCGGTTTCGGGGCTGGATCGTCGAACAGCTCTTTGAACTCGGTTACGTCGCGCGCAATGCCGCAGATCCCGGTAACCGACCCGTTCTGAGCCATGAGAGGCACACGGACGCACGCCAGCGTTACTGGCCCCTGATTGGAACGCCATGTGTGCTCGGTCTCGATAGTCTGGCCACCGAGGACGCGACGCTCGACGTCGCGAATGGTGTGAGCCAACTGGGGGCCGAAGATGTCCTCGTCTGTCTTACCCACTACCTCCTCGGCCGGCTTACCCACGAACCTTAGCATGGCCGGATTCACGTGCGTGTACCTCAAGTACCTGTCTTTGACGAAGATTCCATCCTGGGCGGTCTCGAAAACGGCCCGAAAGCGCTCCTCACTCTCCCGGAGTGCCCGGGTGCGCTTCTCGACCGTTGATTCCAGCTCTGCCTGG
This sequence comes from Thermodesulfobacteriota bacterium, assembly GCA_040753915.1. GTDB lineage: Bacteria > Desulfobacterota > Desulfomonilia > Desulfomonilales > Desulfomonilaceae > JBFMDN01. The sequence goes on along the minus strand of JBFMDN010000013.1, from coordinate 73,522 downwards.
TGGCGAAGTACCATGTCCTGGGCCTCTTTGAATTTCAGGAGAGACGCCATTCGGACACGAAGCTCCACCTGGTCTATGGGCTTCGAGATGAAATCGTTTGCCCCAGCCTCGACGGCCTTCAATCTGTCTTCTCTGCTATTGAGCGCAGTGACCATAATTATCGGGATGTGGCCGCACGCAGGATGGCCCCTGATTCTGCGAGCAACCTCAAATCCGTCGATTCCAGGCATCATAACGTCAAGGAGAACGAGGTCGATGTCCGGTCCCAGCCTTTCGAGCGCTTGAATCCCATCTGTGGCCAATTCGGCGGCGTGCCCCAGCGACTCGAGCATGGCTTCGAGCAAAGCGAGATTGTACGGCTCATCATCAACCACGAGAATGCGTTTACTCGAGTTCATGCCCATGGATATGCTCCCATGCTCGGGGGCCATTCCCGAAACATTTCCCAACCTCTTGCGCGCGACTCAACATTATGGTGAAGCAGCATGAAAATGAGGTTCAACCCCTGGCGAACGCCGAACAATTCGCGGACGGCCGTTCCTGGAGAGGCCCTACCACAGCCCGCGGACAGGCCTGAAACCTCCAGCACCACGCGACTTATCCGCTCGTAGTATCTATAGTGGACGGTATTCCGACTGATGGCTCATGACTGAATGATGGTGGAATGCTCTACCTCTAAGCGCTTCTCGAAATCCGTCCAGAATTCCTCTTCAGACTTTCTCCAATCGGGCCCGAAGTGTTTTCCGAACACTCCACCCAGTTTTTTCAAAAGTTTTTTCCACGCTGACTCGTAACTGAGACTGAGCACGTCTTCCAGAAAAGGCGCAATATTGTCGATTTCGTCCTTCGGCACGTACGCTCGCGCCCCCAACTCGATGGATTTCTTCAGTGCTTCCGGGCTCAGCGCATGTGCTGTAAGCATCACGACCGGGAAATCCCGCGACACGGCAAACAGGAGCAAGTCAAATCCCCGGACTCCCATAATGTCAAGGATTACCAGATCATAGGTAAACGAGGAGAGCATTTGAACCCCGGCTTCATAGGACAGTGCCCTATCAAGATTTACGCCGTATTTGTCAAGCTCTTCCCAAAGGATATCAAGAATGTCCGGCTCGTCGTCGACGGCGAGCATCCGCTTACCGGTCAGCACGCTTTCCGCCATTTCATGACTCCGTATGCAGGCTGGAATGTATACTTATAGGGCGGGAAAAGCAGACGTGTCAAGCAGATTTGCTGGGAAGTCCCGTGGCATTGCACGTATTCTTGGGGTTATGCAACCACTTTCTCGTCCTTTGACTTCAGACGCTCTGTGACGTAAGATAGGTGAATCCAAATGTGCATGTTCGCCCGGCACATCGCATGACGAAAATCCCGGGGGTGCCCCATAGCGATCGTTTGAAGAAATACTCGCATGAACCTCTGCTTGGGTGTCCACCTAGGAACCTTCCGGTCTCCTCCAACCGCTCCGGGGAGCGTCGGGCATGGACTACCAGCTCAAGACTAAGGAACAACTTATTCAAGAGATCGACCTTCTTCAGGGCCGTGTCGCTGACCTTGAGGCTCGGGAAGCTGCGCACAGAAATGTCTCGCAGGCTCTGACAGAATCGGAACAGCGGTTCAAGAAGCTGTCGGAAAAGGCCATAGTGGGCGTGTATCGGATCCAGGACCACCGCTTCCGATATGTCAATCCCAAGATGGCGGAGATTTTCGGATACGCCGTTGATGAGATGCAGGATCGGCTCGGTCCGCAAGACGTAGTGCATGCCGAAGACTGGCCGCTGGTGGAGGCGAATCTCAAGAAACGGGTAGCCGGCGATATTGCCGCTCTCCAATTTCAGTTCCGGGGTGTCAGGAAAGACGGTCGGACTATTTACGTCGAAGTTTACGGCTCCAGGACTGATGAGGGTGGTCGCCCTGCCATTTTCGGTACCCTTCTCGATATAACAGATCGCAAGCGAGCCGAAGAGAAGCTTCGAGAGAGTGAAGAAAAATATCGATCGCTCTACGCGGAATCGGAGAGGAGCAAAGAGCGATATCGTACTCTTCTCGACGTGTCTCCCGACCCTATCGTCGTGTACGACATGGCAGGCATTCCTAGTTACGTGAATACCGCTTTCACTCGAGTGTTCGGTTGGACATTCGAAGAACTGGCAGGAAAGAAGACAGACTTCGTGCCCTCAGAGAGCTGGCCCGAAACGCAGTGGATGATCGATACTGTCATGCGAGGCGAACGTTTCAGCGCACAGGAAACGAGACGATACACCAAAGACGGGAGAGTAATCGACGTCAGCATCAGCGGTGCCCCATTCTTTGGCGAAAACGGTAAGCCTACGGGAAGTGTCGTGCATCTGCGGGACATCACCGCTCGAAAAATTGCGGAAGCCACCAAGGCAGCGGATCTAAAGAAATTCCAGGCGCTCTACGATCTGGCGCTGGCCATGACTGCAGAGCACACCCTGGAAGAGAATTTGTCGCTCATCGTTGAAAAGAGCCGTGCTCTTCTTTCCGCTGATAAAGCGTTTCTGGCGCTGAGGGACGAGAAGGCAAACGAGCTGTTCATGCATACCCTCTCCGGTATTGTGACCGATGAGTTCAAAGCTCTGCGCATTCCAATGGGCGTCGGGATGGGCGGGCGTGTAGCTCAAACGGGCAAGCTCGACGTGGTGGAAGATTACTTCAAGGAGGTGGGCCCGGCATTTCACGACGTGGTCAGGGCAGAGGGTCTCCTCTCCGGTATTGCCGTACCGGTCCAAATAGGCAAGACCAATGTAGGGGTCCTCTATGTGTTCAACAGAACTAAGACCCCGTTTTCAAAAGTTGATCTTGACACCCTCTCCATGCTGGGCAACCTGGCTGCTGTGGAAATTACGCGCAAGCGCGCCCAGGAAAAGCTGCGAGAAAGCGAAGAGAAATTCAGGAAACTGTACGAAGAGGCCAAGAGACGAGAGGAGCTTTACGTCTCTCTGCTCAATTCTTCTGCCGATGCCGTGGTCATCTACGACATGGAGGGCAGGGCCCAGTACGTGAGCCCTTCGTTTACGAAGATATTCGGCTGGACGATGGAAGAGGTTGCGGACAGACGCATACCCTATCTGCCTGACGAAGAAGCCGAACGCACGATGAAAGTCATTATGAGCCTTATACAGGACGGCACCCCATGCAGTGAGTTCGAGACCAAGCGATTCACAAAGGATGGTCGTCTCCTGGACATCAGTATCAGCTCATCACGCTACCGAGACCATACGGGAGAGCCTGCCGGAATTCTGGCAACGCTGCGGGACATTAGCGACCGCAAACGTGCCGAGGTCGCTCTACGGGAAAGTGAGGAGCGGTTCCGCACCCTGGCCGAAGTGGCTCCATTCGGTATCGTGGTGATGGGCCCTGATGAACGGACTCATTACATTAATCCGACTTTTTCTCAGCTCTTTGGCTACACCATCGGAGATGTTCCGGACGTCAAGACGTGGTTTCTTAAGGCCTACCGGACCGATAAGAGCCGACGCAAAGCGGAGATCGTCTGGCGTGCAGAAAAGGAGGAGTTGAAGCTTCGCCACGGCATCGGAGCCGGAGCCGAGCCTCGAATATTCAAGATACGCTGCAATGACGGAGGATCGAAGATCGTAAGCTTCAGAGCTGTTGTCCTGGCTGACGGACGAACCATCGCGACCTTTCTCGATGTCACAGCGGAAGTCGAAGCCCAGCAGGAGGTCATTCGAGCGAAAAACGAATGGGAGAGGACTTTCGACTCCGTGTCGGACCTGATAATGATCTTGAACAGCCGTCGAGAAATAGTCCGTGTGAACCGCGCTATAACTGAACGGCTGGGGCTGGCTCCGGATGAGCTGATCGGGACGGTGTGCCAGATGTCCGCTGAACCACGCGGCCTGGCGGCGTTTTGCCCCGATACAACGGTGCTTTCCGAAGGCAAAGAGCTTTCGGCAGAAGTATCCGACGAGATCCTCGCAGGTGTGTTCGACCTCAGGGTGTCACCTCTGCGAAACGAGCAGGGAGAGCTGGCTGGGACGGTTCATGTGGCCCGCGATATCTCGGCCTTCAAGTCTCTGGAGCGCGCGAGAATGCTGGCTGTGCACCACTTGTCCCACGAGTTGAAAACCCCTCTGGCTGTCATTAAAGGATCCGTAAAGGACTTGGATGATCGGGGGCTCCCCCTGCACATTCGACAGCGCAAAGTCGATAGGATTAGGCGAAGCCTTGGCCGGTTGTCGGAGATCCAGGGGATCGTGCAGGAGATTGTCGCCCCGCGACCGTACAGGCCCAGATTCTTCCGTGTTTCCGCAACCCTCCATGAGCTGTTGGATTCTATCGAGGGCGAAAGCTTACACCGTGCAGTGGCGATCGACAGGCATATAGATGCCGTGGAGACGGACATCATAGATCCTCGGGTCTTCGCGGACGTAGTGGCCACACTGACAAAGAATGCGATCGAGAACACCCCCGATCAGGGGAAAATTTCCGTGGAGCTCACCGAGGATGCAAGAGGGGTGCTTCTCCAGGTGAAGGACCACGGCATGGGAATCCCGCGAACCGACCAGGACTATGTCTTCGCCGCGTTTCACCACACCCAGGACACGGAGAAATATGCCACCAGAAACCCCTTCGATTTCGACGCGGGCGGCAAGGGGCTCGAGCTAATGCGCCTGAAGATCCTCTCAGAAGCAGGTGGGTTCGACATAAACTTTGAGAGTGAACGATGCAGCCACATTGCCAACAATGAGGGCCGCTGTCCGGGCGCCATAAGCGACTGCCCATACGTACCCGACCCGGAATCTTGCGCTCTATCCGGAGGAACCACCTTCACCGTGCTCTTCAAGAGATGAGCGGGGGCGTGCCTCGAGGTGGAAACCTCCGGACAGCTCATGCCATTCTCCTGCCCCGTATACCGGCCCATGACTCATCGAAGAGTACGGCTGTCTCAAAAACTCAAGCGCTAATCCCCCCGTTCCGTGCTATATATAATCCTTGGCAGATTTTCTGACCTGTTGGGAGGCGGGTTTCGGACATTTCCGGTGTCTTGTTGGTAGGACGGGCGTCTGCCCGCCAACATTAACAATAAACGGGCGGGACGCCCGTTCTACCTGCGTGGAGCGCATTTTGCTCCGGCTGATGCGGGTGAAATACAGCATGGACAGCGTGAGGCTTGCTGCCAACGGCCTTCTCGCTGTCGATGCCCTGACAACAGAGACATTATCATTGGCAACTGCTATAGGTGGCCGAGCCTGCAGCGTCTTCAGAGACCTGGGCGTCCGCGGGAGCGGCGCCTCCGTCAGGAGTGAAATCTATGGACAGAAGATTGGGGCCCCTGGTGTTCGTTCCAGGACAGAATTCTGGACAGTATCCGTATTGCCACTCTCTCTACGTGGAGGGAGACGTCAAGGTTCTCATAGACCCTGCCTCTGACCGAGACAAGCTTGCTGAGCTTCTTGACAAGCCGGGAGTGGACGCGATCCTCCTGTCTCACTGGCATGAGGACCATCTGATGCATCTCGATCTGTTTGACCGGCAAGAGCTTTGGATTTCCCGGTTCGATGCCGAGCCTCTCCAGAGCCTTGATAAGTTCTTCGATGCATACGGTATGAATGACGAAGAGCGAATACCGTGGACCAACACCATGTACGAGCTTTTCCACTTTAAGCCGAGATTCGCGGACCGGTTTGTCGAGGACCGTGAATTGCTCAATTTGGGCGGGGTAACGGCAGAAGTCATTCATACACCAGGGCATACTCCCGGTCATATATCCCTGTATTTCCCCGAAGAAGGCGTCCTGTTCCTCGGTGATTACGATCTGACTCCCTTTGGACCATGGTACGGCGATGTGAATTCCGACATTGACGGTGTCATCGCTTCGGTCAACAAGCTCCGGGGGATTCAGGCCAAAGTCTGGATCGCGTGTCACGGACAGGGAATCATTGAAAGCGATCCGGCAGAGTTGTGGGATCCGTATCTCCGGGTGATCGACAAGAGGGAGATGAGGCTTCTGGACTTGCTCAAGGAGCCCAAGACGATTCCAGAGATCGTGGAGGCCCGTATTGTATACAGAAAGAAGCGGGAACCGAAAGAATTCTACGACTTCGGAGAACGGGCGATTATGGGCAAGCATTTGGAACGATTACTGAAACGTGGTACTGTGGTGCTGGAGGACGGCAAGTATCGCAGAGTGTGAGCCCTGTGCCGACACGGGTAGATTTCCCCACGACGTCGGTCCTCAAGAGAAAAGAGTCCCGTGCGAGACGTGTGGGAGCGGTCTTTCTGAAACAATGCCCTCCACACGGTCTTCGGTCATCGATCGGACATCTCTGTCGGCAACTGTCTTGCCTCCCACGAATTTGTGAGCCTGCATGAAAAGGCCTTGCAATGGATCCGGAAAACCGTAAAACGCTGCAGGAAAGGCTTGCCTCGGCCCACACCGCTGCTGACCCACTAGCTGTCGTGAAAGAGGTTGCCCTTGCGGACCCGTCCGCTTCGACAGAGCTTCTGGCCCCAGCCCTGGAGGCAGGCAACAATTCAGAGCTCTCATGGCTCATCGTACGAGCTCTGGGGAATCTGGCGGCTGAGGGAAACGTCGCTCCGATATACGAGGTTTGGTGGTCCACTCGCCATCCAAAGCTTACCGAGCTCTTGGCCATGGAGGGATGGATACCGGACTTCGCGTCTCACGTGCGGGTCGTTCGTGAGCTAGAAGCCGGCAGCGAGAACGCTTTGATGTATGGTGGTCCCGACATCGTGGTTCCCCTGCTCAAGGCAAGCATGGACCCCCGGCTCGAGATTCGTGAGCGGGCCCGGCTTGCTTTAAGCCACATCAAGAATGAGGACGCCATCGATTGTCTGTGCAGTCACTGGACGGAGAACCGATCGACAGGACTCAGAGAGATCATAGTGCGGCAAGGTTTCGTGGCCAGGAAGCCACCAACTGCTCGCGTCCTGTCTGCCTTGGTTACTGACCGATCGGAGCTGCTCGTCACAGGCGGACCCGAATTGGTTCGTCCGCTGGTCGATGCATGCGCCGATTCCGACGCTGAGATCTCTCTCCGTGCTGCTCGGTGCTTGTCGAACTTGAAGGACCAGGCAGCGGTCGACGCTTTGATTGAGATTTGGACTCATCACAGGACGCCGGACCTGGATCATGCGGTCTCGACCGCGGGGTACGTGGCCAAGAAGCCTCTCATGAATAGGGTTCTTTCCAGTCTCAGGAACGACCGCCTCGACCTGCTCCGAGACGAAGGTACGGACCTCGTTCATCCTCTGGTGGTAGCTCTTGACGACCAAAATCCGATTATCGCCCGGCGGGCAGAGCAACTTTTAGACGAAGTGCTGGAAAGACCGGAGAACAAGGACGCTCTCTGCCGCGTGTTGATCGAGCACGGCTTACCGCTAGCTCAGGAGGTCGCCATAGCACACGGCTGCGTGCCGAAGGAAATCCGGTATCGAGCACTCTTCTACTTCCTCACAGAGCAGTGGGACCAATACGAGAGCCTCGACTTTGACATGAGTTTTCTGTCGGAGCTCTACGAGCATGGCGGGAAAGGTCTCCGTACTCGTATAGCGGACACTGCGCGGAGGACAGGGCGTCTGGAGCTGGTAGAGCTTGTCTCGGGCGCAAGGCACAAGCGCTCTATGGGCGAGATGACCAGCCGAGAATGGGAAGTCACCCTTGCTATCCTCCAGGATCGCGGTGATTGGGAAACCATGTGGCGCCTGGCGCGTCATGCCCCGGCTGTGTGGGCCGCCCTGGCCCTGGAGCGCCTCGCACACGAAGGGTGGGAGCCGGCGGCAAGCCATGAGATCGAGGGATTTCGTCACCTGCAAGCTCTGGCGAGAAATCTGAAAGAAGATGCGCCGGTTCTCGGCATCGTGGATCGGCCCAGCGCACTGTTCACTGCCCATGGCAGGCGAGTCAGCCGGCTCACGGTGAGCTCCTACTTCGACCGCACGCTTGCCAGCGCGAGCTGGGACGGGACGGTACGTATTTGGAGCATGCCCGATGGGAAGCTGCTGAATAGCCTTACCGCGGCCAGACATCCGGTGAGCGGTCTCGCGGCCTCAGCAGACGGGTCGCTCCTCATCACGGGGTCGGGCGCTGAGGGCAACGTCCGCGTGTGGAGTGTGCCTGAAACCGCTCTCCTGAAAATCCTGCCCGGACACAAAAAAGGCGTGGCGTCTCTCGCACTGGGCCCGGACGGAAGACTGCTTGCAGTTGGGGGCTATGACGGAACCCTCAGGATCTGGCGTCTGCGAGACGCAACGCTCTTGAAGGAAGTGCGGGCATCTCATGAATCTGTGCGAAGCGTGGCCTTCAGCCCAAACGGCGAGCTGGTTGCTACAGGGGGAGAAGATGCCCGGATAGGGATCTGGAGGGTTCCATCCGGCGACTCGGTCGCGAACCTGCACGGCCACAGCATGACGGTGAGAGCCCTTGCGTTCACTCCCGACGGAACGCTTCTCGCCAGCGGAGGCTCGGACAATGACGTGATCGTGTGGGACGTGGGAACAGGAGAGCTGGTCGTAAGAAAGGCGGGGCATGCCAACCTGGTCACGTCCCTGGCGATCAGCGGCGACGGTCGAATGCTCGCCTCCGCGAGCTGGGACCGGACGGTCCGAATGTGGGTACTGCCGGACGGAAAGCCCATGGGCATGCTGGAAGAGCATACGGGCCCGGTGACGTGTCTGGCAACGGATCCGGAAAGCCGCATGTTGATCAGCGGAGGACACGATTGCACGGTAGTCATGTGGAACTTTCAGTCCGGCATCTTTCGGAGGCCGACCACAAGACCTGACATGGAGCGGATTGAGTCCCTCGCCGCAACGCCGGCCAATGACAATGAAAAAAACTGGCTGGATTTCCTCATGGCACACATGAAATGGCGATGGAGGTACGATGTCGAGCTGCTTGCAGAACCATCGAGCATCGAGATCGGTCAGTTCGACATCGAGGTTGAAGGATAGGTCACTCTAACGACCTCTCCAAAAGGGAATCACAAGAATGCAAGGGAGATTCGAAGATCTCTGGCGAGCCCTGACGGGAAAACCGACGCGCGGCGAAGCCGCCGCGCTCGAGGAGATTGCGGAGCTGCGAAGCAGAGTCGACAGGCTCACCCAGGAAACGCGCGAGCTGCGGGAGCTCACTGCAATTCAGCGATCGCGCATCGACCAGATCGAGGCTGCTCGCGTCGCGGCACCTCCGGACCGTCTTGAAGCGCTGTTCGAGTCAGTAGCAGCGCACCTTTCCCAACTGCGCCTGCAGGGACACCTCATGGAACGAGGGCGGGAGATCACCGGCCGCAGCGTGATGGCACTTGCCAGCCACGTTATAGAAGCGATCGAGAGCCTTGGCCTGGAGCCCATCGGCACCCCAGGAGAGGAGATCCCCTTCGATCCGGCCACATGCCGACCGATCAATGCGGGAGCCTCATTCCAGCCAGGGCAATTGGTAGCAGTCAAGTTCGTTGGTTACAGGTGTAAGAATAACATCGTGCACAAGGCACTGGTCGATGCTGTAGCAGACGGGTAATGTGCCCAGGGGTTCATCCTTCTCCAACGCCATCCATGCCATCAATGACAGGGTCGTCCAATGCTCCAGATGGCGACAATGCTCCATAATTCCAGTAAAATTGTTGCACGGCTGGAAATCGTGCTTATGCTAAGGGCGAGAAAAGGATGACCGTGAGGTGAGGACGATGGAAGAATCGGATGTAAGACAAAAAGGGGTATCAGGACGCTTTCTGCCGTTTGTACAGTATATCGAATCCATCCAGGGTCGCGGAAGCGAGCGAGGGAAACGTGAATGCTTGGACCGATGTATGCACCATCCATGGATCCACAGAAGTGAATCTGAGTGTATGTCGTGGTGCGGATTGTAAACGCTTTCTTGAGCGCAGAGTCAAACAGTGGAATGATGATTAGCCGGGTCATGACCCGGCTTTTGTTTTCATCGTAACCGTTCACCGCAATCCCCCGGTTTGGGTTAACTTTTGCGTTCAGCCTCCTTGCCGGTCCTTTCTACTCCCGCGACTCGCGTTTCGCAGGGTTTTGAGGTCTGATCGAGGCAATTCTTGATCTGATATTGAGAATGGCCGGTACGAGAGAGCGGATTGTGATAGGTGGGGGGACACCTTGCTGGTGAGGTGTCCGGCGATGAGAGAAGAAGGGTCCTTTCGTGCATGTGACGTCAGATACTTGCCGGTCGTCCCGGCCTATGCTCGGCACGTTGGAGTGATGGATGTTCAAGGTTGACGATTTACGAAAGATCTTTGAAAAGAATCAAGAGAGGAGCGAGGCTGCTGAATCGATCCTGCTCCTACGAAACAAGCTCACTATGATGGGCGTTGAGCCAATCCTTCAGTTCCTGCCGGATACGCTCAGCCAGAGCAATCATCTCGCTTGCTTCCTGATTCGACACCGTGCCAACCCGCTCATACCCGCCGATATTTCTCTTCTTCCGAAATGCGTCGAACCTTCGTACGAGGGAATATTCCGCTCCTATGGTCAAGGATAGGCTCTGAATCACCCTGTAGTGATGAGAGTCTCTCGAGGCCCGGTATCCACAAGCAGCGAGTGCTGCGGTTGATGCCTGGAGAGCCGAGTTGTAGGCTATGTTGAGTCTCCAGTCAGGACTGAGACCATCGACCCGGCAATCAGCCAGGTCTCGATCGGCTATGGCCAACAGCTCCGCAATCTCCGCGGGCGTGGTCTTGTGTTCAACCAACCAGCCGTTTCTCAACCAGTCCTTCAAAGACATCCTCGTCTCCAATGAGGAATATTTTCGACTCTCCGGCAAGGGAGGTCAAGAAATGATGTCCTTCCGAGACCTTTGTCATGAACTCTTCGACCGGGTACACGGATGGGTTTACTTCTCGACCGAGGGATTCCTGTGCCGAAGCCAAGGCATCCACTACTTCTGAGAACGGCACGTCCCCTACAACGAGGACATCCACGTCGCTATCGGCTCTTTCCATTCCTTTTGCCAACGAACCATAGATGAATGCGGTCGTTATCCGATCCTCCAAGGTGTTCAAAGCTTCCCGAAGCACGTCAGCTACTCCCGCGGTCTTGACCATGAGAGACTTGATTTCAGAGAAGATGGGCGATTGAGGGTCGGCTTGATAATGAACCTGGTTGCCTCGTTTGCGTCGGCTCACCAACCCGGCACTGACAAGATTCTCCAGTTCCCTTTGGACTGCTCCTCTTCCCATGCCGACAGACCGCTCTATTTCTCGAAAGTAGAAAGACTTGTCACTGTGACGGAAGAGGAGAGCGAGTACGGAGGAACGGACCTTGCCGAATAATGCGGAGCTCAGCTTGTTTGGTGTTGTCCCCATTTCGGGGTTTAAGATACCCTATTTGGGGCCAATCCGCAAGGCTTCTTTATTGGGAACATTTTTTTGCTGTCCGGTGCGGGTAGTGGCCTGTAGTCTCTGTGGCAGGATTTCCATCGGGTTGACGGGTGTTAGGTGGGTCTAGGAGGTCCACAGAACAATTCTTGGGAAGGAAACGGATAGAGGGTCACGCTTGACTCATGTCTATTTTTTCACGCCCTTGTCTCATACCGTCACAAGCGCCCGCGAGACAGGGATCCGTTTCCACACGTTTACGCAAACGATTGACCGCCTGAGTGAGGCTGGACGAATCTCGTCGCAAGAGCTGGACGCTGGCGATTAGTGGCAGGCGATCTCTGAGCGCTACCACCATACCGATCGTGGCCCGGGTCTCGGAGCACTTCCAGCTCTTTCCGTGTTGAACGAGCGCCTCACCCATGGAATGCAGAAATGTCAAGCCTGTTCCCTTCTCTTCTCTCTTCTCTCTTCTCTCTTCTCCACAAGACTGAAGTTTTCGCTAAAGGCGGCGGTTTTTCTACCTGATTGTGATAATCTTCCGCCCCATGTACAAATGCAAGGTCTTCCCCTATCCCATAACCTCGAAAAGGCCCACACAGGTCATGCCTGCGGCCTATGAGTTTATCAAGAACTGGCAGGCTGAATGCCCCGGGCCGCATCCGTACGTACTTGTCAAGTGCTTTGGTGAGCCCCTAAGAAAGGTCTACCTCAACGCGGGATTCAGACATGTCGATACAAAACGATACGTGCCCAACATAGCCAGGCGCTACCGGCTTTTGCCCTGTGTCAAGGAACTGCTCGAGGAGTCTGAAGACCCCCCGATCCTTACGAGGGATGGAAATTTGATGCTAGAGGGAAAGGCTCCCACAAAGGAACGGTTCAGGGTTATCATCGGGAGCGGGAGGATCGAGGATGGATGTCAAACCTACAGGCTCATAACGTTCTACCCTGTCACAGAATAAGAAAAGTCCGCAGCGCTCTCAAAGTCCCGAAGGACTCGGTTTGCGGCTCATGCGTCCGCGCGCTTTGGACTCTCTCATGTCCTATTGTATTCAGACCCCGCGTCCCTGTCAACCGTTCATTTCGGGCGGGGTCAGGCTCAACACGTTTGGATTTGACGGAGTGAACTGCTAAGAATGGCACGGAGACCCCGGCCAATGCTAGCCCTTCTCGTTTGGTATGAACATCACCTTTCCCTGACCTACCTCTCCACACGATTGGGCCGTGATCTGTGCAGCCTCAGTCAAGAGGTCAATCGTGTGTGCACACGCGCGGAAACGAATCCCTGTCTGGCGGCAGGACTTGAGAGTACAAGATAAGACCGGGCACAAATGCAAAGATGTCAAGACTTATCCCATCACATTGCATCAGAGCGTGCCTCCCAATCAATCGCGCTGACCGATCAATCGTACCACTCCATACTCCGAAACCTTCTCCCTGAACTTGACGTCCGCGGTTGCCAGTGGGCAGCCAAGGCGCAACGCCAGCACAAGGTAACAGGCAGCGTATACGTTGATCAGGTTCTTGTAGGAAATCCGTAAGGCTTCGAGGAAATCGTCTGCGTCCAGGTCACACACATCGAGCTCAAAATCCCAGAAGAGTCTGAAAGCAGCTTGGGCTTCGGTGGCAGAGAGTCTCACCTTTGTCGCCAGGACATTGGCGATCTCATAGAAAAAAAACCGATGGCACGGCAACTTCGTTTTTACCCGAAATGTGGTCATCGCGGATGGCAAGAGCATCCGCGGCGCCATCCTCATCGACAAAGATCCACTTCAGGGCAACAGACGCGTCCAGGACGATCATCGTGATTCCCTGATTTCCCGCACCGCCCGCACTACGTCAACCATTTCCAGTTCATTCCGGTGCCGCTCTCGCCAGTCATCCATATCAGCGGCCACCTTGCGCAGCTTCTCTGTCCGATTCTTCCTCAGAACCTTTTCCTCGAACTCCGCGATGGAAAGGATTACAGCGAGGGGACGGTTGGCACGGGAAATTATCACCTGCTCGTTCTTTTCCGCCACCGTGTCAAGAATCTGGCCCAGATTCCTGCGCAAGTCCATTGTCGTTATCTTGATCATTCTGAGCCTCTTTTTTTACCCCTGGCTCTGCAACAGACTATGATAGTGAGTATGTCAACAACGGCGAGTCGAGGTTGTAGCCCCGAAGACACTATGGTGACCCCATTCGTGACCTGAGAGGAAACCATACCGGGAACCGCCTCTCCGGCCGACCCCTAAATGCGCTCTTGGCCGCACACTCTCACAAATCTTCGGCATGCATGTCATTTTTCCTTGATTGACCGAGACAGCCTTGACTATAGTTCCCAGCCATCCAGGTGACACTCATGGGTGGGCAGAACTGTTGTCTGCCAACTACTGCACGAACCCTCGGTCGAGAAGAACCATGGCTCTTCACCCCAAGGAACGGAAGAGGCTCAAGCGTCAGAAGGTCAGCCAAGCCAAGCGGCTCCGGGCAGAAAAACTCGCCAGAATGGAGCACCTGGAGGATCACTTCGGCCTAGCAGTGGACTCCTACAATGACGGAGACTATGAACGCTCCCTCAGACATGCGGTGAAAATTCTCGAGAAGCGACCGAACCACATGGACGCGTGGGATCTTGCGCTTGATTCTGTCCGAATGCTGGGAGATCGCAAAAAACATTTCGCCATCCTCGTCTGGAAATGGAGAGAGGGTCTGCTAGGAAATTGGAAGGACTGTTTTTCACTGGGCAAGCTGGCCTTGGATCGGAGTGATTATGAGGTGGCTGCTGAAATCTTTGAGTCCGTTCTTCAGGACCCTTTTCTCAACACCGGCTGGGGAAAAAAGAAACGTGTTGAGGATGTACGGACATATCTCAAATATGCTCAGGCCATGATGCAGGTGTACGGGGCCTCCAGAAGAAACGTTTACCCCGCCGGCTCCGAGCGGCCACAGGAGTCTTCCGGAGAAGTCTCAGCGAATGGAACGTCGGGAAATTCGCGCCCCACTGCGGGGATCGAGTCGCCGCCAACGCAGGTAGCGACCGGCCCGGAGACTCCACAGGAGCCTGCTCCCCCCGTGGCCTTCGAAACGTTGCCCGACATTATGATCGAATACAAAGCCGACGCGAACCTGGTAATCGACGCGATCAGGCAATGCCGGCAGGCTGACAGACGTTCTTTCGAGCTTGCTCTCCAGGCATATAAGCACTCTTTTCGTGTCTCGTTCGACCAGCTTCTCTGCTTGCCAACGTTGCGCAATGTGGAGCCTCTCTGGCATCAGCAGGAAACTGCTCGTAAGGTGATGAAAACATTTCGGGGGCGTGCGATTCTCGCGGATGAGGTCGGACTTGGAAAGACCATCGAAGCCGGCATGATCTTCAAAGAGTATCTCCTGCGCGGGCTGGTAAGAACGGCCCTTGTGCTTACGCCCAGCTCACTGGTTGGCCAGTGGCAGGAAGAGCTCCGGGACAAGTTCGGCCTGGAATTCGCAACTTCCAATGATCCCCTTTTCCGTCAGGACCTCGATCGGTTCTGGTCCCAACCCCTGATCGTCGCCTCGATAGCCGCTGCACGGACTGCCCGCCATTTCGACGCGGTAACCTCCCGAACGTACGACATGGTCATCGTGGATGAAGCACATCACCTGAGGAACCATCGTACACGAAGCTGGCAGCTCGTAAACGCTATTCGGAAGACGTTCTTTCTTCTTCTCACCGCTACTCCGGTTCAGAACCGGGTGGATGAGCTCTTCAACCTGGTCACGATCCTGAAACCGGGCCATTTGGAAACTCGGAAAGGTTTCCTCGAAAAATTTGTGGCTCGCGGCAAGCCAACGAGCCCCCGCAACAGAGAGCTGCTCAAAGGCCTGCTCAAGGAAATCATGGTGCGCAACACGCGTTCGGTGACTCAGCTTCGGCTACCGCCCCGTTTTGCGTTTACCACCCGCGTGACTGCCACGGATTTGGAGCAACGGTTTTACGACGGGGTCTCAGCACTTGTCACTCACGCGGCTGCAAAAGCGAATCCCAGTATCACAAGGATGGCACTCAGGAAGCTTCTCGAGGCCGCGGGCTCATCGCATCGCGCTGCTCTCGGGACGCTGGAAAAGCTCGCGACCGTCCAGGACCCTGAAATCAGATCTCGCGTCGAAGAATTGCTCGCCATGGGGGCGGGAATCGGCACAGGGAGCAAGACACGCACTGTGCTGGAGCTTCTTAAATCTCTGCCCGATCGAAAAATTGTCTTTGTCAATTTCCTCAGCACGTTGCACCACCTTCGAGATGCATTCAAGCAGCATGGCATTCGCCATACCGTGCTGCACGGCGGCCTCGCTCAGGCCGAGAAGGCGGCTGCGGTGGAAGAATTCAGAAACGGCGTTCCAGTACTCCTGGCCACCGGCACGGGCGGAGAGGGCTACAACCTGCAGTTCTGCAACATCATGATCAATTTCGATCTCCCATGGAACCCCATGGAAATCGAGCAGCGAATCGGTCGCATCCATCGAATCGGGCAAGAAAAGGAAGTCCAGGTCTACAATTTCTGTGCTGCAGGAAGTATCGAGGATCACATTCTGGAAGTGCTGGACAGAAAGATAAACATGTTCGAGCTCGTGGTAGGCGAAGTGGATATGATCCTCGGTCATCTGCAAGACGAAAGAGAGTTTTCGGACATGGTCTTCAGCATCTGGACGAACAATGCAGGAAAGGACGATCTCCGGAAAGCATTTGAGGCGTTTTCCGACAGCCTGAAGAAGGCTCGGCTTGCTTACAATAAGGCAAAGGAGCTCGACGAGAAACTCTTCGGAGAGGACTTCGGAGTATGACCACATCCGCAAGCGCAGCCCTGACAAAGTTTGCCGCAAACTTGATCGAGAGATACGGCGGCGTGGTGGAAGAGCGAGACGGCAAGGTGCTGTCCTTGCTCCCTGCAGACCTGGCCGGATTGCTGGAACTGCCTGAGGAAGCCGTGATCGGAGGGGAGGAGGCTCCTCTGATTTACGGGAGCCCCATTGTGGATCGGATCATCCGCATAGCGACGGATGATGTTCCTGTTGTCTACGCCCGCGCCGAGGTTCAGTATCTGAAGCAAGCCGGGTTTGAAACCGTCCTCGCGCAAGACCTTCAACTGGCGGGAATGCGCTCCACAATCGCAAGCCGCGCGGAGACTGTGGCCAATTACCTTGTACTCGTTTGTCATTACGTTGCCCGGAGCGACGAACGGAAAGAGGGACTCGTTCAGGTAGCCATGAACGAGCGAACTTGTGCTCATGTTCCCGGCCTGGAAACACTCTGGCGCGACTTTCAAGTGGAGCCGTATCCCCAAGGCCACATACCGCCCCAATTCGACAGCTCACCGGACAGGGCATTGCATCAGGCGCTCCAGATTGCCCGAGAAATCAGTGCCACGGAGCTGCAGGCTTTTGTCAAAGGAATGCGCAGAAGGCTCCACAGAGATGTCAAGAGCACCAGGGAATATTACGCGGCATTGCAGCAAGAAATGGAGGCTGATCTTGCCCGACCCAATCTGAGTCAAAATCTCCGTGAAAAGAGGTTGCTCAAGATTGAGGGTCTTCCTGATGAGTTAAATGCGAAAATCCGGGATCTGGAGCACAAGTACTCCGTAATCGTGGAGGTAACGGGACGGGCTGCCCTGCGTCTTCTCGTGCCGGTGGTTCAGTTGACGATCCGGCTCTCGTACAGAAAGCTCAAGGGGACTCTCAGCATGATCTGGAACCCGTTGACGCAGCGATTCGATCCCTGCGTGTGTACGCAGTGCGGGAAGACCGTTCGTCAGTTGTGGCCGCAGGAAGGAAAGACAGGGCTGCATCTCGTCTGCGCACCATGCCGAGAAAGCGCACGGTAAGTAGAGGATTTCATAATTACGGACATGTATTCTGCCAAGACTCAGTGGGGGATTTGCACTTCAGGGCATGAAGAAATCAATGATCACCCTCATTTCTCTTCTTCACAACCCTGAGATTCGTAACCGTACGTATGAGCTCGTGTACTAAGGCTCAAAGACGACGTTCTCTGCAGGACATGAAGTGCTTTACACTGCCACACGGGCTTCCGTGATCGCAAGGAATTCGCTCACACAATCGAGGGTTTTCAGAAGGGCCGCCTCCTCTCTCAATTCCAGCACCCACCAATCACAAAGGGGCAGTCGTCTTAACAGACGCAATCTGTCCTCGATGTCTGAATAGTCACGAGGAGGGATGTGGCCCTCAGCGGTCTCTTCGTGATAGATGTGAGCGCTTAAGATTTTTCCGGGATGGGGAAGAGCAAAATCCTCGACGCCGTAGGCTTGGCTCATGACGGAGTCACACACGTGCGCGTGCCCTATGTCCAGAGTGCCCCAGCAATCGCTCCTGCGAATGAGCTTCTCGTAGAGGTGCGGCCTGCCGCTCCAGCCTCGCACCAGATTCTCCAGGCAGAGCCGAATTCCGTGGTGTCGAGCCTTGGCTGCGACATCTCTCAGGTGTGTAATTGTCCTGTCCCAGGAAATCCCTTCCATGGTATCCCTCCCGAGGCCCACGTGAACAGTCGCGTAACGGCCGGACACCGCGGAGATCAGGTCAAGTGCAGAGTAGAAGTCGCGCATCGCTGAGCGAGCTTTTTCCGCGTCGAGGTCTCCCAGCTCATGATCGAGGAAAAAAAGGTGATACCGAACCTCCAGGGGAGCGAGCCCTGCCATCGCGCTCACGAAGCACGCCTCTTCCGACCGATTGGTCGGCAGATCATCCGGCCGCAGGGTCCAATCAATACCGTGGAAACCGTAATCAAGGGCGAATGATTTGAGGTTGATAACGTCTTGGCACCAATTTGGACATGCCAGCTTAGGCCCGCCAATCATTGAGCTCTCCTGGAGAAGTTTAATTGGACAGATAATACATCGGCTATGTCGATATGTCAAATCGTCGTTTCTCCCTGGTATGCTCTTCAGAATAGGAAGCCCGGACGAGCCAACGGGCGGGACTCCGGTTCAACCCCACATGGTTTGAAATATTGGCAGGCTAAAAGCCTACCCCACAGGACGGGATGTCCCCGACCGCGGCTGTGGCACACCCATGTAGTGCACGCTTTCCGAAAGTGTCTCAAAAGCCGGCAGTCCGTGATAATCGTGGCACACCCCCTCACCCTGACCCTCTCCCCCGAAGCGAGGGAGAGGGGATTCTTTCCGCTCCCTCTCCCTCTGGGAGAGGGTTGGGGTGAGGGTGCCTTTCCACGCATCGACGCCCAATCGTGCTACGATGTTTGGTGCATGCCGCGTTTTGAGACAGTTTCTTCCAGCGTGCATTCTTCAAAGATGGCAGCCTAAAAGGCTACCCCACATGGTTTGAAATATTGGCAGGCTAAAAGCCTACCCCACAGGACGGGATGCCCCCGATCGCGGCTGTGGCACACCCATGTAGTGCACGCTTTCCAGCGTGCATTCTTCAAAGATGGCAACCTAAAAGGCTACCCCACATGATCTGAGATATTGGCAGCCTAAAAGGCTACCCCACATGGTTTGAAAAATCGGCAGCCACAATCTCGCGGTTGGTAAGGGCCCTGAAGCTCGAGTCAATCCGGGTTTTCTCGATGGCCGGGGATAACCATCGGATCTTCCTATTTGCAATATCGGGTAGCTTTGTATTATCCTGCGCTCTATTTGAGACTTTCTCGAACGGGCTCCTCCGCACGGACAAGGCCTCCACGAGCACAATCTCTGCCGCGGTCCGTGTAATTCCAGGTGAGTGCTGCATCTTCTCCAATGAGGACTTTGTATGACAGATCCAAATCGATTTCGAGCATCCGCGGTTCCCGCTACGGCACTGGCCGGCCCTTGCCGTTCCGGATATCCAAGTTCGGCCCCGGATTCATGGACACATGACGTATGCGGTTCCTCCCGGGAAGCGAGCAATTATGAACTGCCTTTTCATCCGTGCATGCATCGACAGGCGCATCACACAGTTCCAAGGCTTCATCTACCTGTAGCCCCCCACTGCAATACGCGCTGCGGGTACTGCGAAAGACAGGTGTCTCACAAAGCTGCCTCCGTGGTCGCCCCTGGGGTCTCTGCGGCAGTCCTCTCCCCGCTCGAGGCAATCGACAAAACCCGCGGGTTCCTGCGACGGTGGGGCAAGAAAGCAGTGATCGGGATCGCTGGACCAGGAGAGCCGCTTGCGAACGAGCAGACCTTCGAGACCTTGAACCTCGTAAGAAAAGAATATCCAGGGATAACCCTCTGCTTGTGCACCAATGGGCTAAATCTGCCCGACCGGTGTGAGGACCTGCGGGCGCTGCGCGTACAGCATCTCTCTGTCACCATAAACGGATTCGATCCGTCCATCGTGGCTCAAATTCAGCCCACGGTCACCAAAGATGGCCGCGTCTATGTCGGACGCCCCGCAGCCGAAATCCTAATTCGGAATCAAGAGGCGGGCGTTCAATCAGCAGTTGAGGCCGGGATGTTCATCAAGGTCAACTATGTCGTCATTCCTGAGATCAACGGAGCCCACATCATAGACACTGCCCGAAAGGTTCGGGAGTTCGGAGCCGGCGTTTTCAACCCCATTCCCCTGATTCCACGGGGCCGATTTAGGAATATGAGAAAGCCTGATGAGCGTTACATGGATCGGTTGAGGAGGCTGTGTAGCAAAATACTTCCGGTGTTCGGTCATTGCAAACAGTGCAGAGCAGATGCAGAAGGCATTCCAGGAAAGGAACAGGCGAGATGAACGAAAACCACAACAATATCAGCCGACGCGGCTTCCTGAAGACAACGTCTTTGGCTGCAGCCGGCGGTCTGTTGCTAGGCCCAGAAGCGTCGGCATCGCCGTTCAAGAATGAATTTCTTCAGGTGTGGTCATGTGGTGGACTGGCGGAGGCTTTCATTCCGGCAAACAAGGTATTCCAGGAAATGAGCGGCTGCAGAATAGACTATTGCGGCGCTTTTGCCGCGGCTTTGGGTAAGTCACTGCTTGGGAGTGCCCAGACGGAGGTGTTCGCTCCTCGGGTGCTTGAATTGGCGCAGAAACTCAAGGCCCAGGGAAAGATGCTCCACTTCGTCCCTCTCTGCTTCACGAAGTACGTGCTTGTGACCCCCAAAGGGAATCCAGGGGAAATAAGAGGGATTCAGGATCTGGGGAAACCCGGTATTAAGACGGTTTTGTCCCCCAAGGCATCGCCGCCCGGCGGAGAGGCTTCCACGATTATACTCAAGAAAGCCGGTGTACTGGAACAGGCACAGAAAAATGCTGTAGTTGTAGGTGATTGTGTGCAAAGCGTGGTACCAGACGTAATCAAAGGGAGCGGCCATGTGGCAGTGATGGAGTTTCGCCTCACCAAGAAGCCCGAGTTTGCGGGCAAGATGGAGGTAATCGAGATCCCTGAAGAATTCTTCCCGCCCAAGCCCGTGTCCTTCGTGATCGGTGTCATGAAGTATGCCCACAACAGAGATCTTGCTGAGGCTTACGTGAAATTCATCACTTCAAAGGAGGGCCAGGATTTTTTTGAGGCGGCAGGATTCATCCCCGCTGCGTCGGTTGAAGGCGAACGGCTCATCCAGAAATATGGGGTGAAAGATGCGTGAAACACCGGTAGGCAATTGGAAAAGGAGAGTTTCTCAACTGGGCTTCCTGGTAATTCTGGGTGAGTTTTCCTTCTACGGGGTTTTTCGCTGTCCCTTCGCCGTTCCGTATGTAAGCTGCGGGAATTGCCCAGTGCTCCAGTGCCCGGGCCGAGACCTTTGGATACCGGTATGGGTCGGCCTGCTCGTATCGGGCCTCATTTTTGGGCGAGCCTTTTGTGGTTGGGCCTGCCCTGGTGGTCTCGTTTCAGAGCTTCTCGGAAAGATTGCCCTGTTCAAAGGAAAGGTCAGAAACTCCGTTGAATCGATCAGCAAGTATCCCGTGGTAGTCGCAAGCTTGGTCGTGTTCTTTCTGCTGAACAATCCCAGATGGGCGATACCAATTAGGACAGGCGAATTCCTGAGCTCAGTCTCCTTGACTTTCGAACATGCTGATCAGCTTTGGCTCTGGAGAACAGGATTCATCATCGGCGGTCTGTCCTTCGCCCTGATTATTCCACACTTCTGGTGCCGATACCTGTGTCCTACCGGTGGGCTGTTGGAGCTGTTGAGCCGGATCTCGTTCCTGAGATATCTCAAGACATCTGCTTGCAATGAATGCGATTCCTGCCGAAGATCCTGTTTTGCCGAGACGCGGCCTGCGGAAATCAACTGTACAAACTGTGGAGATTGCCGGGATGTGTGTCCTATTAACGCCATCACATTGGCCCACAAGGAAAAGGATGCGGAACAAGAAGCCCGGACCGCATGATTGATACAGCGTTGCTTTTTCAATGGCACGATCTCCCCGAAGTGGAATACTATAGCCCGATCTCGGTTTGAAGGAGATCACGTGAGAATGAGCAGCCAACGCGAGAATCATGGCAGTGAAAAAGGGCCGCATTCGGAGAATGCGACTCCGCATAGCAATAAGGTATCTGCCCTTGTTCTCGCAGCCGGCTATTCCAGACGTATGGGAGTCCTGAAGCCTACCCTCAGGGTGGGAGACAAAACCGTCCTGGAGCGCGTCGTACTGCTCTTTCGGGACGTGGGCATCGAAGATGTGATCGTCGTCGTGGGTCACGCTGCGGATCAGACTATTCCGATCGCTCAGTCGTGCAAAGCCCGGGTTGTTCTGAACCGGCAGTTTGAGCTCGGCATGTTTTCATCGATCCAGGCAGGAGTCAATGCACTGAGCCCAGCTTCTGACGCGTTCTTCGTGCTGCCGGCAGATATACCCCTCGTTCGCCCACAGACCGTTGTGGAGCTCCTTGAATATTTTCGGCGCAACAAGAGCAAGATTGTGCTCCCCGCATTTCTCGGGAAAAAGGGGCACCCTCCCCTAGTGAGTGCGTGCTACAGAAACGAGATTCTCGCGTATTCGGGGGATGGCGGACTTCGGGCTGTTTTTAGTAACCACGCGAACGAGATCGCTCACATACACGTGGCGGATGAGATGATCCTGTTCGATCTCGACACCCCGGCTGACTACGAAGTGCTTCTTGAACGATTCCGCCGATACGATGTTCCCACACCCCGAGAGCTCAATGCGTTGTTGCTGCACAAGTTTCGAGTGCACCCAGAAACGCTTCAACATTCAAAGGTCGTGGCCGGCGTGGCGCTTCGTTTGGCGTCGGCGCTAATCCAGCACGGTGTGCGGCTCGATATGGAGCTCATACTTGCTGCAGCAATGCTGCACGACATTGCCAAGGGGAAGCCGGACCACGCGGTCGTTGGGGCCGAAATGATTTCCAAAATGGGATTCTCTGCTGTCGCAGATGTTGTAGCGGCACACACCAATATATCCGTTGGAGATAGGGATCCGGTTGACGAACGGGAAGTGGTGTATCTGGCAGACAAGGTAGTTCAGGGATGCGTCGTCACATCTTTACGTGATCGGTTCGAAAAGGCAGTCCAAAAGTGCCGTGACGATCCCGTAGCGTACCGCTCCCTGCTGGATCGATTCGATAGAGCGGAGATGATACGGCGCCGATGCGAGGCCATTCTCGGCCTGTCTTTGGAATCCACTTTGACGGTGCATAGGGATGAAGACGGTGGATCAGAAATTCAGAGTCTACTTGCTACGGCATGGTGAAATACGGTCTGAAAATTGTCTTGTGGGCCAAAGAAATACCCCTTTGACAGAAGAGGGACTCAGACAGGCCCACAGGTGGAACGGCCTTTTCGATGAGGTAGACCTGTCAAGAATCTGTTGCAGCGACCTTGACCGATGCGTACGGACCGCAGAAATCATAGCCGGCACACGCAAGCAGCCGGTTGAGCCCATGCCTGCGTTCCGGGAAATTCGGCTTGGAGATTGGGAGGGACTCCCCGTTGCAGAGGTCGCTCGGCGGTTTCCGGATGCATGGTTGGAGAGAGGAACCCACCTCGCCACGTACAGGCCGCCGGGAGGCGAAAGCTTCGAGGATTTGAAAGAGAGGGTCATTCCAGCGTTCGATCGGATCGTATACGAAGCCGAAGGAGACATCATGGTCGTGGCCCATGGAGGAGTCAACAGGGTGATTCTTTGCCACCTCCTCGAGGCACCGTTAGACAACGTCTTTCGCCTCGGGCAGGACTACGGATGCTTGAACATCATTGAATTCGACGGAGAATCATTTCAGCTTTCGGTTGTGAACATGAGACCTAACGTCAATGGTCAATTTCGGATTCTGTAAACTCGTGAGAGGGGATACCACGATGCGCGAGGAATACGGGGTTGTAGGTAAGAGAGTGAGGAGGACCGACAGCCTTGCCAAAGTAACTGGACGGGCGCTCTACACTGCCGATCTCAAACTTCCGAGAATGCTGCACGCGAAGGTCTTACGAAGTCCACATGCCCACGCAAACATCCTCAGGATTGATACCAGCAAGGCCCTGCGACTACCTGGAGTTCATGCTGTGGTGACAGCTTCTGATGGGTTCGGTGTGAAGTGGGGCGTATTCAAATACACCCAAGACCATCCGATGCTCGCCCCTGACAAGGTCAGGTACATCGGGGAAGACGTGGCCGGGGTGGCGGCTGTAGACGAAGAAACAGCACTGGAGGCCTTGGACCTTATCGAGGTTGAATACGATCCGCTGCCGGCCGTATTCACCCCAGAGGAAGCGATGAATGAGGGGGCACCACTTATTCACCATGCGTTCCCCAACAACATTAACATTCATGTTCACATAGAGGTTGGTGACGTTGACAAAGCCTTTGGAGAAGCCTACCTCGTCCGGGAAGATACATTCCAAGCCGCGGGAGAAGCCTATTCGACGCTGGAGCCCTATGCAGTCGTGGCGAGCTACAGCAACGGGTACCTTGATCTGTGGATGCCCAATGCCGGACCGCATGTGCGGGCCAAGGCTTTGGCCAATCTCCTCAACATGCCTTTGAACAGGGTCCGTGTGAGAAGAATCTGTGTAGGCGGACATTTCGGGTCCAGATCGGAGGTATCCCCTGGCGATTTTGTGGCCTCGCTCCTCTCCATAAGAACAGGGAGACCGGTGCGTCTGGCACTAACGCGAGAAGAAAACGCGACTTGTACGAGACAAGTGCATGACATGAAGGCAACGATACGAACCGGCGTCAGACGGGATGGGACGGTCATTGCCAAAGAGCTCAAGGTCGTTTACGACGGTGGCGCATATAGCAGCACCGGCCCTATAGCCACATCCATTCCGTACTATGTGTATGAGGAAACATACCGTTTCCCCAATGTGAGGTACGACGGGTATAGGGTTTTCACCAACAAGGGAATTCGAGGAATGTACGGATGCCACGGCAGGGCCTTTCTCGCGGGCAACGAAATGCAGTTGGACCTGCTCGCCCGAGAGCTTGGAATAGATCCCGTGGAGATTAGACTCAAGAATGGGCTCAAAGTGGGAGAAGAGACCGCGACGAAATCGTTGATCATCAGCGGCGGTCTGGAGGAACCGCTTACAAAGGCGACTTCTGTCGCCCAGTGGAAAGACAAGTGGTCGAGATTGCCTAAAGGAAAGGGCATTGGCGTCGGATGCGTTGCAATCATGTGCGGATTTCCCATGGGATTCAGGTCAGGATCCACCTGTTCCGTAAAGATAAACGATGACGGCCAGGTCACTCTCGTCACCGGGGTTGTGGATACAGGGATGGGCAATGAGTCCATGGTAGTTCAGATTGCTTCCGAGGTGCTCGGCATACCGATGGAGGACATCAATCTCGTGAATGCGGATACTGAAGTGACCAACCTCGATCCTGGGGCCTATTCGCAGGCTGCAACCTTCGTCGGAGGGAATGCAGTGAAACGGGCCTGTGAAGACGCGAAGAATCAGATACTGACCCTTGCCGCCACCAAACTGAAACATCCTGTGGAAGATCTTGACCTGAAGGATCGCATGGTGATCTCCAAAACCGATCCCAAGAAAACGATGCCCATGCGGTGGGTAGTGAGGGAAGCGTTTTTTCAAGGCAAGCCCATCTCGGGCAATGGAGCTTACATGCCGAAAATCGATCTCCAGCGAGAATGGGTCAAGCGACCCTATGGTCAAATGGCGGGAACCTTCTCTTTCGGCTGCTCCGTGGCTGAGGTGAGCGTCGACATGGAAACCGGCAGCATCGCATTACCCCACTTCTGCTCGGCTCACGACTGTGGCAACCCCATCAATCCCATGGCAGTGGAGGGTCAGATAGAAGGTGCAGTGCAGCAAGCGGGCGTGGCAGTGCTCATGGAAGAGACCCGATGGGCCGGTGGGCATCTCTTGAACCCGAATCTTCTCGAGTACAAGATGCCGCTCGCGTGTGACATGCCTGAAATCCAGACCGTGATTGTACGATCCAACGACCCTGAGGGCCCATTCGGGGCGAAGGAAGGCGGACTGACGACGAGAATGAATGCGTACAGCGCAGTGGTCTGTGCTGCGAACAACGCTCTGGGCGTGCCCCTCAACGAGCTTCCCCTCACTCCGGATCGAGTCATGAAAGCCATGGACATCGCAAAAACAGGGGGTGAATCATGATAAGCTCGAAATTTTACTATAGAAGCCCTAGCGATGTCCAGGAAGCTATCAGCCTCTATCAGGAGTTTCAAGGCAAGGCCGTGTACCTCAGTGGTGGTACGGACCTGATTCCGCGCCTGAAGCTCGGACTTCAACGACCGCGAGCTGTGATCGATCTCAAACGCATTCGCACGCTCACGGAAACAGACGATCAGGGTGAATGGGTTAGAATCGGGGCCCTCGTGCGCATATTCAACCTTAGTCAAAACGAGCTTGTGGCAAGTTTCTTCCCTGCGCTGAAAGCTTCGCTGCAGGCAACCTCGTGTGAAACCCTTCAGATGCGAGGCACCATTGGCGGAAATCTCCTCCAGGACACCCGATGCCTCTTCTACAACCAATCGGAATTCTGGCGCAAATCCAAGGGCTTCTGCCTGAAAATGGGTGGCGAGAGCTGCAATGCAGTCCCGGGGGCTAGGGCGTGTTTCGCTAACTACTGCAGCGACAATGCAATGGCGCTTTGCACTCTGTCCGCTCTGATTGAGCTTGCTGGCCCCGACGGGACACGCCGTCTTCCCCTGGAGGACCTCTATGGCGGGACGGCACAAAACCCTTTCACGCTGCATGAGGGAGAGATACTTACCGCGATCCTCGTTCCCAAGAGGAGGAGCGCCGGAGGTTACGAAAAGTTGCGTCTCCGCGGATCCATTGACTATCCCCTCCTGGGTTTGGCCTTTTCCGTTGTTGACGGCACAGGGAAGCTTGCAGTTGGAGCAGTGGGAGCGAGGCCATACGTAGCCGGAGTAACTCAACCCTTTCAGGAATCCATTGAAGAAGCAATTGAGACTGTTCTCAGGCAACTCAGGCTTGCCGCTAATGCAGTGCTCGATCCCGCGTACAGGAAACGCATGATTCCCGTGCTGGCGCGAAGGCTTGTGAAAAAGGTGCTGGGAGAGGTGAGGTAATGGAAAGAATCAAAGTCGCACTGCAGGTGAACGGAGAGTCCTCGGTTCTTGAAGTCAGACCGTACGAGACCCTACTTGAAACCTTGAGAGATAGAATGGACCTGACCGGCGCCAAAGAGGGCTGTGGCATGGGTGCGTGCGGAAGCTGCACCGTGCTTTTGGACGGAATTCCCACTCGGTCGTGCATAGTGCTGACAGCCGAGCTTGACGGAGCCGAGGTGGTCACCATCGAGGGCCTCTCAGATGGGACCAAGCTGCACACGCTTCAGCAGAGCTTTATGGAAAAGGGGGCTGTTCAGTGTGGATTCTGCACTCCCGGTATGATCATGACTGCTAAAGGCCTCTTGGACAGGAGCTTGACCCCAACCAGAGAAGAGATCGTCCGGTCTGTATCGTCCAATCTCTGTCGTTGTACGGGGTACAAGAAAATAGTGGAAGCAGTCGAGGCTGCGGCGGTTGGAGCTGAAGAGGAGGCATAGATTACGGAAAAGGGACCCCGCCACCCCGGACCTATGGTCCGACAAGAGACTCTGCTAGGTGCTTGAGTGGAATTGGATACCTTTCGAGGGCACGTCGATCACCGATTTTACCGGTGCTTCAAAAAATCGGTCCCGTAGGCGCTTGAGCATAGGGGGGCGGCTTGGCGCATAGGGTCAGCCTCAGGCAGTAGCAGATGCGTGCTCGATTCAAGGTGTGACGGCGAGTCACTTCGGCTCTAGCCCAAGGTATTTCTTGATGTGCTTGGCTAGAGCATCATCTATTTCACTATGTCTTGGAACCGGTTGGCTTTGTCCTGTTGCCGGATTGACGTAGATGTCGTGTCGGGAGCCATGGCGGCGAAGGAAGCACCCAGATTGCGTCAATTCCTGGACGAGCTCGTTTCGCTTCACAGAGTAATTTCTTTCAGCTCATAAGAATCTGGGACTTCCTCCATGATCATCAGCCGGTACGCGTCCCTGAGATTGTCTTCCAGCTCCTCCAGAGTCTCCCCTTGGGTCATGATTTCGGGATATTCCAGCAGCTTGCCCAGCCAGAACTTCTCTCCTTTCCAATAGACCATTGTCACCTTCTTCTCCATTGTGCGCTCTCACCCTCCTTGGATCGATCGGCTCCCGACATGCCGGCCTTTTTTTTCTGCGCGCATACCACTTCCCCTATGTACGTTACCACCATGCTGAGACTCGGTCAATCTCGGTCCTCGGGGGCGATCGCGTGGCACAGTGCAGCGGTCTGCGGAAGATACTATTGTTTTCACCCATAGGGTGAATTGGCTGTTGACATTTCGCTAGAGGTGCCGTATTAAGAAATCATGGAGTGTTCACCCCAGGGGTGATTCTTGAGTGTCCGCTCTTTGCCTGGGAGGAATGGGTGAGATTCCGATTTAGGGGAAAAAACTCAGGGCTCTGTACACGGACGAGAAAGGGTGTGAAAAATTCCCCCCTGAGGTTGTCGATGCCTTCTTCACAGTGATGAGCTATATCGCCGCAGCAGCGGACGAAAGGGATTTCAGGGCACTTAGATCGCTGCATTTCGAGAAGCTGTCAGGAGACCGAAAGGGCCAACACTCTTTAAGGCTCAATAAGCAATGGCGGCTCATTGTGAGGCTCCAAACGGACGGGACAGGCAAGTATCTCTCTATAGAAGATATAGAGAATCATTACAGACTCTAGCCAAAGAGGAGGCGAGATGGAACGGCTCAGACCCGCTAGGGTTGTATCACCGGGCACCATCTTGAAGCGTGAGATCGCCGCGCGTGATTGGACTCAGAAAGATCTCGCCGCGATAATGGGACGACCGCAACAGGCTATCAGTGAAATCATCAGGGGGACGAAACAGATCACGCCGGAGACCGCTCTGGAGTTGTCTGAAGCACTTGGGACTTCCCCTGAGTTTTGGATGAACCTGGAGACCAACTATAGGCTTCATTTGGCGGAGAAACAAAAAGATCGGAAGCAAATAGCTAGGAGGAGCGAGTTGTATAGCCGCGTTCCGGTATCTGAGCTCCTCAGGCACGGGTGGATAAAGCCGGCTGATTCCACAGAAAAGCTGGTGGCTGAAGTGATGTCGTTCTTGCAGATATCGAGCCTGAAAGATCGACCAGACTTTGCTGTCAATTTTCGTCACTCCGACTCAAAAGAGCCGGAATGCTACGCCAAACTTGCCTGGATCAGACGGGTCGAGTACTTGGCAGCGGCGCAACGAGTGAACGAATTTAATGCCGCTAAGCTTGAACGGAGCCTGCCAGCTTTGATGAACCTCTCGGTTGATGAAACTCGGATTGACAGAGTCCCGGGTTTCTTGCTGGACTTGGGAATTCATTTCGTGATCGTCCCGCATCTTCCACGGACTTACATTGATGGAGCGATGATCCCAGGGACGAACCCGATAGTAGCGTTGACCCTTCGATACAACCGGCTTGACAATTTCTGGTTCACCCTTGCACATGAACTTGCCCACATTCTCGCCGGCCACCAACAGGTGCGGGTAGACGAACAGGGGTTTGAAAACGAAACTAGGGATTCCGAGGAGGTCACGGCCAATGTGATGGCACGCGACTGGCTTCTTCCCCCAGGGCCTTATCGTAGGTTCGTCGACCGTCAGCGTCCATATTTCTCAGGAGAATCGATAAAGACATTTGCTCGTTCTCAATCTAGGCACCCCAGCATTGTGCTCGGTCGACTTCAACACGAGAACCTTGTGCTCTACAAGAACCTGCGGAGATTTCACGTCACTGTACGCGATCGCCTGAAGAATTTTATTGACAGGCCGTGTTCCGCGCCAGAGAAGAGCAAGGCTATTCCCCCTGGAGCGATCACGGCGTCCTCTTGAACATAGCTCTGGTCTGCGAGCTGATACCGTGCTGGCAAGCCGAGCGGAAGACGGCAATGGGAGAGCGTGAAACACGATTGGGCCTATGAGGCTAAGACCATTGGCCTGACCGGCTCCGAGAGAAATACCAGACGAGTCCTATGCCCTCGCCCATGGGCTCCTTCAGTTGTATGCAGACCCCGCGAAGAGTATGCGAAAATGACCAATTTGGAAAAGCAAGTCTTGGAACGATTCAAGACATTGTTGGGGGAACGACTGCACGTCTTCCGGATCATCCTGTTCGGCTCAAGGGCACGAGTGATGCCAACACATTCTCGGACATGGACGTGGTAGTGATCCTCGACGGCGAGCGTGATTCTCGATAGATGCAATCTCGTCACCAGTGAGCCCCTCATACAATCTAGCTGCCAGAGCAAAATGTCGTCGGCCCGCTTGCCAAAACCTCCCCCAATCCTCGTCTGCGAAAATCTGCGCAATCTGCGGATACCTCTCCCAACCCGCCCGTGTTATGGCTACCGGTTGTCCCTCCCACGACCAGACATCGGTATTTTCGATTTGACATATCGTCGATTCCCTGTTACGGTTTTTCTGGTATCTCCATGTGAGTATCAGGAGCTCATCCATGTACCGGTTTTTCGGCTTCACCTGAAGAAGCTCAAAGCAAGCTACCCGTGTCAGGTAGGCTCAGGGCCAGGCCGAAAGATTCTTTCCCTTTCTTCTTTTTCCCAGACTCTCGTTAGAGAACCTCTTTCAGTCAGGCTCAGAGGCCGTCTTCAGGCACTCAGGGGGCAATGGTGCTGGGCGCCCCGCGGGCTGCAAACCCGTCGGCCCGGTCTGACAACCCGGGAGGAGGTTCGATTCCCCTTGCCCCCTCCAAACGAACACCCCGTCGCCGGAACATGAATCGGACATAGACCGGAGGCCCGCAGATGATTATTCGCTCCGCGCGCAACGGGGCCAGCTACGCAAGGGGCCCAGCGTTGGCTCAGATACAAGAAAACGGGAAACCGAGAGTGATGGACAAGTCCATTACCATAGGCGTTGCAGGACACGTGGACCACGGCAAGACCTCGCTGGTTCGATGCCTCACCGGGATCGACACGGACCGCCTCAAAGAAGAGAAGCGGCGCGGTCTGTCCATCGAGCCGAGCATTGCGCCATTGGACCTTCCATCTGGCAGCCGGGTCGCGCTAGTGGACGTGCCAGGACACAGCGATTTTCTGAGGAATACCATTCGAGGCTTGAGCAGCGTGGACCTGGCCATCCTGGTGGTAGCCGCCGATGATGGGGTCATGCCTCAAACCAGGGATCACCTGGCAGTGCTGAAGTTCCTTCAGGCCAAAGGCGGCTTCACTGTGCTCAGCAAGGCAGACCTTGTCGACAGCGAAACCATTGAGCTTGCCGAAATGGAGCTCCGGGAAGCCGTGGAGGGCTCTTTCCTCGAAGGGAAACCGGTCCTTCCCTTTTCTGCAGTGGACGGCAACGGTCAACAGGAAATTCTCGCGGCTGTGGAGAGTGAGGCCGAGCGTGTGGAGGCCAAGGGGATTCAAGGTCCCTTTCGCCTCTGGGTCGATCAGGTGCGTGGCTTTCCCGGCTTTGGCACAGTGGTAAGCGGCACAGTCGTGTCAGGAAGCATTGGTCGGGATGAAACCGTTGAGCTGCTTCCCAGCGGCAAGCTGGCGAAGGTACGCTTCATTGAGGTTCATCACCAGCGAGTGGAGCTAGCGGTCGCGGGCCAACGGGTCGGTCTCAATTTGCAGAATGTCTCGATCGAGGACGTCAGCCTCGGTACCGTTCTTGCCACACCGGGACTCCTTAGTCCAGCAAATCTGCTCAATGCGGAGCTGACTCTTGTTCCAAGCGCCCGACGACCTTTGCTGAACCACCAGCGCGTCAGGTTGTATGTCGGCGCGTCCTGCACGACCGCTCTCCTTGTGATGATGGAGAACAATCGGCTTTATCCCACCGAAACGGGACTGGTACAGCTCAGGCTCCAGGAGCCATTGGCTGTTCTCCCACGGGATCCGCTGGTCATTTCACCACTGAATCTGCGCTGCGTGATTGGAGGCGGGAAAGTCCTTGAAACCACCAAAGAAAAATTCCGCAGAGCGAAAGCAGAAAAGACCTTGGGGCTCCTGCACCCGCTCCAGCGGGAGGACGTGAAAAGCATTGTCAGTCTTTACCTCTTGAAGTTTTCGTCCCGGCCGGTAACCGAGGAAGAAATAGTCTCCGCCACCGGTTTTCCCCGGGAGCGGGTCGGGGCGGAAATCCAATCCAGGATGCGGGCCGGCAAAGTGCTTCGTGTGGACAGCCGAGGATTCTACGACAGGAGCCGCTATGAGTCTCTGAAACGACAGATCGTAGACGTAGCAAAAAAGATCTTCTCAAAAGACGCATTTAAGCTAGCCGTGAGTGGCGACGAAATCCGATTCCAACTGGACTCGAACCTCGATAATGCACTCTTCGAGCGAATGCTCGACGAGCTTTGCAGCGAAGGCACGCTCACGAAGAACGAGGCGGGGTATCGAATCCCCAACTTTGTGGTCAGGCACCCTGCCCAACGAGAACGACTGGTGCAAAAGGTGAGTGAATTTGCTCGGGAGCGGGGAATCGCGACCTTTTCCGTGGGAACGTTCAAGAAGCTCCTCGGCGGAAATGTTTCGTACAGAGAGGTGGAAAAGGTCTTCGACCACCTCCACGCTCAGAAAAGACTCATTCGACTGAACGACGACCGGTTCCTGGCAGTGGAAGCTATGACTGAGATCAAAGAGAAGGTTACGGATCTGATTATGCAAAAGGGAAGCCTGGCCATTGGCGACTGTCAAGACATCTTCGGGTATGGGAGGACACGAGCCATTCCGGTTCTCGACTACCTCGACAGCATTGGTCTGACATGCCGTGTCGGAGAAGTCCGCGTTCTCGCGTCTGAGAGTGGTCAAGTGGGCAGACAGGGGCGGAGGTGACCTGACAGTCCACTCAGAGCTCTTCCAATCTGCCGGGACGACTGCCGCTGCACTGTGTGGGGATACTTGAGGAAATTCGGTTCTCGTATCGTCCGGCTCCCCGGGAACCATCGAAGGTCAGTCGAGGCGAAGAATGGCTTGCGTGCGGATGCATTACCATTGGCGCTATCCATTATGACAATAGGAGTTGTCTATCAACCTCGTAACTCTGCGAGACGCCTCATTTGAGGCCATAAGGATCGTGATCATGCAGTCAGATTTCATACCCAGGATCATCGTTTTCGCGTGCAACTGGTGCTCCTACGGGGGTGCGGATCTCGCAGGGGTCGGCAGACTCCAATATCCGACCGGTATTCGGCTCATCCGGGTCATGTGCTCCGGCATGGTGGCCCCCTCCTATGTGCTGAAAGCCTTTGAGAAGGGAGCCGACGGCGTTCTCATCACTGGTTGCCACATTGGCGATTGCCATTACTACGAAGGCAACTACAAAGCGTTAAAAGCCATCGAGAAGGTTGAGAAAATCCTCAAGCTTCTCGGTATCGAAGCCGGTCGGTTCCGAAGGGAGTGGATATCGGCTTCCGAAGGCACGCGCTTTGCCCAGGTGATGACCGAGTTCACGGAACAAGTTCGACAACTGGGACCCAGTCCGCTTGCCCAGAGGGATTCCCTATCAACAGGGTTGCTCGAAGCCGCAAGCACGTGACGGGGCGGAGAGGGAGAGACCAGTGACATCAAGAGACGTTCTCGTAATCGGAGGCGGAATCGCGGGCATGCAGGCCGCCCTCGATCTAGGTGACATGGGAATTCGGGTGCATCTCGTGGAGAAAAACCCCAGCATTGGCGGAAAAATGGCCATGCTGGACAAGACCTTCCCGACCAATGACTGCGCCATATGCATCCAATCGCCGAAGCTGGTGGAAGTCGGTCGGCATCCGAATATCAACGTATTGGCTTACAGCGATGTGGTCGGGTTTTCCGGTCAGATAGGTGATTTTCGAGTAACAGTTCACCGGAGAGCCCGCTACGTTGACGCAACGAAATGCACGGCCTGTGGCGCCTGCGCGGAGAAATGTCCTACCCGTGTGCCCAATGAGTTCAATTTCGGTCTCAACGATCGGAAGGCAATTTACAAGGATTATCCTCAAGGCATACCGTCCGTTTACAACATCGATCCCAAGAATTGTAAGCAACTCCTGGGGGGAAAGTGCGGCGTCTGTGCGAAGGTCTGTCAGGCAAAGGCCATTGATTACGATCAGAAGCCGTATGACGAGGAGATCTCCGTTGCCGCGGTGATCATTGCTACGGGTTACGAGCTGTTCGACGCCACACAGATCCCTGAATACGGGTACGGCAAGTTGCCCAATGTCATCTCTTCCATGGAAATGGAAAGGCTCCTCAATGCCAGCGGTCCGACCAAAGGGCATCTTATGCGGCCTTCTACCATTCGGTTCGAGCGGCGTCTGGAGGAACTGTCGAAGCTGATCAGGAAAGCGGAGAAGTCCGGAGATGCTGTGGAATTGGGAGCCCTGAAACGGGAACATGAACGCCTTGAAGAGCACGTCCACAAGTACCACGGCATCAAGAGGCTGGGATTCGTCCAGTGCGTCGGCTCCCGGGATTTTCGGTTCCACAAGTATTGCTCAAGCTTCTGCTGCATGCATGCGATCAAGCAGGCCATCATGGCCAGAGAGCATGACCGGGAAACGGAATCGTACATCTTCTACATGGACTTGCGCACCGTAGGGAAAGGTTTCGAGGAAACCAAGCTGCGCGGGGCAAGTGTGTGGGGGTTGAAATACGTTCGCAGCAGGGTAGCGGAAATCGTCCAGGACTCGGAGTTGAATCCAATATTGTACTACGAGGACACCGAACACCGCCGAGTCGCCAGTATGACCGTCGACATGGTGGTCTTGGCCAATGCGTGCTCTGCGCCTAAAGGAATCGTCAGACTGGCTAAGCTGTTGGGCGTTGAGCTAAATCAGGACAATTTCATCAAGACTCACCCAACCAGGCCGCTGGATACAAGCGTTCCGGGAATTTTCACGTGTGGTTGCGCTCAAGGGCCCATGGATATCCCCGAGTCCGTGGTTCAGGCAAGCAGTGCTGCAGGCCGAGCAGCCGAGGTGGTGATGACGTGCGGCCGAGCTGTGGCTGTTTGAGATCGCATTCAATGCTGCCTTGGGGTGTTTTCCGCTCTCTTGACTCCGCAAATTACAGGTTCAGCCGACAGGCTTCGAGGAGAAAAGCAATGGCCGAAGAAGTGTTCGAGCCCCTCATCATCGGCTTCCTCTGCAACTGGTGCTCTTATGGAGGCGCCGATTTGGCCGGCGTGAGTCGGCTTCAATATCCCCCTAACATCCGGACGATCCGCACCCTGTGCTCCGCAACTGTCGGTCCGCATCAAATTCTGAAAGCCTTTCAGAAAGGGGCTGACGGCGTTTTTGTTGGAGGATGCCACATCGGGGACTGTCATTACAACTCAGGAAACTACATGACGGTCAAAAGGATCGCGTTCATGCACAACTTATTGGACTTCATGGGAATCGACCCTGAGAGACTCTGTCTCAAGTGGGTTTCATCCGCTGAGGGGCCCCGGTTCGCGAAAGTGGTCACCGATTTTACCGAAAAAGTCAGAGAATTGGGGCCATCACCTCTCCGGCCGCAACGAAAGAGCAGCGTGGTGCGACAGGGGAAAAGCCCCCATGCTGACGCTCCTTGATTTCAACTGTATAGAGCACTGTGAACGGCACCTTTTGCAGGCAAGCACATAATCGGAGGTTCTTCTCCCATGAACGATAATGGATCGCGTGAGATCGCTGACCTGAAGCTCATCCCAACCACTTGTCCGTACTGCGGCTGCGGGTGTGGCATTTTGCTGAAAGTGTTGAACGGAAAGATTGTGGCCACACTTCCTTCCAAGACCCACCCGGTGAACCAGGGAAAGCTGTGCATCAAGGGATGGAATGCCCACGAGTTCATTCATAGTCCCCACCGTCTGACCAGGCCGCTGCTCAGGAGGAACGGCGAACTGGAGCCCGTCTCATGGGACGAAGCCCTGAGTTTCATGGTCGAGCGACTGAAGGGAATCAAAGAGATGCACGGTGGGAACAGTCTTGCTTTCTTGAGCTCCGCCAGATGCACGAACGAAGAAAACTACCTCTTCCAGAAGCTTTGCCGGGTCGGGTTCCAGACGAACAACATAGACCACTGCGCGCGTCTTTGCCATTCTTCTACCGTAGCGGGCTTGGCGACAGTGTTCGGCAGCGGAGCCATGACGAACTCCATACCGGAAATCGAGGATTCGGACTGTATCTTCGTCACGGGGTCCAACACCAGCGTGGCACATCCTCTCGTAGCTCATCGAATTTTCCGGGGTAAAACCAAAGGCGCAAAGGTCATCGTGGCCGATCCTCGGGGGATTCCCATTGCCGCGGTAGCCGATATCCACGTCAGGCAGAGACTTGGATCGGATGTGGCGCTCATCAATGGAATGATTCACGTCATTCTGGAGAAGAACCTTCAAGATGACACGTTCATTTCGGAACGAACGGAAGGATTCGAGCTGCTCAAGGAGCACGTCAAGACCTACACCCCTGTGAGAGTAGCTGAAATAACCGGGGTGCCTGCCGAAGACATCGTCCTCATGGCAGAAACGTACGCGAAGGCTGACCGCGCTTCCATCATCTACTCCATGGGGATAACCCAGCATTCTCATGGGGTGGACAATGTGCAGTCGCTGGCCAATCTCGCCATGGTTACAGGAAACATCGGCAAACGTTCGTCTGGAGTCAATCCTTTGAGAGGTCAGAACAACGTTCAGGGCGCGTGTGATATGGGTGCCCTTCCGAACGTTTATCCGGGATATCAGCCCGTAACAGACTCAACAGTTAAGAAAAAGTTCGAGGAGGCTTGGAAGGTCGAGCTCTCCGAGACAGTTGGTCCGACTATTGTTGAGATGATGCGCGGACTGGAGGATGGTTCCCTCAAAGGGATGGTTGTTCTCGGGGAGAATCCAATGGGCAGCGACCCCGATACCAACCACGTGCGGCATGCTCTGCAATCCGCGGAGTTCCTTGCCGTGATAGATATCTTCTTGACGGATACCGCGAAGCTCGCCCACGTGGTGCTGCCTGCAGCCTGTTTCGCGGAAAAGGACGGAACGTTTACCAACACCGAGAGAAGCGTATTGCGGGTTCGCAAAGCCGTGGATCCTCCCGGTGAATCCCGGCCCGACTGGGAGATAGTGTGTGATATTGGCAATCGTCTCGGCATTCCGATGCAGTATGTCAACCCGAGCGAAATCTTTGATGAAATAGCCGCGCTCACCCCGTCATATGCAGGTCTGGATTAC
This sequence comes from Thermodesulfobacteriota bacterium, assembly GCA_040753915.1. Lineage (GTDB taxonomy): Bacteria > Desulfobacterota > Desulfomonilia > Desulfomonilales > Desulfomonilaceae > JBFMDN01. The sequence continues at coordinate 36,577 of JBFMDN010000013.1, read as the reverse complement.
GCGCGCCTTGAAAACGGTCCTATCCCGTGGCCGTGCCCTTCAAAAGACCATCCAGGAACTCCTATCTTGCACAAAGAACGGTTCACCAGAGGCAAAGGCCTCTTCCGCGCCATCGAATACAGAGCCCCAGCGGAATTGCCCGACGAGGAATATCCCTTGCAGCTCACCACAGGCAGATGCTTCCCTCACTATCACACGGGAACTATGACGAGGAGCTCTTCGTCTCTGCACAATGAGATGCCTGAGGGACTGGCTGAAATGAACCCGGTGGACGCGGAGAGACTCGGAATACGGCACAACGACTGGGCAAGGTTTATCTCCCGTCGGGGTGAAGTTACGAGCAGAGTTGCCGTTACTGACGCGGTGGAACCTGGGGTCGTATTCATGAGTTTTCACTTCATGGAGGCAAACGCCAATGTTCTGACGAACCCCGCCTTGGACCCAATATGTAAGATCCCGGAATTCAAGGTGTGCGCCGTACGAGTTGAAAAGCCATGTAGTGAGGCGCATTGAGCGACCTCTTCAAGCGGAGACACGTGAGCTCTCAGGGCCAACCGATGCACTGAAGAAGGTCAGCCACGGTTATATCAATTGACAATGGGTCTGACGGACTTCCATGTGTCGAGGAGATTCATGCGATGACGCAGGCCAGTGGAACGCGCGTCCTGCTTTGTATTGTTGAAAGGAACAAACGGACATTGAGATAGACAATCGCTACCGGTGCATCGGTGCAACGCTGGACGCACGAGGGGGCCACAGCGACAGATTATGTCTGTTGCGACATAAACCGCTAAAATCTCTCGCGATTCTCCTTGACAATCCCTCGCGACTCCCTCATTATTATTCTTGTCGATGTCATGCATCATATTTGCCAATTCCCGGTAAATCATCATCGGGGTGGACACGCTACGAAAGAGTTCCCGTAAACTAGGTGCAGATAACCTGTCTTCGCAGTCAGGACTCCGTACTATCTTCAGAGAGGCTGTTGGGAGCCACCCGTCGGTTCGGCCATTCTCGCTGATTCCGCAGGTGGTCCAATCTATTCTAGTAATCGCTATTACCGATTATAGAAAGCGAGGTTACCAATGAATGTGACGCGACGAGAGTTTCTTGTGTTGACAGGAAGCGTTGGTGTGGGCGTCGCACTTTCGACCCTGGGACTTGACCTGGGGCCCGTAAAGGCCTTTGCCGATGAGCTCAAGACCGACAAGCTCAAGAATACAAAACAAAGCACCACGATATGCCCGTACTGTGGCGTTGGGTGCGGACTTCTGTGCTCTACTGACGTGAAGACAGGAAATATCATCAATATTGAAGGGGATCCGGATCACCCGATCAATGAAGGAGCACTCTGTGCCAAGGGAGCAGCCCTATTCCAAACTTCCTCGAACAACCCCAACCGCCTCAAGGGAGTACTTTATCGGGCCCCCGGCAGCGACAAATGGGAAGAGAAGTCCTGGGACTGGGCTCTGTCGGAGATCGCCAAACGGGTCAAAGCCACTAGGGACAAGTATTTCATCGAGAAAAACGACAAGGGCCAGACCGTAAACCGGGTGGAAGCAATCGCTCACGTGGGCAGCGCCGCAATGGACAACGAGGAGCTCTGGCCGCTTCAGGCAATGATGCGAGCCCTGGGTCTTGTATACATCGAGCATCAGGCTCGGCTCTGCCACAGCTCTACGGTACCGGCGCTGGCGGAGAGCTTCGGCCGGGGAGCTATGACGAACCACTGGATTGATCTGAGGAACAGCGACTGCATTCTCGTCATGGGCAGCAACGCTGCAGCGAACCATCCCATATCCATGAAATGGGTCCAGAAGGCCAAAGACAATGGCGCAAAGCTGATTTCCGTAGACCCGCGCTTCACCCAGACCTCGGCAAGGGCCGACTACTACGCGCCCATGAGATCGGGTACCGACATAGCGTTCCTCGGGGGCATGATCAAGTACATCATCGACAACCAACGGTACTTTAAAGATTATGTGGTTGATTATACGAATGCCTCTTTTGTCGTGGGTGACAAGTACGATTTCAACGATGGGCTTTTCTCCGGCTACAACAAGGAAAAGAGGGCGTACGACAAATCCACGTGGGCATACAAAAAGGATGAAAAGGGAAACATCCTGAGAGACGAAACGCTCCAAAATCCGAGATGTGTGTTTCAGCTCCTTTCCAAGCATTATTCCCGATACACCCCCGAAAAGGTATCCGAAATAACAGGCACGCCCGTACCGGACCTGCTCAAGGTCTACGAGATGTATTCGGAAACTGGAGTCAGGGACAAGGCCGGAACGATAATGTACGCTATGGGATGGACGCAGCACACCGTGGGCGTTCAGAACATTCGTACCATGTCCATGATACAGCTTCTCCTTGGTAACATAGGGATTGCCGGTGGAGGCGTTAATGCAATGCGGGGAGAATCCAATGTTCAGGGCTCAACGGATCACGCTCTCCTCTTCCACATTCTGCCGGGATATCTCAAGACTCCCAATGCTACTCAGCAGACCCTGAAGGATTACAATGAGCAATCCACGCCGAAGAGCACTGATCCCCGGTCAGTGAACTGGTGGTCCAATTATCCCAAGTATTCGGTAAGTCTCTTGAAAGCCATGTGGGGCGACAAGGCCTCGCCGGAAAATGACTTTGCATACGGTTGGCTTCCCAAGCTCGATCCAGGCCAAGACTGCTCCTGGCTCAATCTGTTCGAAGCCATGTATGACGGCAAGATCAAAGGCTTCTTTGCATGGGGGCAAAATCCTGCGTGCAGCGGCGCCAATGCTCACAAGGTGAGGAAGGCTTTGGCCAAGCTGGATTGGCTGGTGAACGTCAACATTTTCGACAATGAGACCGGCTCCTTCTGGAAAGGCCCGGGCGAGGATCCGAAATCGATCAAGACGGAAGTCTTCATGCTTCCCTGCGCTTCCTCTGTGGAAAAGGAGGGCAGTATCACCAACAGTGGACGATGGGCTCAGTGGCGTTACGCCGCTGCGGCACCTCCTGGGGATGCCAAACCTGATGGCGATATCCTCTTCGAGCTTATGCGCAAGATTCAAGGACTGTACAAAGCTGGCGGCAAGTTCCCGGCCCCCATCGTCAATCTCAAATGGGATTATGCAAACGACAAAGGTCATTTTGATCCGCACAAAGCCGGCAAGCAGATAAATGGCTATTTTCTCAAGGATACTGAGGTCCAGGGCAAAAAGTTCAAGAAGGGCGATCTCGTGCCTGCGTTTCCATTTCTTCAAGCCGACGGCAGCACGTCATGCGGATGCTGGATTTACTCGGGCAGCTACACCGGGGACGGCAACATGATGGCGCGCAGAAAGAAGGACGACCCAACCGGCCTCGGCCTGTATCCGCAGTGGTCCTGGTGCTGGCCCGTAAACAGGCGAATCCTCTATAACCGTGCTTCGGTCGACAAAAATGGCGTGCCCTTCAATCCGAAGCGGCCTGTGCTCGCGTGGTCGGACGGCAAGTGGGTCGGCGATGTCCCCGACGGACCGGCTCCCCCTCTCAGCGATGAGAAGAACGGGAAATATCCGTTCATTATGACAGCAGAGGGCTTTGGAAGGCTGTTCGGGCCGGGGCTCAACGATGGGCCATTTCCAGAGCATTATGAGCCGTTGGAATGCCCCCTGTCAAAGAACCCTCTGTCAAGCCAGTACAACAACCCGGCCATCAAGATATTCGGCGGAGAGATGGACAAGCACGTCACCTGCGATCCGAGATTTCCCTTTGTGGCTACCACGTTTCGTCTCACCGAACACTGGCAAACGGGCATTATGACCAGATGGCAGCCGTGGCTGATAGAGGCCCAGCCACAGATGTTCGTTGAAATCAGCGAGGAGCTCGCGAAAATGCGAGGGATCGCCAATGGCGAAAAGGTCAAAGTTTCGTCCGCTCGAGGAGAGCTGGAGTGCGTCGCCATGGTAACCGCACGTTTCCGACCGCTCAAATTGGGGGAGATCACCGTGCACCAGGTTGGAATGCCCTGGTGCTTCGGATGGACCGTTCCCAAGAACGGCGGCGACAGCTCGAACTTGCTGACTCCCAACGTGGGAGACGCCAACACCATGATACCCGAGTCCAAGGCGTTCATGGTAAACATCACGAAGGCTTAGGAGGTGCAAAATGGCTTCAGGATTCTCAATACTCGTCGACACCTCCAAGTGTACGGCTTGCCGAGGGTGTCAGGTAGCTTGTAAACAGTGGAATCAGTTGCCTGGTGTGGAGACCAAGAACGTGGGCAGCTATGAAAATCCCCAGGACCTGTCGTTCGACACCTACAAGGTGGTTCGGTACTCGGAAGGAATCAACCCTGGCGGAAAACCGTACTGGAACTTCTTCTCGGAACAGTGCCGTCATTGCCTTTCTCCCGGCTGCATGGAAGCATCGGAAAAGGATGAGATCGTTGTAGATGAAAAGACGGGCGCTGTTCTGTTCACTTCCAAAACCAAGGACCTTGACTTCAAGGCCACGCTCGAGGGATGCCCCTACAACATCCCGAGACAGGACCCGAAGACCAAAGTCATGGCCAAATGCACCATGTGTGTCGACAGAATTTCCGCCGGGATGATACCCGCATGCGTAAAATCCTGTCCCACTGGAGCAATGGCTTTTGGAGAAAGAACCGCGATCCTCGAATCGTGTAAGAAAAGGGTCGAAGATCTAAAGAAGACATTTCCTCAAGCACAAGCGATCAACCCTGACGATGTTCGGGTAATTTACATCGTCACCGATGACCCCAAGAAGTACTGGAAGCTGGCCGCGGGCAAGTAGCGCCTGCCCAGTTTTCTAAAAGACCGTCCCGCTTGCTCGAAGAAGTGGGACGGTCTTTCATTTGATCTACGCTGGAAGCCTCAACATCGAGATTCCATAGGCCTTTCGGCCTTCGGGTCCCCATCAAAAGGCCGCTTCCAGAAGAGCTTCAACTGCCTGATGTTCGGAAAACTCTGACGAGGATAGCCTTCGCACTATGCGACCTCCGGACAACACGACTACCACATCGGCCAGACGTCGAGTCTGACTCAAACTGTGCGATACTGCAATAACAGTGTATTTTTCCTTGAGATGGAGGAGCAGCTCTTCAATTTTCATCGCGGATCGGAAATCGAGGGACGCTGTGGGTTCGTCAAGAAGCAGAACGTCGGGCTGTAGGGCCAGAACCCGGGCCAAACATAGTCGTTGTTGTTGACCGCCAGACAAGGTGGTGGCTCGATCCTTGAGCCGGTCCCTCACCTCGCTCCAAAGATGGACAGATTTCAAAGCCTCTTCGATCCGATCGGGGATTTCTCGCTTGTCAATTCCCAGTACCAGCCTCAGCGGTAGGGCCAGGTTCCTACCGATACTGACAGGCAGGACATTGGGGACTTGAAAGACCATGCCCACACGTCGTCTCAGCTCCGCGAGAGGAAGTCCATCCCTGTACACATCGACGACAGTGTCGCGCAGCTGCATCTTGACCGTTCCGGAAGTCTCACAACCGGGAAAGCACTCGTTGAGTCGGTTCAGAGCGCGCAGAAGCGTGGTCTTTCCCGATCCGGAACGCCCGATTACAACGCTTATGGTCCTGGCAGGAAAGGCCAGGTTCACATCCTTGAGAATGAGCTTGCTACTGAAACTCACGCGGAGTCCGTCTATTCGTATCGCATCTCCGTAGGACAATGGTTGGTTCACCGCCTGTCTCGCTCAAATGCTCGTTGCAGGACTCTGGCCGCCACAAAGAGTGCCGCGGTAAGGAGCAACAGGAAGAGCGCTGACCCGAACCCCCGGTCGAGCTCTTCGGGGGTTCGATATTCGGCCGCCAGATAATAGATGGTGAATGGCAGTGCCTCGAACTTATCTGTTAAGCTCGCCGGTAAGCCAGCATTGGCCACCACACCAGTGAGCAATATAACTGCCGTGTCTTCGGCAGCTCGGCCCACCGACAGAATCACCCCGGAGAGCAAGGCCTTGGTCGATGCGGGCAGGAGCACGTGTTGTATGTTCTGCCATCGAGTAAACCCGATGCTGGGCCCCGCTATCCTCGTCGATTCCGGGAGGCCTTCGAGAGCCACCTGCGTGGTCCGCACCATGTAAGGTAACACCAGCAGAGCGAGACAAAGAGCGGCCATGAGCAGGCAAACGTTCGCCTCGGGCAGGATTGTTTTCCTGAGAAACAGGATAAGCGCGAAGCCGAACAGGCCCATGATGATGGAAGGAGTGCCTGCGAGCAAGTCTACCGCGAAGCTCAAGGCGCTTTTCCATCTTCCGTTGGCGTATTCCGCGAGGTATATACCGCTTGCCAACCCGAGCGGGACGGCCATTGCCGCGGAGAGGACCACGAGGAAGAATGTTCCCGCAACCGCGGGCCATATTCCATGCCAAACGGGCAATCTACCCGTAACAGCCTCCATAATGGGAACATTTCCGAAAAAGAGGCTTGCCCCAAGAGTCCCGAACCCTCTGAAAAGAAGAAAGCCGATGAAAATCGCCACTACAGCCAGGGTGAAGAGGGCCGAAAGCCAGGCTGCGGCCACGAAAAGTCTTTCCAGGAGTCTCTCCATAGACCTACGCTGCCATGCACATGCAATACATGGCATTCTGTAAGGGCGACCGTTTCAGTCCGACGGGCACGTTTTCGCGCTCGGTTTGCGAATGAAGCCCGCCCCATTCTCAATGTGTACCGCCATAGCCACCCCCCGATTTCCCCACAATCCACCGGAGCGATAAATTCACCGCTGCGGAAATCGTCACGAGTATGAGCCCGGCGAGAAAAAGAGAATGGTACGCGGGGCTGTGAATATCAGTTGCTACCACGAGGGCAATGTGCGCTGTAAGGGTGCGGATTGAGTCCAAGAGCGAATCAGGCACCTGCGGTGCATTGCCTGCTACCATCAGCGAAACGATCGTATCCCCAAGTGCTCGCCCAAATCCCAAAATGGCAGCCGCGACAAGGCCGCGAGAAGCCTGAGGCAAAACAACCCACATGAGTGTTTGAGCAGTGGACATGCCCAGGGCCGCGGCAGTGAGCTGAGTCTCTGAACCAAGCTGCAGCAACTGGGTGTGGATCACCAGAACGATGGTAGGAAGGACCAACACCGTCAGGGTGACCGACGCAGCCAACCAGGAAAAGCCTGTGCCCTGCTCGAACCACTGCCTGAGAATGGGGACAAGAAGAAACGCCGAAACGAATCCATAGACCACTGTTGGAATGCTCGTCATGAACTCGATGATTATCATGATTGGTCGAGCAACAAACCGAGGCCCCAGGCTGTGTGTGAAGCAGCAAACACCTATGCCCAACGGGTATGCAACCAAAGTGGCCGAGAGCGCCAGACAAACGGACCCAACTGCCATTGGCAGAATGCCGTACTGCCCTGCCAGCGGCCTCCAGTCCCATGAAAGCAATTTAAGCAGATCCCCTTTTGCAACGATCGGTGTCGTAAAGTAGATCAAGAACACAAATATGGCGGCCACGGCAAGGGAAGAAGCAAGGCCCGAAACCAAGAGAATGATCGATATGAAGCGTTCGAGCCACATCTCGCACCTCTTAGCCTGCCCGCCACCTTGTGCATTCAACGATTCCATCGAGGCCTCTCACGGGGAAACATTATAGCGGTTGCCAATAATAATTTCCGTTTCTCGTCCTCAACACTGACGGGCGAGACGCCCGTCCCACCGGTCTGCGAACCTCCCATAAATGTTCTCGGCACATGGGAAGCGGAAGAAACGCTTGGCATCGGGTATAGAGCTCGTCGATCACCAACGTGTCCCCAGCGAACAGCTTCATGGCTTCTCGTTCCTGACTCCAACAGCAAAGGCCGTGTACGGCTCATTTATGTTTGACGAGGAGCCCATAACATCACAGATACGCCTATTAAGCAGATCACGGTCCCGATCCAATCGTACAGGTCTGGTGTCTTGCGATCGATGGTCCATCCCCACAACACGGAGAGAACAACAAAGATCCCTCCGTACGCCGCATAGACCCTGCCGAAGTGCGGGAAACTCTGAAGCGTAGGGATCACCCCGTAGAGGAACAGAATGAGACCGCCGAGCACCCCACACAAGAGCGGCCGGTGTTCGCGCAACCAAAGCCATACAAGATAACCGCCTCCGATTTCCGCCAGCCCCGCGAGAACGAACAGGAAGATTGCTCTCACCATCTTTTCTCTCCTTCGGCTGTCTTGAGAGAGCCAGGAGACCACTCTAGCAATCTTCTGATAAGGATAGAACGTTTCCTGCTGGATTCCTGCGATTCGGTTTTTACAGTGCGTGACCAAATGCTGATTCAGGTTGCGTGAACAGACATCGCGTCACAAGGCCTGCTGCCCGCTGACAGGAGGGTCACTTCGACGGTATGTATCCGTGTTTCTTGACTATCTCCTGGCCATCCGATCCCACAATGTACTCAATGAAAGCCTTTGGGAGGGGTGACGGATCGCCCTTGGTATTCATGTAAAGCTTTCGGGTAACCTTGTACGTGCCGTTTGTCGCATTCTCTTGCGTGGGGTCTACTCCGTCGAGCTTGACAGCTTTGACCGTGGAATCCACATGCCCGATACTCAGGTATCCAATGGCCAGCGGATCCTGGGACAGGGCTACTTTCATTGCCCCGTTTGACGGAACTACATTCGCGCTGCTTACCACCGGCCCTTTTTGCAGGAGCTTTTCCCAGAAGACCTCCCTGGTACCGCTCGCTTCATCTCGGGTGATCACGTGTATGCTGGCATCGTCTCCACCCACCTCTTTCCAATTGGTGATCTTGCCTGCGAAAATGCCCTTGACCTGGTCAGAAGTGAGCCCGTTCACCCGGTTCTTCGGATTCACGGCAACAGCCACGCCATCTATAGCAAAGGCAAATGATTTCAGGCCGTACTTCTCGATTTCTTCCTTTGTCAGCGGACGTCCGGTGTTCCCGATTTGGACGAGGCCCTCGCCCACCTTCTGGACGCCGACCCCCGATCCTCCAGCCGCGATGGTAATTCTTATCTTTGGGTTTTTTCCCATGATCTTCTCGGCCGCGTCCTTCATCACCGGTATGTGTGCAGTGCCTCCCGCTATGTCCAGGGTTCCCTCGAGACCGGCGAATCTGCCCAGCTCATGACACTGCCCTGCCCCACCGGCAAGACACATCGCCAGCACCGTAAGAAAGGTAATCCGGATCCAACCGGTCCGATGAATGGTGTTCATTCTTTCCACCTCCTTGTCACGGGGTAATTTGACCAAATATCTTCAGAAAATGAACATGGACTCTCTGCGTCCGGTCGCCTGGTTCGGGCAAGCCTGAGCCGACGTCAACTGCCAGGTCCGCCCCCCGGACGAAAAACAGGGTATCCCGCCGGCCCGAGCGCCCCATATTCCCATCACGAGATCGCGGCGTGCTTGACATCTAACGCACGTCCGCTTCACGTCATTAACGCTCGGTAAATGTCTTTGCTCTGTCAGTACGGGTTCAGGACTAGTTTCTTGCATGCTGTCAATCAGGTGTTCGTTACTCACGTTCAATCCGGGATGCATAAAGAGCCGCACCCAGCGCTCCGAGCATATCGGGTTCCGTTGCCACGAGGACCGGTGATTTCAGCTCCTTTTCGATGAGCTCTCTGACGCAGCGGTTCCGTGCCACCCCACCGGAGAAGACCAGCGGTCCGTCCACCGACACCCTTTTCAGCATGGAGAGCGAACGTTTCACCACGGAGAGGTGGAGAGCAAGGGCAATATCCTCCGGTCTGTGTCCCCGCGCCATCAACGAAGTGGCCTCCGATTCGGCGAAGACCGTGCACATGCTGTTGATGGAGAGACCCTGTTTCCCTTCCAACGCGAAATTCCCGAATTCTTCGATGGGAATCTGAAAGCTCGTGGCCATGAATTCAAGAAACTTGCCCGTTCCTGCCGCGCATCGGTCATTCATCTCGAATTTCGCGACCCTTCCCGAGGAATCCAACGAGATCGCTTTGGTGTCTTGTCCGCCGATATCCAACACGGAACGGCACTCGGGATAGACATGTCCTGCCCCGAGAGCATGGGCGAGAATCTCCGTGATACTCTCGCAGTTCATGTGATCCTGGACCAGCTTTCTCCCGTACCCCGTGGCAACGGTTTGGCTGGCGGACAAGCCGTTCAGGATCTTGAGGCATTGCTCGAGGGGAGTGTACGTGGTCTCGACCTTGCGGAATTGGAGGATCCGCTCCGTATCGGTATCCAGAAAAACGACTTTGATCGTCCTGGACCCCACATCTATGCCACAAACCGCCATTGAAAACACCGTCGAGTTGTTGTTCGCGCAGATCGAGCCGCTGCGTCGACTAGGAAGCGGGGAGAGCCGGAGGGAACGGTCCCACTGTCTCCCACACCCCCCTCCATCAGCTCGGTCAACGACTGCACGTTGCGCAGCTTGACATTTTGAGTCGCTCTGCAAAGGCTTCCACGCGGGTCTTTATCTGTTCGACATCTTCCATGCTGTAGTCGGTATCAATTCTGAGCGTCGGTATGCCTGATTCTTCGAGAGCCTTCTCCACCGGTAATGCCTCGATCTGATAGGGTTGACAGAATTGCAGGCCGTAGTGAATCACCCCGTCTGCTTTGTAATCACTGGACATTTGCTTTATGTGCTCAAGCCTGTCGGGGTTAGGGGTAAAGATCGCGCAGTCCACCTTGAAATACCGATCCACAATGGCGTCCATGAGCTCATCCACCGTGGAGCCCGAATCGTCCGTCTGGTTGCGTGTCCCACGCTCACCCACACAGGATTCCTCACCTACTATCGCCGCGCCCGATGTTTCGATTACCCACGGGAGCTTCCAGTTCGGAACAGCCATTGGACACCCCGATAAGAGAATGCGAGGAGTCCCTTTCGGGAAAACGCCATTTCCATCCCGGACTCTCCCCTCGAGCTCGTCACAGATCTTGTTGACTGAATCAGTGAACCGAATGGGATCGTCGTAGAAGAACACCTGATTTATCAGGAGAGCATCAAGACCGGAAATGGGCACTGGATCGGCCTTCCTGAGCTGGGAGAGCCTGTGAATCGCTTTGCGCTTGTTGTTGACTATGTCAATCCCTTTCTTCAGACGAGGGGCATCGATGGTCACCCCGGTCAGTTCTTCCACTGCCTTTTTGAACTTGTCGTATTCGGCTCTCAAAAGAGATCGGCCCTCGCCGGATTTTGTCTGTGGGAGATCCATCACGTACAGGTTGGGGACCAAAGTGTCCAGAACCTCGTACGACTTCTTCTTTCCGTCGCAGGTATTTTCTCCTACGATCATGTCGGACGATTCGATGTACGGGCACACCTTACCGAGCTTGAACCCGAATGCGGACTTGATCAGAGCGCACGTGTTCCGTGGAAGGACCTTTTCCACTTCTTCAGTGGCGAATTCCGCCCCTGTGCACAAACCCACCAGCGTAGCATCCGCGGCTCTGACGATCTCTTCTGGGACGAACACACAGAAAGAGCCGATGACCTTCCGGCCTTCTTTTTTTCCGTCCAGGAGCTCTTTGATGCGCAGCCCATGGACCTCGCTCATGACAAAGTTGAAGTAATCCATCCCCTTGGGACGGTCGGACTGGCTCAAGAATATGTCTTGATACCCCTTTCCCAGCACCTGGAGGAGCGCATCATGAGAAGTCAGGTCCAACCCCAGGCTTTTCCACATCTCTTCGTACTCGGCAGTCATTCTGTCTCCTTTCGTCATGCAGAGCCGCCCGCGAACGCGGTCTTGTATCATAATCGTCTATTTCCTGCATCGGATTACTCTATCTGCGTAATGCCGCTGCTGTCAAGCCCGCGGTAAGATCGTTGTTGACGGCGTTGACATCGCAGTTGAAGAAGTTTCAAATGGTCTTGCCCTTCCCGTACTCACGGCAGGGCTCAATCCTCTTCTCTTCGTCGGAGATGACGCTGACGAGCCCTCCGAACGGTAAGTACGATCAGAAAGGAAGTCAGGATGTACTCTCATCTTTTTGAACCAATCCAGGTCGGTGGCCTGAAGTTGAGGAATCGGATCACGATGGCTCCTCTTTACCTTGGGTATGCTGGTGAGGGGGGTACGGTCAGCGACTTGCTCCTGGAGCACTATCGATTGATGGCCGGGAGCGGCGTCGCGATGGTGGTGGTCGAAAACGCCACCGTCGATTCCCCCCTCGGTAGCGGGGCTCCCCGGACCATACGAGCCGACACTGACGCGAATCTTGACGGACTCAAACGTCTGGCTGAGACGATCAAAGAGCAAGGGGCAATTGCCTGTTTGCAGATCAACCATGCAGGGCGCTTTGCTGCCGTGCCGGAAGCGGTTGCTCCCTCTGCAGTGCAAACGTTCGGTCGGATGCCCAGGGCTCTGACACTCTCAGAGATTGGGGAAATCCAGGACAAGTATGTTGATGCCGCTCTCCGAGTCCGGAAGGCTGGCTTCGACATGGTTGAATTGCACGGAGGGACCGGGTATTTGCTTGCCCAGTTTGTTTCGCCAAGGACTAACAAGAGGCAGGACGAGTATGGGGGTCCCTTGGAGAATCGTCAGAGATTCGCTTTGGAGGTCGTTTCCAAGGTCAAGCACGCGGTTGGCTCGTTTCCCGTCGGATACCGTTTCCTGGCTGACGAATGGTTACCGGACGGTTTGAAGTTGCAGGAATCCACGGTCGTAGCCCGTTCTCTCGCCAATGCCGGCGTTGCCTACCTCTCTGTCATGGGCGGCACGTATGAGTCCTTTATCTTGCCCGAAATCGTGGAAAAGTCAGCAAAACCGGGTTACATGGTCGACCTTGCAGCAGCGATCAAGAAAGCGGTCGATGTTCCTGTCATAACCGCGGGTCTCATTGTCACAGGGGAGTTAGCGGAACAGATAGTCGAGCAGGGAAAAGCGGATCTCATTGGACTTGCACGGGTGCTCTGGACAGACCCGGAGTGGCCTCGGAAGGTCATGGAGGGCAGGGAGAATGAGATAGTACAGTGTGATTCATGCAATGCCTGTACGAAAATCGTGATGAAAGGCAAACCCGCTTTCTGTGTTCGGTGGCCCCCCGATGAGCAGCGCGCCTGGCGGGAGAAGTTTGTCTGACGAGAGCTCAGGTTCCGTACGAATGAAACCCCTTGAGCCATTTCCCGGGATCCAGGCGGCAAGCGCCAGGCGGGAATTCGGGGACCGAAATGCTCACACCGTGTCGCACGATTTCTTGCCCCAGCATCCCGAGATACTCACGGCGATCCCTCTCTGAATGGAACACGTCCGTCGAGCGGACGCCACGCTGAGTGACGTCGTGCGGATAACCGGGCACTACGATGCGCGACAGACGAGCCATGGGGGCATTGTAGGACGCAGCGGCCGGGCTGGCAATGAATGAAATAAGTATCTGGTCCTCCCGAATTCTCTGGGCGGACTAGACACGCAGGTCTTACGACGCCTTGGTATGGCTCATTTCCTGAATTGAATGCGCTGGGAAGAAACCGGAACGACCTCAGAGAAGTCGCTCGAATTCGTCTCGGGTCATGTCACAATCGTTGATAATCTTGGTCAGCAACCCTGGCCCTACAGTTTCACCGGCATGTACAGGCACTACGGTCACACGGCCGTCAGGATGTTTAAGGAAGTGGTGGCTGCCCTTCATTCGTGCAACCTCGAAGCCGGCTTTTGCCAACGTGGAAATCACCGTCTTCCCATCGATCCGCGGAAGTCGGCTCATACCTGCACCGTGATGCGCTGGACTCCAACGAACTCGGTCGATGAAACGGGAGAGCCTTGCTCCTCAAGGCATAGGTCTATCGCCTCCCTCACTCTTTCCATTAGGGTATCTAAAGATCGGGCCTGAGTGTGGCACCCGCGAAGCTCGGGAACCGTCGCAATGTAGAACCCTTCCTCGTCGCGTTCGACAATGACGTTGAAAGCCATTTCCATGGATTTGCCTCCTGTCTCCTCCTTGGAGGTGTGGCTTGAGATATTCTACCACAAGTTTCCAGGGCTTGGCTGCAATGATCCACTGCCGTAGCCCGTTCTCTCGCTAATGCAGCGTTGCTTACTTCTCTGTCGTCGACGGCGGGTATCAATCCGTTTGCCGGTCACTTCCGGAACATGAAGATTTCTTGATCCAACCCTTGTCGGAACAATTCAAGGCGTTGTGAAGCAGCCGCTAGTCTTTCTGCGGACACATGTGGCATTCTGAAAGGAAAAAGGCTGGGGTGTTCCATTAGGTCATGCACATGAGCAGAATTTATGGAACGTGCGTGCAAGGACGCTTCGAGGAGCCAAGTAACGATCCTGATCTGATTCAACGGCACTGACAGTCCTTGTTCATAAACGCCTTTCGTGCCGGTCTCTTTCAGGACGCTCCAATCAACCAGAGAGCGAATCACTCTTCGTGCTGCCCGTGAAACAGTCTCTCGCTCACCGTACTGTTCTCTTACACGGCGTTGGATATGTACGGCTGCACAAGTTCCTTGGAGCTTCAGGAGTCGACCCACATGGCTGGCCACTGCTCCCCAAAAGGGATATACGGCAATGACCATCCCCCAATGAACCGCCATGCGTTCGTCTCCACTCAGATTCGTAAGCATGGAAAGGCCATGGTCCCGCAGAATCGTCAGATCCTTGGGTACTCGGAGCCACACTTTGATCAGAATAGTAATAATCTTTTCTCGATTCCCTCGTTGGGCACTGCCACCCACGGAGACTTTGGTTTTGAGTATTCGCTGCAGGTCCGATTCAATCGTCGGTCGGTCATTGCCAGCCAGTATTAGATTAACCGTGTGCTCAAACCATTCCAAGTGGACACGCTGACTGAAGCCTATTTGCTCGGATCGACGCATCATGCGCCCTTCCTCCCTACGGCGATGAAGGGGACGATAACCTCTTCAACAGAAATCCCGCCATGACTGACGACCCGCTTTCCCTCTGCCGTAAATGCCTTTCGATTGGATGCCAACAGGACGAGAAAATCTTCCGGCAAGCCAACAGGATCCCATTCCAACGACAGGGGAAACGACTCCTTGACTCTTGAACGGAGAACAGAGTCCGAATAAATCCGTGCGCGTTCTCCGCGAAGTTCGGCCACGGCCCCTTCCGCAGGGCTCCCACAACCGGATGCTTGTACGTTGCCGTGGTCAGAAGTCAGAAAGATCTTGAAGCCTTGAGCGAGAAGGAGAAAGAGAAGATTGGTCAAGTACCGTCCTTGTACCCATTGGCGAATCTGGTTGTGCATCCCCGAAGTACCGAGTTCCATCCCATGCATGATCCTGTCCACCATGTCCACGACCAATCCGGCCACTCTGACTCGTGGATCAGACAGTTTCTCAGCCAGGTGTTCCAGGCTGCCGTCGCCCAAGCCTCTTTCATACATGACTTCGCTTTGTGTAAGCCCTTGGTCGATCCAGAACTGCTTCCAGAGTGAAGATTCTTTTTCCGTGGTCAGTATGCTGCTGGGAAAGAACATCGGAAGTTTTCCCGAAAATAAGGCCTGGCGGGATACTGATGTGATTGAAGGAATCCAAGCAAAGACGGAGTCTTCTTTGAAACGAAGTTGGGGGGAACATGACCCTAGGGCCTCGCACATCACGATCCATTGGTCCAGAGAAAGACCGTCTACCACTAGGAGAGCGAACTTGGAGGAAGGATTCTCATCAACGAGACGGGCAAGAAGACGGGGAATGTGGTGCAGCATTACCGGAGGAACAGGGGGAAGGTTGATCAGTCCCGCGTATCGCCGACTCAACCACGCCGTGAAAGATTCATCAATCCTGTCCCGAAGGTTCTTGATTGTCGCTAATTTCTCTTCAGCAGCATCGTCTACCTCGGCGTTTGAAAGCACCATCAGCTCTGCCCACCTGCGAGCAAAACGGAACCACTCCTCGTGCCTGGCTCCAGCAGTAGGAATCGAGGATTCAAGCGTCTCCAACAATTTTGTCATACGGTGCAATCTCGATTGCAACGGATCTGTGCAAATGCCGATGCTGTACCATGCGTTTGGCAGAGCGTCCTCATGTCGGGGTACAGGTTTGAGAAGTCCTTCACGGAACAGGTTGTCGACATACACCCTGACGTCGTGGTGCTCAAAGGGAAGATTGATTGGGCCCGGAAACTCTGGCGTGGGGGCCTGTTGGGCAGCCTGATGATCTTCAGAGGTCATGCGGTCGAGAAAGGACGGCCACCGCTCTTGCAAGAACCGAAAGAATGCTTCACGGTCCGAACCAAGTACTTCGAGTGGCCACTCATTAAAAACGTCGCTTTTTCTAAGGAGCTGGACGAACCGTTCATCTAGGATTCGAGGGACCGTGCGTCCGTGGTAATGACGTCTCAGGAGCACCCGCAGGAGATCGGAAGGTTGCTTGATCAACTCGGGGGCTATTTCAAAGACGTGTCGAAGGACGAATTCCTTCGTGGCGTTTTCACCAAGTTGGCCTGGAACATGGCTTTCTTGCGCTTCATACAGAGCATCAAGATCGCCGCGGTCCAGGGAGGTTAGGACCGGGTAGCTCAGGTTCGGGAAAATAGCGCCGAGGCTGAAGGACAGTTTGCGCCCAGCCTGCAGGAGATCATATGGTAGAGACCCCAGGTCGCCGGACGGTAAACGGAGCACCACAGCAAGATCCGTTTCTTCACCTCGATCCCAACAGGATCGAAACTTGGTCTCATAGGCGTATCGAAACGCTGCAGGGTCTTCAAACGGAATCAGTTCAAATCCACGCTCCCGAATACCTTCGAGAACAACTTCTTCGAGGAGTAGGCTGTCCGGGTCGGCGACCAAAGTGAGTCTTGCGACCCCAGGAGCGAATTCTTTCAGGATTTGAGCCCGCCAGTTACTCATTACCTGTTCCCTCTACACGGATCACAATAAGTGGAACCATTTCGGGATAGATTTCCGCTTTGCGGTCGAGCTGCTCCACGAAAGCCCTCTCTTCTTCGGCAATGAGCTTCAAGCGGTAGTTGCGGACTTGAGGCAAGCCAATGCGTTCAAGGGTCCTGCGGCGTTGGGCGAACGCATAACCACTCTTCTCTCGTTCACGTGCGATGCGGGCCTTATGCTCCTGCACAAGCGATTCGTAGATGGGTTTGCCATGCTCTTCAGCTGCGGCCTGCGATTGCAAAAATGCCGCATCAGCCAACGTGGCATCAAGCATCGAAGTGACCCAAGCGGTCGATACGAGAAGCTGCTCCCAAACATGCCGAGCTGTCGGCACATACACGCTGCCGTTGTCGGCCAAAAACAAGGGCATGATTCTGCGGCGGTTCCATTCCATCGTGGTTATGGCAATCCGCCACAAGGACCAGATTCCTCTTATTTCTGCGGCAATTCCTGGAACGGAAACCATTGGCACTGGCTGACCTGGCACAAACCGGGGTAGCCTCATGGCCAAGCCTCGAATCCTTGGTTCCTCTAACGTGATGTGACGAGCTGCGGGAAGTTTTTCAGCCTCCTTCGCTGTGAAGACCACGTTTGCAAGGGAGTCTCCATCCGGCCATTTGAGATTCCAGCCTTCACCTCTTCTTTCAGCGTGCCCTCCGTGTGCATTCAAGTAGGACACCGTCATTCGCTCGACCCAATGAGGCAGAGGATGGGTCAACAGTCGCTGGGCTTCGCCTGGCTCCAAGTCCTCTGTGCCGCCGAGAACTGACCCTGCTGTTCGGACGTCCCGCATCTGATCCCGCACACGAGTCACCACTTCGTCCACTGATTCTTCGGCCTTATCGGGATTGAGGATGGCCTCCAGATACATCTCATCGAACATGGAACCAGCCTGGGCCGAGTCGAGTACATCACCGGTCTTGTCGATACCGAACTCTTCAAATATTACAGCCAGCTTCTGTTCAAGCACCTCTCTTACCCGATGCTCAACAGATCCCTCGAAAACAAAGTTTATCGCCCGGACTGGGTGGGTCTGACCGATACGATCTACGCGGCCAATGCGCTGTTCGAGCCGCATCGGGTTCCAGGGGATGTCGTAGTTGATTACCACATGACAGAATTGCAGATTCAACCCCTCACCACCTGCATCAGTGGAGACAAGTATGCGGGTCTTGTCTGCGAAAGACTCCTGTACCCGTTTACGCTCTTCCATGTCCATTGAGCCATTGAGGCAAACAACCGAAAACCCTCGTTCACTCAAGAACCGAGCCAGCATCTCCTGGGTGGGAACAAACTCGGTAAAGATTAACACCTTGAGTTCCGGGTCTCCTTCCTCGGCCTGGAGCCGGTACAACCAGTCGAGCAGAGCCTCGGCCTTTGCATCAGGCCCTGCCTGTTGACAACGCGCTGCGGCCTCCAGAAGCAACTTGACTTCTGCGCGCTCGTTTCTTAATGCTTTGAAACGAGTGCGAAGCAAAGTTTCCAACTGGTCCTGACCGTCCAGATCTGCCCATTCATCATCCGAAAGGAGAGGGAATAAATTCAGTTGCTCCTGAGGCATGGCCAGGGCTTCAAGGCGCCTCTCCAGTGTCGTCCGGATTGCGGTGGTGCTCGATACGACGAGCCGTTGCATGAGGATCATCAGGAACCCGATGTAGCTTCGTTTCTCTTTGAGGGCCTGATTGTATCCCTCCCGGACATATTCCGTCACGGCCTCATACAAGAGCCGCTGATCGCGGTGCCGTTCCTCCCATGAAACCGGGCCGAGTTGAGTCCGCCGAGGTTTGAACAGCGGCTTTCCCTCCGCGTCAATAGCCCGGCGTTTTTCAGTACGAATCACATGAGGTTCAACCCGTTCCCGAGTAACGCTTTCGACATCCGGGAAATCGTCCGGGTCGATCAATGATAGGAGACGATGAAAGGCGTCGGTCTTGCCCTGGTGCGGAGTCGCAGAAAGCAACAGCAGATAGGGGGCGGCTTCTGAGAGTCCTTGGCCGAGCTTGAAACGGGCTACTTGGTCAGTGCTCCCACCAAGGCGGTGTGCTTCGTCCACGATTACCAGGTCCCAGCCAGCTGAGACTAGGTCCTCGAAGCGCTCTCGGTTGTACTCACCAACTTGCGTGGCGCTCCATCCGCGGCGTTTCTCCATTGGCTTCACCGCGTCCAGAGGTACGACGACCTGTGGGAACATCTGCCAGGCGTTGTCAGGGATCACCTCAAGGGTATGGTTTCTGTGTTCGTCTCTCCCAAGACCATTCGCCGGTGTGATACGTTTGAGGGTCTTGATGTCCTCGGGAAGAACCATTTGGAATGTCTCCCCAAAATGAAAGCGGAGTTCACTTACCCACTGCGTCACAAGTCCCTTTGGGGCTATCACCAATGTGCGCCTGACGAGGCCACGGAGCTTCAGCTCCCGCATGATGAGCCCCGCCTCAATCGTCTTGCCCAGCCCCACCTCGTCCGCGAGGAGATAGCGCACCCGGTCATTGGAAATCGCACGAGATAAGGCCCGAATCTGGTGAGGTAGGGGAATCACGGACGCTTCGATAGGTGCCAGGAGCACGTCCTGCGTCAGGGCATCTGCAACCCTCGCTGCAGCGGCAACGTAGGCGATGCTGTCCGGAGAGCCGATTCCTGAGCTTTCGATCGGCTTGAGCTTGCTTGCTGGAATGCGGACCACGGTGTCGCTGCCTGGCAGCCACACTCGACAGGTCGTCTCACCCCAAAGCGTCCGCGATTCGACAACTTGACAGAGCTGCCCGTGGTCGGGGCTGTAATACCATAAGAGATCCATCAATTAGCCCCTAAGAGAGCGAGAATCTTGTCACGAAAATGACAGAAGCTCGGAGAGGCGTCCCTGGTGATGTCCATATGTGGTGTGATATTTTCCGCCCATCTCGATTTTTCCGCACCTATCTCTTGCCACCCTTTATTCAATAACGCTTGCACACCACCTGGATAAACAGCGTCGGCCAACTTCTCCCAAGTGCCGCAGACGCTGTCATTAGTGTAGGTATTGAGTATAGCATGCTTGGCTGCAGGATACGCTGTCCTCACAGCGTTCATGTCTCCCAGGAGCCATGCTTCGCCCTCTTCAATGGCTATACAAAAACGTGTTAGCGGTCTAGGATTGCAGGTATTGAGAATCTCGAATAATTCTTGACGTAATCGCTTCAGGCACTTGTCGTCAAGATCACATACCACAATAACCGCTGCAGCAAAGTTTTCCGGATATCCATCGAAAGTCCTACCGTATCCTTTCAGCAGCTTGGGCAGGTTTTCCAATAGGATACGTTTGCTTGCGTCTTCCGCGTCCCGCATGTTTTTAGGGATTCGGCCAATTCCTTTGTACGGATGGATCCTGAAGGTGTCCTGCTGCCCGATGATCTTGGGTACCAGCACTTCCAGCGCAGTTTTACCGGACTTGTCTTCAACTAGTATCTCGAAATGCACAATCTCACCTCGCATCCAGATAATCGCTGTACCACAGCCCTCCCAACGGAAGTCCTTCCGCGACCAAGTTCTTTACGATGGGCTCATCGCTGGCCCGCCGAATTGTGGTAAAACCATCCGGTCCCTTTTCCAACACCCAAACCTCCTCTGGCTCCAAGGCATCGACAAAATATGGCTGGTGCGTGGTGACAAATATCTGAGAGCCTCCCTTCTTCGCCGTAGCGTGCTCCCGAAATTCTCGGGCCAGTGTTTCCAGAAGTTTGTGGTAGAGCCCATTTTCCGGTTCTTCAATACAGATGAACGGCGGGGGAGTGGGGTCTTCCAAGAGAAGCAAATAAGCAAAAACCTTCAGCGTACCATCGGACATCTGCTGAGCGTAGAAGGGATCCTTGAATCCTTTATCGTTAAACCGTAGAAGCAGCCTACCGTCCGGGGTCTTCTCCGTGTCAATTCTGTCTACGCCTGGAATCTTCTTTGCAATGCGATTAAGGATGCGTTTGAAACGGTCTTTATGTTCCCTTTCCATGTACTGAACCACATTGCTCAAGTTATCGCCGTGCACGTTCAAATGCTTTTGTGGACCGGCAAGGGGCAGGCTCCGAGCGGCATCAGGGGCAAAGTAGCTAAGATACCAACCTTCGATGAATCGCCGGAAAGCCGAGATTCTCGGGTGTTGTTTCAAGGATCCAAGCGTCGCAATACCCAGTTTTCTCTTGTCCTCAAGCTCCACGACCTCCGTTTGAGCACTCTCTTCAGCCTTAGAAGGATCCAGCAGGCTTTTCATCAATCCGTCAAGATCCAACTGACGTGTCTCTTCATCGATTTCTCGCCCCTCTGCTTCACCCTTCCATACCACGCCTTTTCCTTCATTGAGTATTAGGAAGGAGAACGGGCGACCGTGTGTCTGTCCTTTTCTGCGTTGACGTAGCCGCTCCCGGTACACATACGGGCGACCCGACGTGTCCAACCTTATGCCGAGTTCATACGTGATCGGCCGCGCGTTTCTATCTTCTTTGTAGTAGACTTCAAATTCTATAGGACCCCTCCGCCCTTTGGAGCAAATCCTATCAAATCCACCTCGCCCGCGTGAGTCACAAGCTTCTTCGACGCCACCTTTGAGGCAATCTGCCAGGAATCCGAAGGCATCGAAGAGGGTGCTCTTTCCAACACCGTTCTTGCCGATGACTGCTGTCATTGGCCACAGCGGGGCTGTCCGCTGGGTGTTCCAAAGCTTTCCAAGGGTCAAGTCCCTCAAGACACCGTAGTTCTTCAGTCTGAGTCCTTCGATCTTGGCCACCTCACTCACCTCCCACCCGTGTCACGGCCTGGTCGTACCACATCAGCAGCTTCGAGTCCTCTTGGAGTACGTTTTCGGGGATCTTCTTTGCCACCTCGATGATGGTGGAGTATTCGTGGGCCTGCCACGCTCTTTTGAAACCTGCCCGCACTGCCTCCAGGCGGAAAATCTTAATCTTTTTGAGTTTTGATTGCCGGTATTCCTCGAATTCCTTGAGGAGAGCCTTTTCCCGGAGCTTCTCCAGGTCACCGGCTTTGTTCGGGTCGGGCACGTACCACCTGTCTTTGGCTTTTGTGCGGAGTGTCAGGTCATCTTTGGGGAGATTGCGCAGTTCCTTGAAGTTGCTGGACAGGTAGCTGTGAACCTGGCTGGGTACCTCCTGCTTGCCGTCGTACCTGAGGAAGTTCTGTTCCAAGAGATCCGACAACTCCAGGGGCTTCTCGTGTTTCTCCCAGCCACCGATTTCTTTCAAAAACTGGGGGTGCAGCTCTTGAAAGGTCTGTGGCTTCTTTGTAAGCTGCTGCCTCAACCAATGGATCGCCGTGGCCTCATCCTTTACAAAAAGCTCCGTTTGCAAGACTTCTCTCACCGTCGACCTCTTGTTGTCGTACTCCTCCGCCTGCTCCCGGAGAAAGAACATCCCATCCCGCTCCGAGAAGCGCTGAACCAGTCCCTGGTAAAACTCCGCCGCTGAAAGAGGAACTGTCTTCCCACGCTGGACGTGGAATGCCACCATGCGGTCGAAGAGTAGGTAGTTCAGACGTTCGGCAACAACCTCTGCCCGTCCGTCTTTTGAGACAAAGATCGGGAGCTGTCTCAGGTGCGTTCGGATGAAGTCCCAAGCGCCTTCCTCGGTTCCGGCGCTTAGTTTGAAGCGTTCTTCAAGGCCGCCGTTGGGTTTGTAGGCCGAGATTACGAGGTCCTGCTTCACCGCAGTACTGGTGACTTGTCGATAAGAGCCTTGCTGCTTATCGAGAGTCCGAACGTCGGCAACGACGAACCCCGCAGCGAGCATAGCCTCCTGAATGGCATTCCAGACCGCATTGCGCGAGTTATGAAATACCACGGTCATCCAGCGACCGGGCTTGAGTACACGACAATACTCTTCGAAACACCGTTGCATTAGGTGCTGATATTCGCCGAGCCCCTTACCTTTGAACTTGTCCACAATGGCTTCCGGTATAGCGTTGGTTCGGACCTGATGCCATGATTCGACCAAAAAGTTGAGATCGGCATAGTAAATGTTTTCTCCGAAAGGAGGGTCGGTAAAAATGTAATCAACGGTATTTGAGGAGACGGGAAGCGAAGAGGCGGAGCTTGTGTTTACGGCTGTAATATGCTCGCTAATTCTGTAGGCAGAAAAAGCCTTTGCCGAGCGATCACGTTTGCCGTTCAGAATGTACCAAGGACTGCATTCTGCATGCTGTGAAGCAACATAATACACCCCGGTCAAGTACTGATTGACTTGAGAAAAGTGCGTGGGGACATATCTTGCCAAGATTGACATACCCCATATTGCCTGCTCCACAAAGAATAGCAATATCTGACGTGTCCTCAAATCCGATGTCCCAAGCGCCTTTCTCCAAAGGGCAGCTAATGCTTGTGCAGCGCGAGGAAGAAAAAAGTGGTGGACGCAAGTGAAACCTTTGGGTTCAATCCGGGAACCGTGGTACATGTCCCGGACTGGAAAGGGCGTTGTCGGTATCTCTGAAGGCAAAGGCATTTGGCTAATGCGTTCAAGCAGTGCCAAGTCATCGTCATCTGGCTTCTTCTCATAGCGCCGTGACCCAGTGGAATAGGAAATCAAAGAAGGTTGATACTTGACTCGCTTCCAAGGACTACCATCCGCCGGGTCTAACCGGGTTTCGAAGACTCGCTCTAAGCTGTCCTTCGTGAGTGTGGTTCCGCAATGAGGGCACGGAAAGGCATCCCTGACGCGCTTCGTCTCCTCATCCAAAGCCTCATCTAGAAAGACCACTTCTCCCGCGCACTCCGGACATGTGAATACCTCGCTCCACACCGTATATTCGATACGTCCCTTGGCCTTCCCGTCCGTGTGTCGCGTTTCATACATCCAGCCTATTTCGTTTTCGACTTCTTTCAGGATGCGTAGGCCAGCCCTGGCGAACTGTTGAACGTTGAACGGGATGTTGTAGTTGGCAGCGATGAACGTGGCAGCAGGGGAAAGATCATTGAGCACTGCCAGCCGTGCTCCCCATACCGGTTTTGGCAGACCCCGTTTCTCGAAATCTCCCTCGACCTTTCGGCGATAATCCTCTGGGGCTGAGCCGCACCACTGAGCAGCCACGCCGGTCATGCCAGACCCGCAGAATCCGTCCAGAACCAGGTCTCCGGGCTCTGTGTAGTGTAGGATGGACGGAACAATCGCCAGATGCGGCACCTTGGTATGATATGAATGCGCCTTGTAGAGTGGGTCAGTCTTTCCTTCACTGACGTCCACTGCGAAGGGTTCCCGGCTGTAAGGCTGGTCCGGGTCATACGGCTTTCCGTAATGTTTGATGAAGTCCTCAACAAAGGGGTTTGGACAGGCCGTGTAGTAGGGAGGGTCGGACAGAGCCAGGATGTCTTCGTCCGATCCGATGGGAAATCCCTCGATCTTGCGGAACTCAGGGTCTCTAAGCTTCTCGCGCAGCTTCTCCAAAAAATACTCGCGGCGCTTTTCGTCACTCTCGAAGGTCAGACCGAGACATTCGACCGGTTTGTCCTCCAGCATCCGCTGCTCGTAGGACTTGTTCAAAATCCGCAGTTGTCCTGAGTCTTCGATAAAGAGGTCGCCTGTGGCGTTGTCACGTTTCTTTCTTCCCATGGTATTTAGCTCATTCCCATTTTAGTCCAAAAGGCCGCCGCAATTTTTTGCCTTTTACGGTATCTGAACCGCCGTCATAGATCAGCCTGTCCTTTATGACTTGGCCCTCGAGTGATCTGGAACTCGACGTAAGGCTCGGTTCTACCTCCATGAAGTCCTGAGCTTGGTGAGTATCCAATCCCGAACCAAGGGTGACCAACCTTTTTTCGCGCCAGGGAACTTGTCCACTGACCAAGTTTCTTTATGGACCTACCCGACTTGTGCAGTGACGTGGTCACTTCCAAGGGGAAAATATCCATCTATGGTCACATTAATGCATCATGACCTCGTTTCCCGAACCTGTTGCTCGATAAATCGCTGCATTTCCTCCTTCTTCGGCAGTTCAAGCTGGTACTTGGAAACGAAAAGGCCGTTGTCCATACCGGCCAGCGCATATTCCACCAGCGTATGGTCGCGCTGCGTGCATAGAAGGATGCCGATAGGCGGGTTGTCTCCCTCAGACATCATGTTTTTCTTGTACCAGCTCACATAGGTGTTGAGCTGGCCGATATTTTCATGGCTGAATTGTTCGAGTTTCAGCTCCACCAGCACATGGCATTTGAGTATGCGGTGATAAAAAACAAGGTCCACGAAGTTGTGCGTATGGCCGATCAGAATCCGTTTCTGTCGTGCCTCAAAACAGAACCCGTGCCCTAGCTCCAGTAGGAAGTCCTGAAGCTTGTCAAGGAGTTGGTCCTCCAGATGCGATTCGCTCATGACTTCCCGGGATTTCAATCCAAGAAATTCGAAGACATAGGGATCGCGTATCGCCAGCTTGGGATCGGCAGCTTCTGCTCCTTGTTGCGCCAGCGCTGCCAGCTTCCTTTTGTCTATCGACAAGCTGGACCGCTCATAGTACAGACTAGCTATCTGCCGTTTCAACTCACGAACCGACCAGTTGCCCCGGATGCACTCTATTTCGTAGAAGGCACGCTTCATGTCGTCATCGAGATCGACAATAGATTCCAAGTGACTGTAGGAAAGCCGTTGAATAAGTTTATCGGGCGGGGTGCACAATTGTGGGGACGCTGTCCCCACTTTCTCGCTGGCCTTTGCTCCTGCAGGTAACAGCATTTTCAATTCTGCGGACAGTGTCCCCACAATCTCAGGATAAATGCGATAGAAACGGAGATAGCGATAAAGTTGGCGACGGTTGCAGTTGCTGACCTTGTGTTCAGTGAGGCGCTTTGCAAGCTCTGTGAGCAGGCTATCCCCATAGCGAGCACGGTCGGAACCGCGCAGTTCATACTCAGCGATATAGCATCCAATCAGCCAGTTGCGAAGCGTCAGGCTAAGGTTCACAGCCCGTCCGGCTTGCGCTGCGAGATCTTCATGCACCTGCCGGATAACATTGACCAACTTTTCAAAGCTGATTTCGTGTTTATTCGCGTCCATTCGCGGTTCCTATTCTAAAACAATCCTAACCTTTCCAAGCTCCTTTCCCTTGGTCAGCAGATCCACGTAGTCCTCGAAACGCTTCTTCATCTCAGCCACTGTGACCGGCGACCCACCTGCAAGAAGCGCGTCACGAAGCTCTTCGGTCTTGACCGTCACCTTTGTAAGCCCTGAGAGCACTTCCTGCAGAGCATGAATGAAATCCTGATCCAAGGTCTCCGGAAGCTTCCGCTTCTTGATGAAGCCCTCCACCACCTTGCGCTGCTCCGGCTTGAGTAGTCCAAGGTTACTCTTCGTGGTGGGGTCCTCCAAGTTCGCTAAGAGAGATTGTGTCCAGTTTTCTGTGAGACGATCCAATTCCTCGTCGAGATGATCCAGCTCGGCTCCCGCAGGCGCCTCCAGCGGTTCCAAACCCGGTTTGAAATTGCAATGAGGGCAAAAGGGCTGGGCATCGAGGTCTTGCTCGGTGAGAGCGAAGCAACTCTTCAGCCCGGCCAACCGGTTCTGGAAGTCAGTCAGTTGTTGTCGGGGCATGAGATCGATAGTTGCCAACTTCTTCAATGTGTCCAAGCGCTCATCACCAATGAGCCGAGCTTTCCGCTTGTCGTCGTTCACACCTAATCTTGCTTTGGTGTGCATGCTCAGATATGCGCCCACATACTCCTTCTTGAGATCACCGAGCTTGCGCTGAGTCTGTTGCCTGAAAGTCGCAGCCTCGCGCCGAGCGGGGTCTTCAATTTGATTGAGGACTTGATCACGCTGGGACTTCATCTTGGTGATCCATTCATCCCCGGTTGACAGAACCGCTTCGGCTGCGGACAAATAAGAGGCAGTCTCTCCCAAGCCAACTGCCAGCTCGTGAAGGGACTCGACCTCCTTGAGAGCCAGAAGCCCTTGTCGATGACCGGTGACATCCTGGGCAGAATAGCGAAAGTTCTTGAGCTTTCCCGGAGTGGTGTAGGCCTGCAAGGATTCAAGGAACGTCTTGGTTCCCTCAATCAAGGCTCTTAATTTCTTGCCTTCATCTTCGGTTAAAAGATTGCGACCCCAAAACAGCACCCCACGCTGTAGAATCTCTTGAGAATACACCAATCTTTCCACTGATTGGGTTACGGCCTTCTGCAGTTGCTGAACCGGCTCGTCCTTGGACTGGGTTACCAGTTGTGCCATCCCGGGCGTGAGGTCGAGCAGCTCAAACAGGGCCTTCAGAGCAGGGACGTTCCAATCTTTTGGCCGTTCGAGGTGTTTGAACTGGGTCAGTTGGTCTAGGCTGGTTGCTGCGAGTTGCGGCAATCCGGCGGCATCGAACTTCTGGCCCGGAACGGCCAGCACCAGTTCACCTGCGTAGACTAGGCCTGCCAGGACCACGACCGCCCACTCCGGTTCAATACGCAGGGATTGCGGAGCGAGGTATTCCACACCCTGCACGTCTTGTATAAGCTCAGAGCGATTGGTCACCTGGCCGTGTCCCTTCTTTTCGGTGAAGCCGAGAATGTGCTTCGCGTATTTCGACCGGCATGGGTCCAGCCGGTCACCATCGAGAAGCTCAAGCGCATCCAGAACGGCGGTGGCCTGCTTGGTGCGAGTTTGTCCGGCTATGGCTCGAAGCGCGTCCTGTGCTGCCTGGACACGGTTCGTTCCCGTAATGAGCACAGAGAAGAAAGGATACTCTGGAGCCTGATCCTGGAAATGGGCCCCTAGACAAATGCCAGCGATAGTGTTCACCAGATCGCGAAAATTGATTCGCTCTTGCGGTGCAATTCCCGAGAGATCGCGGATAGATTTGCCCTTGGCCCATTCCGTGAGTGGCTTTGCTCGGCCCTGATAAGTAACTTCAAACGCCTTGGCCATATTCTTCTGAAGCCACTGTACCAGCTTCGTAAGATAACCGGAGGCCTTGGCCTGATAGGTAGTCTTGGCATGGCCAGAGGAGGTAGTTGCGAGATCCAAGGCCGCTGCGTAGCTGCTCAATTCCGTACGGAACTCTCCATCCGTGTGGATCAGACGCAGAAACAGCTCGTCGGGCTTCTTTTCATCCTTGAAATGGGGTGCATCGAAGGGTTGAACGAAGTAGAGGTAGAAATCACGAGGGGGTACAGCGGTAGATCTTTCATTCGGGGCCCCAAAAAACAGGTATCCCTGTCGAGCGGCTTTCCGCTCCAACCATTCGAGTTCGTGCTGCCAAATCTTGTACCCGGTGACGTAGGTCTGGTCCGTGCACTCCATTACCCGTTTCAGAGCCTCGTAGTAATAACGGTCAAGCTGTGACGGGTCGAGACTCTCGGCTCGCTTTTCGATCAAGGCATCAAAATCATCCGTCTTTTTAAGATCCAGATAATATTGGCGGTTGTCAGGATTGGAGGATATGAACTGCCCGCTCACGGTCTTGTGGATTTCCCTCAACACGGTCTCCACCTGGGAGAGCAGGTCGTCAGCTGGATCTCCACCCAAATCCTCGATGCCGGGCTGGAAGAGGCAAAGGCTGTCCCGGAGTTCCTCTGCAGTCGCCCCGAGGCTCGCGTAAATGTCTCCAGTGGTAAGCCGGTGAACCGATAAGGCACGGATGAGCTGCAACGCCATGGGCTTGTACGCCGGTCTGGTGAAGGCTTGTTGGACCCGTGATTCCAGCACTTGGCTACAATCGATCACCGCTTTTATGTCTGGGACTGCTCTAAATGCGGCATTTTCTTGTAGCGTTGTCCAATAAGTGTCGTAGGCTAACACTCCGGGCCTGTCGTTTGGCACCTCATAGTCCAGAAGCTTCTTCATGGCAGTCGAGAGGGTTTTGAGAACCTCTCGCTTCTCTACAGCCGTGACCCGCTCAAAGGTGTCAATGTAGTCTGGGTGGACCGGAAAAAGTCTTACGAACTCGTCCATACGCTCGTTCATGCGGCCATAGAATTTTGCAAAGGGATTGAGATACTCTCGGATTTTTTCCTGTTGTTCGACGGTCTTTTTGAGTAACCGCTCCGCTACGACAAACTTCACGTCCTTGCGTGCGATGAGAACTTGCTCGAAGCGGTCCTTAACTCGGCGGATGCTGTCGGCCACGAACGAAAACCGAGGGCTATCAAAGATGGCTTCCTGGACCCCGGCTATGAAACGAAATCGCAGATCTTTGCAGACTTCCCCAATCTCCCGAAGGAAGTTCAGATCCAGAATCAAGTCGTGGTCCTTTCGTGTGCGCAAGTAGTCAAGCAACTCGTCAACCACCAACAGCAACCCGTGGTCGCTGTACTTTTCATGAAAAACCGCCATCATCTCTTCGAAAGCCCGCTTGTTATTCGTCACAGTCCCAGCCGAAGGGAACGAGTACGAAACGCCGATAGCTTCCAGATGTTCCTCAAGTTCCGCCACCAATATGTCTCGGAGGGACATAGTCGTGGCTCCTATCTCCGTCCGCACGACCTTGAAGCGACCACCGATCTTTCCCGTCGCCTCCGCTACCTTGCGGTCATTCAGCTCTGATGAGAGTTCCTTATGCTCCGCCAGAGCAGAAATTACTGAAATGAGGTGAGATTTTCCAGTCCCATAGTTGCCCACGACCAAGAGCGCCTTGTTGTCGGTCGGCTGGTCAAACTGGAGCTGAGGGATGACGAGACTGATCAGCTTTTCAGCCATGTCTTCGGAAATGACATAAGTTTGGACTAGCTGACGGGCTGCATTCTCCTTGTCTGCGTCACGGAGTTGAACCACGGTCTCAATCGGCTCGAACTGGATTAAGTCACCGTATTTCATCACGTCTACTCCCATTCAACCTTTCAGCGCTTTTCATTCCGCCACCCCCGGTCCTGCAAGTAAAACATCGATCACCGGGTAAGACCGGTACTCTGGATGACTGGGTTCAGCGTATTTCAAATGTCGGTCTTTGACCGATCCATTCCAGGCGACGACCACGGTCTTGTTACGCGACAGGCTTTGAAAAAGTCGAAGCGGATCTTGTTTCAGGTCCTTGTCAAACAGCATTTCGGTGTTGTCGAGAAGGACTATTTCGGATGGAGAGCTATTTACAAGTTCCTGAAGCAGTCGGGAAATCTGCAAGAGTCGCTGACGCCCTGTGAGATCAAGCATCCGTCGAGACATCTCCAAGTTGAGATTGATGAGTGTCCCGCCGGTCTGATCGCGCACCTCCCTGAGGGCCGCAGTCTTACCTTCACCAGCTCGGGCCACGAGCACAATGAGACGGTGGTACAGGCTTGCAGCCTCGTCGATTTTTCGAATCACCTCTTCGGCAATGGGTTCAGGCATGCGTCAGCTTCCTAGTCCGAGTCTCCGAGTCGCTTGTCTTCCAACCATCGGTCAATGGCCTTCTTACCGAACCTCCAATGACGTCCTATTTTCTGGGACGGAACCTTTCCTTCCCGTACAAGCTTATAGAGTGTGGACTTGGGGATTTTCAGGTAGACCGATAGCTCGTCAATGGTGAGGACATCTCCTGGGGGGTCGTTCATGGCACATACCTCTCCGCGGCGTGCAAGTCGCGAAAGACCATATACCATGATAGGTGAATAGTCCATGGTTATTGCTAGTTGCTGATAGTTAATTTGCTGATTCCAACCTTGTGACGCCTTCTGTTTCCCGGCTTCGTAGAGAGTCACGAGGTCCGCGTCCGGCCTCCTTGTGTTGTTTTTCACAATAAATTGACTGATTTTGTTTGATTATTTGGGACAGCTCTCTTTTTTCTCAGATTGTGTGGACCGACCCGGGTGGCCCGGCTCGGGACTAATTGGTCAAGACATCTCGGTAGCGGCGAGTCTGAAGTGATCAGCGTGAACGATTGGGGAGTGGTTGCTTCACGCTGCTACGACGGCGCCTCTTGCCACAGATGATTTGCTTTCCTGAATATCCCACCTGAGCCTTGATGGATGGCGGTGACTGCAGCATCGTCGAAGAGGTTGGATTTGACGCCGGTGAGAGACAGACGCAGACAGATATACTACTACATTTCTTTTCTGTTCACTGGTTCCATGCGGCTTCGAGCGACGATTCTTGATGCCACCTGCAGGGATGTCTGATACATGAGCTTGTTGATGAGGTTGCGCTGTCCGGTCAGGACAATGGGGAGCCAAGGTTTTGAATCTTGCTCGAAGACAGTGATGGTGTGGAGCTCGGCAAGGACCCCCAAGCGCAGGATGGCCGTCTCATCGACAATGAGGACGATTTTCATTCCAGGCTTGGAATAGCGTCTATTGCCACTCTGGTTCGCACGGGTTTGCGGAAACGGTCTTTTTTGATTGGTCTGGGCTTCTCTGGGGCAATCCCATCGGCAGGTGACCCTGTTAAAGGAAGTTTAGCCGGTTGAGGACCTGACTCTCTGGCGATAGATGTAGGTCAACAACATGCTGACGGGTCGACTTTTCGCTGCGATTCCGATCTGCCTGTTGTGACCGGGAGGTTGCGCAAACACTGGACGCCGTCCCACTCAGAGCCCCTGGGAACATCTCGCCGCCTGCCTCCCTGTTTCCTGACGAATCCTCTGCCCTTGACTTAAGTCAAGGATGTTCTGGAATAGTGTCGGTAGTTTTGAGTAGATCCCTTGGTCCGTCACACGCACCGGAGAAAGGGTTGCCTGATGCCGACATGCCGCAGTGCCAAGATGAAAGGAACAGCCAAGATCCCCCCAGGGGAATCAGCCCGGGAGGTGGTTGCATGTATGGATCGACTTTTGGATGCATTCAGCCAGAGACTCCAGGAAGGAGGGGCCGAATTGAAGATGGCATCGTTTGAGGACGTGTAGGAGATATCAATGAGTTAAGAGGTCCATATGGTCAGTCTGGCAAGACTCATGAGAAAAAGCCTGATCGCAGTCATTACCATCGCTGTCGCGGCCGCAATTCTTTATCGGGTGAAGCTGATGCCGGTCTCGGTCTCAACTGCCACCGTCAAGAAAGGGACCGTCATTGAGGAGGTTACGGGAACCGGAACGTTGCAGGCTCGCGTGCGGTCCAGTATCAGCGCCAAGATAGCGGGGCGTCTTGTGGAAACTTTCGTGGATCAGAACGACAAGGTGGTCCAGGGCCAACTCATGGCCCGCCTGGATGACGCCGACCTGAGGCAATCTGTTGAGACCGCGCAAGCAACCTTGAACGCTGCGGACGCGACCGTGGAGCGAGTCCAGGCGGACCTCGCTCGTGCAAAAACCGTACTCGATCAAGCCCGCAAAGATCACGATCGATATCTCGCGCTGAGAGCATCGAAGAGCGTTTCCGAAGCAGACCTGGACAAGAGTGGAGAAAGACTGGCTGTCGCAGAAGCGGATCTCGCAAGGACCGAGGCAACGATAATCGAAGCCGAACGGCAGGTGCTCACCTGAGCTAATCAATTCCTGATAGGAGCGGATCATGAAAGCTACAGAGCAGCTCAGGGCCGAGCACGAAGGTATAGGCGTCATGCTCAGGGTAGTCGACCAAGTCTGTGCAAAACTAGAATCAGAGGGAAGCTTCAATGATGAGCAATTTGAGAAAAAAATCGAGTTTCTCAAGGTCTTTGTGGATCGATGCCATCATGGAAAGGAGGAAGATCTTCTGTTTCCCGCAATGGAGAAAGCCGGGGTCCCTAGAAATGGAGGACCGATCGATCAAATGCTCTTTGAACACCAACAGGGTCGGAGGCACGTCTCTGCAATGGACGATGCTCTCAAGCAATACAGGACCGGGAGTGCAGGAGCCGGTTCCGAAATTTCTGCTCAGGCAAGATCCTACACAGCACTAATGACTCAGCATATTGACAAGGAAAACTCGGTCCTCTTTCCCATGGCGGATTCGCTTCTCTCAGAGGAAATCCAGGAGACCCTTTTTGTGAAATTCGAGGAGCTGGAGGAAAAAAGAATAGGAAAAGGTGTACACGAACGCTTTCACACACTTCTCGACGAACTGGGGAAAATCTATTTGTAGGACGAGCTGAGCTGAGGTCTGGGATGGTCGGACTGAGCCATTTGTCGCATTATTGTTAGAGAGATAGTTGCAGGACCTTCCATAATGTGCATTGGCTGGGGGCAATCGACTGGGATCGCCACGTCGATCCCAAACCTCAAGGTGGAAGTCCTGGAACCGGTTCTCTGCAAAGGGGTTCCGAAGGACAAAGATTTCGAGTCTCTCGACAGACTGGCCGAGACCATTGCCGCAAAACATAGAGAAAGCTCCCTCCGGCCGCTAATCAGGCTTGGACTGGAGAGTGGCTGACGGGCCGAGATTTCGCGATATACAAGCGATGATGATCATGGGCGAATTGGGCTTGAGTTCATCAACCCTCAACCAAAAGGGAGGCTTACCATGTCAGTTAACACGGTCAAATGGGCTGCGATCATTTCTTTCGTTGTTGCGATGGTGGTCTTGTTGGGCGGCGGGTACTTTGCCATGGACAGGGTACCACCCTACCCTGGGAAGGTCGTCGGACAGGATGGGAACGTCCTTTTTACAAAGTCTGACATTCTCAAAGGTCAAGACATCTTTCAGAAGTATGGGCTGATGGACCATGGCAGTGTGTGGGGTCACGGGTCTCAGCGGGGAATGGAATTCTCTGCGCAATCGCTACATCTCATCAGCCTTGCAGCCAGAGATTACGTGGCAAAACAGGAGTACGGCAAGCCATTCGATGACCTGGACGAGACTCAGAAGGCAGTCGTCACAATGAAAGTGACAAGAGAGATCAAAGAGAACCGGTACGATAGTGCGACCGACACGCTCAAGCTGACCGAGGCTCAAACACAAGGGTTGAAGAAAGTCGAGGAATTTTGGGAAAAGACCTTCAAGGAAGGCGAAAAAGGTCACGGATTTCTTCCCAACACAGTGAAAACCAGCGAAGAGCGGCTGGAGATCGCCAGGTTTTTCTTTTGGACAGCGTGGGTAGCCTCCACGAAACGTCCCAATGCGGAGGTAACCTACACAAACAATTGGCCAGCAGACAGGACTGTGGGCAACGTGCCTACTACAGACACATACATCTGGACGCTCGGAGGAGTCCTTGCTCTCTTGATAGTCTTGGGAGCATTTGTCTTTTGTGTTCATTACTACGGAATCTGGTACGGTCCGGCAAGAGGGGTTCCCCTAGCCGAAAAGCTCATAGGCATGCCTCTTACTCCTAGTCAGTTCAAGGCAGCCAAGTTCTTCCTTGTGGTCATACTGCTTTTTCTCCTCCAAACCAGTTTCGGCGGACTGTTGGCCCACTACACCATTTATCCGGCACACTTCTATGTGCAACTAGTCGCCGATCTGATTCCCTACAGTTGGGCGAAATCTTGGCATCTCCAACT
This sequence comes from Thermodesulfobacteriota bacterium, assembly GCA_040753915.1. Taxonomy (GTDB): domain Bacteria; phylum Desulfobacterota; class Desulfomonilia; order Desulfomonilales; family Desulfomonilaceae; genus JBFMDN01. Next base: position 2,500 of record JBFMDN010000013.1, on the reverse strand, counting down.
GGCCATCTTCTGGATTGCGACCACGTGGGTCGCGTCCGCGATCTACCTTGCCCCGATCCTTGGTGGCGTAGAACCGAAAGGTCAGGGATTCCTCGTGCAGCTTCTGTTTGTGGCGATACTGATTGTAGCCCTGGGGAGCCTGGTGGGTGAGGTGGCAGGCATTTACGGATGGCTTGGCGACTGGTGGTTTTGGCTTGGTCACCAAGGTTGGGAATTCCTGGAACTGGGGAGGATATGGCAAATCCTGCTCTTCATCGGACTGATAGCCTGGCTGATAATAGTCTATCGACCTATTTCGCATCATCTCAGGCTCGGCCACAAAGACGAATTCAGCGGATTGATGATGTATTACGTGCTGAGCGCTATTCTCGTCGTCCTGTTCTTCGGGTTCGGTCTGCTCTTCGGAAAAGGAACGCATCTCACCGTAGCAGACTACTGGAGATGGTTTGTTGTCCATATTTGGGTTGAAAGCATCTTCGAGTTTTTCGGGGTTGCGGTAATCTCTCTGCTCCTCGTGGTCATGGGGCTTGCGTCGGCACGTGGGGCTCTCATAGTTGCCTATTTCACTGCTGCTATTGTCTTCCTTTCGGGTATTATTGGCACGGCCCACCATTACTTCTGGTATGGCGGCCCCAGCTACTGGCTTGCCCTCGGATCCGTATTTTCGTCCATGGAACCGGTACCCTTGTTCGGACTCGTGGTAAGGGGTCTCATGGAATACAGATCGATCCGAAAGGAAGGCAAGGAATTTCCCTACCGGTGGCCCCTCTTCTTCCTCGTGGCCTCATCGTTCTGGAACTTCCTGGGAGCCGGCGTCTTCGGGTTCCTCATCAACTTGCCCCTGGTTAACTATTACGAGCACGGAACGTATCTGACCATGAATCACGGCCACGCAGCCTTGTTCGGCACGTATGGAATGCTCAGTATTGCACTCCTACTATTCTCGTGGCGAGGGTTGGTGGACAAAGAGTATTGGAGCGATACCCCTCTGAAGGTGTCGTTCTGGGGGTTCAACATTGGGCTCGCCCTTCTGACGTTCGGCACGTTGTTCCCAGTCGGAGTAATGCAGGCCTGGACCAGCTTTCAGGAAGGCCTGTGGGTCGCGAGAAGCGCTGAATTCTTCACACGGGCTCCCGTAATCTTCCTCGGCACGATCCGGATGGTACCCGATCTCACTATCATTTTGGTCGGAGTGGTCCCAATGTTCTATTTCCTCTTCAGGACCTATCGCCATCTCAAGCCAATGCAAATACGGGAAGGGGAATCCGTTTGGGAAAGGCTTGGCGTGCAACTGTAGCGAAAACCGAACGCTGCTCTGGTGCGACAGACCATCGGCCAGGATAGGCCGGTATCGGGTGCCGCGCTTTTTCATGGTAAAGCTGGCAACCAGCGCCATAACCGACTGATTTTCTGTAGCCCGTTTCCCAGGCTGGGTAGATTTGCCACGCAAACGCGCTGCACCCGCCGGTATCGGAGATGGGGTCGATGACAATTCCCCCGTGGCCTGCATGTCGACAGGCAGCAGGCCGGCTCCCGTCTCCTGTGGCGGTTGCGATACTGCCGCCCGTTGAAATTCGCGGCACCCGACCGGTCGAAAGTAATGCACAGACAATGCGTGGCAGCACAGTGAGTGTCGTCTGACTCACGCCGCGGTGTACCCCTACCCTAATCCTCCACGCCCTCCACTATACCTTCTCCCGAAGAGTTTGCCCAGCCCATCTCTCTTTTAACCACTTTTGTCACTTAGTGGCTCTTTTGGCCGAGTTTTGTTGCATGCACAATAGGAGGCCTCCTTTGGTGGTCGTAACAGCGATAAATGTAACGAGTTGTGATTCCAACGTAGTCGGGACATCCCCTGTTGTGCGGTTTCCCTGGCTGGATCCGGTCCTAGCGAAAAAATTACTTGACACCGGCCGTCGCCATGGTACTTTTTTCCCATGTGTATGTTTGCCTGACATGTGGCTGTAAGCCACGGTTTGTTCCCCCATCAGAGGGGCTCCCCTCGACGAAGGCCGCGCATGGCGGAGTCTGCAATGAGAGGAATTGAAGTGAGCTCGCAGAACCGCACAATAATGGACCTCATTGGTGATGACAGTTTAGAAGTACGTCCTAGACGCTGCATTTGAGGAAGATAGGGAAATCCGATGGTAATGAGCCCCATTAAAGGCGGCAGCAATAAATGCAGCCGGTGTTAGTACCACACTTTAGATGACCGCTCCCCATAAGGGCCCACGGGCACCATAGATTTCCGGGACGGAGATCGCGTGGTGCGCGGAGTGAGAAGCAGTGAAGGCAAAGAGAAGAATTATCCACAGATTTCGCAGATGGCCGCAGATGAAATTATCTCGGTCTATTATCTGTGGAATCGGTGTGATCTGTGGATCCCATTTCTTGGTTCTTTCTCTGCGGTCTCTGTGCCCTCCGTGGTGACTTCTTACTCTTTTAAGGAGGATAGACGTGGCAAACCCTGAAGAAAACCAAGATAAGCGACAGGCCCCGC
>JBFMDN010000012.1:0-100942 GCA_040753915.1 Thermodesulfobacteriota bacterium | reverse complement strand
GGGGCACCCCTTGTGGGTGCCCAGGGCGGGCACAAGGCCCGCCCCTACAGTGCCAACGATGCGCTCACCACGTACCCCGCGGTGCAGATACAGTACCGTATTTGTGCCGTCGACCACTAAGCAAATGGAGAAAGGCCCCTGAATACGCGACCGTATTTGTGCCATAGAACACTTAGGTTCTTCCCGACTCGATCATAAACAAGCGGTCTACGGGAAGACCCGGTCTCACCCCAATCTGTCTGTGTCCTCCGTTGAAGACGGTAGCCTTCCACGACAGAGAACCTGTCAGGGGCGTACGAATACAGGTCGCTGAATTTTCAATCGTTTTCATCTAATACCTTTATTGCCCAAGCGATGCCCGAATGTCAAACACAATGTCAGCTCCCGCACAGGGTCGAGTCTTGTTTCTTGCTGTTTTTCCTTTCCCGCTGGACTACCCTGCTTCCTGTAGTGCACATGATCCGTGCCGATTGTCCGTCCCCTATTCGGCTGAACAGGACACCTGGCGACCCACGGGTCTCGCTCAACCCAAGAGATGTCCTCTGACAACGAGGTTGTCTCCTCCCTCAAGTCAGAGGGACACCCCCGTAAAAAGTGAGGTAGAGCGGAGAAATCTGCTCAGAGAAGAACCATATCAGGAGCCAAGCGTCTTAAGGAATTCCTTCCACGGTGTTGCGAGCATTGTCTCGGTTTCGCTTTTCCCATAGGCCCGAATTATCATAGCTGCTTTGCCAACCTGATCAGGATCATCCGATTCCACAATGTCCACGACATCGAACCGTCCGTAGGTAACGAAGCTCTCTTTCCAGGTAACCCCTGGACACTCTTTCTTAATTTTCTCGGAAACGGTCTTGGCGATTCGAGGAAAGTCCTTCGGATCGTCGAACGCCAAAGGGGATATACGACTAAGAATAACGTAGGTAGCCATTTTTCATTCCTCCCCATGAATCAATTATGTCAGGCCGAACAGCCTTAATATCTTATGCTTTCCGATTCAGACCCGTTTGTCAATGCACTTATGGTCGCGGTATTCTTTGGCGTGCTCTACGTACCAGAAGAAGACACTTTCCTTTTAAAACGCATCTACTATGCTGGGATCTTTCAGCGTTGCGAAATCTACTTCCGGAACGAAGACTATATCGGCTGCAAAAAGCTCAGCCCCATTCCCATTGGTCCATGACATTCATGGGAGGATCCCAGGCAAGTAGAACGGGCGTGTTTCGGACGTTGGACGGGCATGAAGGGTGTCCCGCCCGCGATAGTTGAACGCGAGAGACATGCTCCGTAAAGGGCGATGGCCACAAACATCAAGAACATTATAATACAAAAGATCTAACCATTGAACTTAACTGCTATTAGTAGTATGCTGCATGTGGTGCCCACTCGCGCGGGCAAAGATTTTCTCCGCAACGAGGTTCCTCCATGACATTCGACGAGGCGTTGACACGTTTCATTCGACACCTGGCAACGGAGAAGCTCCGCTCTGCGGAGACCGTGCGTGCGTACAGGGCCGATCTGGAGGATTTCCGGCGATACCTGGACCAGTTGGGCACGGGCAACAAGGTCAAGGGAGTGCGCGAGCTCGACCCGTTTCACGTGAAAGGATTTGTCGCTGCTCGTTACGGGAAGATCAAGAAGGAATCGGTGGGCAGGAAGCTGGCAGCAATCAGAACGTTTTTCAAGTTCCTCGTGCGAGAAGGGGAGATTCCGGGCAATCCTGCGATGGGAATCAGGGCTCCCAAGCCTGCCCGTCCTCTTCCAAGGGCCATGAGTGTCGACGAGGTGGACAGGTTCTTCTCGAGAAACGGGGCCATGAAGACGCGAGATCGTGCAATATTCGAGCTTCTCTATTCGTCCGGGCTCCGGGTTGGGGAGCTCACCTCACTCAAGGTGGAAGATGTCGATCTCGGCAACGGGTGGGTACGGGTAGTTGGGAAGGGAAATAAGGAACGGTATGTTCCCGTGGGATCGAAGGCGTGCGAGGCCTTGCACGCGTACCTTCCCCTGCGAGCGTCCCTTGAGCTCGACGCGACAGGCACCATGAGCCTCGGTCGGTTGTTCCTCAATTCCCGTGGAGGTCCATTGTCTTCGCGCAGCGTCAGGCGTATACTGAAAGCCTATCTCGATGCAGCCGGGATTGCTAGGGATGTTTCTCCTCACGCTTTCAGGCATTCCTTCGCTACCCATATGCTTCAAGGTGGTGCGGATTTGCGGTCTATACAGGAATTGTTGGGGCATTCAGGACTTTCGACGACCCAGCGGTATACTAACGCGGACTTGGGCAGGCTAATGGAAGTTTATGACCAGTCTCACCCCAGAAGCGGAGCAAGACTGAAAGGTTTACGGAAGCCTGAGAACGGGAAGCGCTGACCGTGCCGCGGTCCCTTGCTGACATCGATGCGCGCCAGGAGTTGACGATGAGGCAGCGATGTTGTATCCGATCGACGACCGTGCTGTGTGTTCGCCGAAATAACAAGGTTGTTATGGCTGGAGACGGGCAAGTCTCCATGGGAGACACCATGGTCAAGCAGTCCGCTCGCAAGGTGCGGCGGCTGGGAAAGAACAAGAATGTTCTGGCAGGTTTCGCGGGCTCAACGGCAGATGCTTTGACTCTCCTCGAAAAGTTCGAGCAGATGCTGGACAAGTACTCGAGTAACCTGGTTCGGGCCGCGGTGGAGCTGGCGAAGGAATGGCGCACAGATAGAATGCTGAGGAGACTGGAAGCCCTTCTCATCGTGGCGGACGCTGAAAAGACTCTCCTGCTGTCAGGGACAGGAGACGTCGTGGAGCCTGACGACGGGCTCATCGCTATCGGATCCGGAGGAAACTACGCTCTGGCAGCGGCGAAGGCGCTCCTCTCCCATACTTCGCTTGATGCGAATGACGTCGCCCGCATAGCCATGTCCATAGCCGCGGATATATGCGTTTATACGAACAAAGAGCTTGTGGTGGAGGAATTGGAAGGAGAGTGAGGACGGCCTTTGAAGGCTGCGCGCCCGATTGCCGAGCTTGGGGCTTCCCTGGCAAGGCACATCTTCTTCGTTGGGGGATTGTTCGAGCATGAATCAACAAAACGTGGAGACTCTGACTCCTCGCCAAATAGTTGCAGAATTGGACAAGTATATCGTCGGACAGAAAGAAGCCAAGCGGATGGTGGCTATAGCACTTCGAAACCGCTGGCGGAGACGGCAAGTGCCGGAAGATTTGCGCGATGAGATCATGCCCAAGAATATTATCATGATAGGTCCTACCGGTGTGGGAAAGACCGAAGTCGCGCGTCGCCTGGCCAAATTGGCGCAGTCGCCATTCCTCAAGGTTGAAGCCTCGAAGTTTACCGAGGTGGGGTACGTGGGGCGGGACGTCGAATCCATGATCAGGGATCTCGTAGAGATAGGCATTTCCATGGTACGCGAAGAAGAATACGAGATTCTTCGGCCCAAGGCGGAGCAGTCTGCGGAAGAGCGTCTCCTGGACCTTTTCCTCCCCTCCCGGCCGGCCAGGAGACCGAGGAGGCCCTCTATGGCGCCTGTGGCCCAGGAGAGCGCGGATGACCTGGAGGTAGCTCAGCGAACCAGGGAGAAGTTCCGAAGACTCCTGCGGAACGGCAAGCTGGACGATCGCGAAGTGGAAATCGAGACGCAGGTGAACGCTATGCCAGTGGTGGAGGTCTTTTCGCCCGGCGGCATGGAAGAGATGGACATCAATCTTAAGGACATGTTCTCGAACCTGTTTCCCGGAAAGACCAAACGGCGGAGAGTGCGCGTCCCTGAAGCCCTGGAGATGCTTATACAGGAAGAGCTGACCAAGCTCGTGGACACGGAAAAGGTCGTGAAGACCGCCAAAGAGCGAGTCGAACAGACTGGGATCATCTTCATTGACGAACTGGACAAGGTGGCGGGAAACGGAGCGGGCCGGATCGGACCGGATGTCTCACGGGAAGGGGTTCAGCGGGATTTGCTCCCCATCATTGAAGGCTGTACAGTCACCACGAAGCATGGCGTGGTCCGAACGGATCATATCCTTTTCATCGCTGCGGGCGCATTTCACGTCTCAAAGCCCTCGGATCTCATCCCTGAGATACAGGGGAGATTTCCCCTGCGAGCTGAGCTCTCAGCCCTTACGCGCGCGGACCTCGTGCGTATCTTGACCGAGCCGAAGAACGCTTTGGTCCTTCAATATCAGGAGCTCCTCAGGACCGAGGGCGTTACTCTCACATTTCAGCCAGAGGCAATCGAAGAGATTGCCACCCTCGCAGAAGAAGTGAACGAGCGGGCGGAGAACATAGGAGCTCGCCGGTTGCACACAATAATGGAGAAGCTTCTCGAGGAAATCTCGTTTGAAGCGCCCGACATGAACGGAGTGACCGTTGAGGTGACGCCGACCATGGTGCGGGAGAAGCTGCACGACATTGTTGCAAGCGATGATTTAAGCCGCTTCATCCTTTGAAAGATAACGGCCTCGCGTGTCTGCCGGAACAGGGCGACTCACCCCCCCTGTAGCTACCTCTCGTTACCTCGCCCTACCACTGGGGTATGGAGCGTTGATCGTTGCGGTAGAAGTACCGTAGCAGTGGTTGTAGGGGGGGTTCAGAAACTGTCTCAAAACTCGGGCAACAGCAGAAAAAGTGTACGGTGAAGGAGGATACTGCCCATGGAGTCCTCACTCCACCCTCTCCCAGAGGGAGAAAGCTGTGTGCTTCCGGGCGGTTGCACGTCTCCTCTCCCTGTGGGAGGGGGCTAGGGTGAGGGCGCTAAAAAAGCAGCGTGCCACAATCTTAACATTTGCCGCAATTCCGACACAGTTTCGTCGTGCCCGTCAGTGGTGACGGGGCGAAACGGAAATTATTATTGGCAACCGCTATAATGCTCTCCCCTACAGCTCAGGCGAGTGGCCAGCACGCGCGGAGGGCGGTTCTCTTGCGCGAAAGAGCCCTCCGCAAGTGTTCGGTCAAGAAGTCGCACCTCACCCGTGGCACCTGGCGCCGTCGCGCGAGTACACACGGTCGAGGGACGTACGTGTCCGGAAGAGGTACGAAGCTTAGCGGGGTGACGAATGCTTCCCTCTTACCGTTTACCAGCCGCTCGCTTCGAAGCTTTGAGGGGGTTGAGCTTCTGAGTTTGTTCGGCTGCTTTTCGCTCGATGTGGGTCGCGAAGTTGCACGTACCCCGCGCCCATTTTGAGGAGGGATTCGGAGCGATGCCGCAGAATGTCATGTCTTCGATAGTAATGGCCCGAGAACAACCGTTGCAAGATTCGACGACCGGATGGCAGTGGCCGCCGTTGAACGTGCACCCTTTTCTAGTCATAAATGCGCACTCGACACCCTTCTTCAATGTCACGCACTGCATTGTCTTCCTCCGTTGGGATTGTGGGGTGGATGAGCTGGTTGGCTATCCACTATAAACGTACTAATTTACCAGCCCCTGGTGGTTCGTCAAGGCCTAATTGACTCTGTCGCGGCATTTTTTTTTGTGAACGCTTGTCCGCTTCACCCATACCCGACCTCTCGGTGCACCGGGAAAACATGTCACCCCTACTCCTGCAGTCGCCAAACGCACCGTGAGTCACGCCCGGCTGTTATGAATCCTCGCCGCCTTTCTGCTCCAGATCCGGGAACCTACCATACGTCTTTGTCATGGAGAGAAGCCTCTCGCGCACGGCAGGAGTCACAAGGTCCCAGTCCAATCTCCAGCGCCAGTTGCCGTCCGGGACCGAAGGGGTGTTCATTCGATCTTCAGCGCCCAGCCCGAGAATGTCTTGCATGGGAAACACTACCGTATCGGCCACAGACATCATGAGAAGTCGGATAAGCGCGCAGTGCACTTCGTCAACCGAAATCTCTCGACCAATATAACGAATCAGCGCCGATTTCTCCGCCCAGGACGCCTCTTCTTCGAACCAGCCACGAGCGGTATTATTGTCGTGAGTGCCTGTGTATGCGATGCAGTTTCTTACCAGATTGTGAGGAAGGTACGGATTTGTAGGGGAGCCGTCCCCGAACGCGAACAGCAAAACTTTCATTCCGGGCAAATCGAATTCCCGCATCACTTCGACGACATCTTCGGTAATTACTCCCAAATCCTCCGCGACAATGGGAAGATCCGGAAACCGATCTAACACCGCCCTGAAAAAGTCTTGGCTCGGACCTTTCACCCATTTGCCATTGATGGCGGTCGTTTCGCCTGCAGGTACTTCCCAATAGCCGACAAATCCGCGGAAGTGGTCTATGCGGACCAGATCGCACAGCTCCAAGTTGTTGCTGATACGGTCTATCCACCACTGGTATCTCGTGGCCTTCAGAGTATCCCACGAGTAAATGGGGTGTCCCCAGAGTTGCCCCGTCTTGCTGAAGTAATCCGGAGGCACACCAGAAACGGTGATCGGGCGTTTCTCCTCATCCAGCTTGAAGAGGTGAGAGTGCATCCACACGTCAGCGCTATTATAATCGACATAAATGGGTATATCCCCGAATATGCGGATGTTTCGCTCATTACAGTACTTCTTCAGCTCCAACCACTGAGTCCGAAACACGTACTGAAAGAATTTTTCTCGTGCAATTTCGTCCTTCAACTCTTCTCTCGCTTCGGCCAATGCTTCCGGCTCACAATCCCGGAGTTTTGGGGGCCACTCATGCCACACCTTGTCGTCGAACCTGGCCTGCAATGCCACAAAAAGGGCAAAGTCATCGAGCCAATGCCTGTGGATCTCGCAAAATTGCTCATACTCGACCGTGGCTCCACGTCTTTGAAAGGACCGATATGCCTTTTCGAGCAGCCGGTTTTTCAGAGGGATCACGCGGTCGAACTCTACTCGGTTGCGAGGGAAGTCAGCAAGAGAGGCAATGTCGCTCGATTCGAGTAAACCGTCACGCACGAGAAGCTCCGGGCTTATGAGGGCAGGATTGCCTGCAAAGGCTGAAGGGCTCAGGTACGGAGAGAAATGTCCTTTTCTCGGAGGGTTCAGGGGGAGGATCTGCCAGATGCTCTGCCCTGTCTCCTGGAGGAAATCCGCGAATCTGTAGGCATTGGGACCCATATCCCCGACGCCGAAAGGGGAGGGGAGGGAGGTCACGTGCAAAAGTACCCCGCTGCATCTGTGGTCCATCGAGCGTCTCGTTTCTGTCGGCAAGTAGGGAGAGCCGAAAACTCGTGCCGGACAAGCAACTACCGCCCCGACTTTCGGCTTCTCCCTGCCAACGAGTCGATCACATCATGGTGATTGACACCTTCTTATCCGGCGAGTTTCAACACGTCCGGAACCCTTCTCCTGTCCTTTCCTCCCCGAAGGCAATAAGCCATGGCCAAGAGGATGGAATTGAATTTCGTGGATGCAGTATCCCCCCGCGAGGTGAGGACAATAGGGACGGTCCCCGGTCCCGCAGTGATGATCGCCCCGTTTTGGATGAGGAACCCGAGGCTGCCCATGGTCTTTGACAGCATCTTGTACAGAACGTTGGCCGTGTTGATCTCTGTGGCAACGAGACAGTTGGCGTCGCCCTGAATCCGGCCTTGATAGCTCTTTTCCTGGGCCACTTCCGGGACCGTGGCCAGGTCGAAAGATAGGGGACCTTCCACGATCAGCGGGCCATATTGGCTTTCGAGGAGTGCGGCCTTCCTTTCTGCGTCGCCGGCAAGCAGAGTAGCGGGAATGGCTTTTGTCTCTTTCTCCACTGCGGTGATGATGGCTACTTTCAGCACACTGTCCCTGTCGAGAACTGTGCGCACCACATCCAGTTGGTTCTCGATGGCAAGCACGAGGTTCTCGGCACTGGAAAAACTGGGATTTACTGCTGCGTCGGACAGAGCGTAAAATCGACCGTTCGGAAGCTCGAAAAGCGCCGTATGTGAAGCCAGCACCTTGCGATCTTCATGGTCCCCCTCCGCGGGACGATAGATTTTGAGCGCCTGACGTAGCAGCTTTGCTGTGTCGAGGCTCCCCTTCATGACGATGAAGTCTGAGTTTTCCTTGAGGAAAGCCCCGAATTTTTCGGCCACGGAATCCTTCTTTTCTTCAGCGCTTCCGGCGAGCGGGTCTATGGGGATTATATCCAAGTTTTTGTCCTCGCCGGGGGAGAGGGGAACCCTCGTTCTGTGGAGAGCTGCCCGGATGTCCGACGGATCTCCTATCAGGACGATGCGGTCCAGAAGTCCTTGGTACTTGGCATTGGACACCGCTTCCAGAGCGTCTTCGTTGTCAGCCCCCACGAGGACGAGGTTTGCTCGAGAGAATGTCCCCTCTTCTACGGATCGTTGGACTTGGGTGAGCAGAGAATCGAACGAGAAAACGTACTTCCTCCTTTTGCCCTCCGATCCGAGTATCTGGAGGGCCTTTGAGATGCTCCGGGATTCGACTGAGAAATGGAGGCGTCGGTCCCCTTCTCCATTGACGTACAACTCGAACAGGTGGTTGGCGATCAGGTATTCGTGCTCGAGAGAATCCAGCACTAGCATGGGGGTAAACGGGTTATCAATGCGGACGCGAACCTTCGCGAACAGGGTCTGAAAATACGGGTCAAGAGCCATCGTGGTTGTGATAGCAATGAAGTGCGGCCGCTCCGACGGCCGGCCTGCAGAAGCCATTTCCAGCACCCTCGCCACCTGTCGTGCGTAGGAGTCCACCACGTACTTGAGCTCGCGTTTGAGCTCGTCCGAAATCTTCCCAGACCCCATGATCATGAGAAGCTCGCAGATCTCCCGGACCCCCGTTCCCGTCTCCGGATGTGCAAGAGAGAGGTTTCCGGGGATTTCAAACTGCTCTTCTCTCAGGCGATCCACTATCTTCGTGAAATCGAAGTCCAGCAAGAGACTGTTTGCCTCCTGCGCTGCCAGCTCCCTGATGAGTCGGGGGCCGGTCTTTCTTACGACCGACGCGAACAATCCGTCTAACGTGAGCACAACAAGATTGAGGCGATCACGACTGATTCCCAGTATCTCGGATATGAGCGAAGAGACCGATTTTAATGGGGTCACCTTCACATATCCCCGGAGATTCTTGCTCAGCTCCCTGGATTCTTCTTTAAGAAACGAGGACATGTCCTCAGATCTCAAGGTGGAGAACGACAAAGGGTTGCACAACGAAACATTGAGTCGGCCGCTGCCCTGCTTCGCAAGGAGCTCTCGCAATTCCCAGGCAACGAGCGCTCCCAGGTTGAGGGAGCTATGCGGAAGCCTTCGACGGGACTCGTCGCGCACCTTCTGGGTAAGGACATAGATGCCGTCAGGCAAGGTGCCGATGTCCCCCCCTCCGCAGACAATGTCTGTGACCTCGGTGAGGCGAACGCCCGCTCGCAGAAGGACGTTGGTGACTTCCAACGCAAGGGCCTCGGGAGATTTCCCGTGGTCCTGGTACTCAATGTCCGCCCGCACGAGGACTTTCAGGCCTCGTGTGATAAGGGCGTAGAGCGTGTGTCGCTTGGTTATGACAGCGATGGTGACTTTTTCATTCAGACGCCGAAGCGCTGTTTCCAGCCACTGCTGATCCATTTCGACAGCCTTCCGACGAGCTATGTTCGTGAGGATCAGTCGGATGAGGGGGCTGTCTCGCCCAGGGGCTCCACGTCGATAGAGGCTCAAGATATACGTTGAGAGTAGCTCCCCGTACACATTCACGAACTCCTTCTCTTCTTTGAGCGGGCGGACTACTTCCAGTAGCGCCCTGAGGAATTCGCTGAGATCGTCGAACCGATCGGGGTCTCGGATCTTCTCGTCGAGCCTCAGTACCTCTTCAACCACAGCGGCATGGAGGAGCTCAGAAATCTCCTTGATTCGTCGTCGAGACTGCGCGCAAACGCCCAAGTCACTCTCGAGCTGCGAAGGTCCGGTTAGGACGGGTTGCTCAAGGTCGAATTCACCGTCAAAGGCCCTCGGATCGAAATACCCCGATCTCAGGACCGCTTGTTTCATTCCCTCGATCCTATCTTCTATCTTCAGGTCATTCGCCATGATTACGTTCTTACCCTCTCAGATACGTAGTAAGACTAAGCCCTGCAGATCAAACACAGTATAATCACAGATCGTATCATCAGAAGGCCGCGCCGTATAGTCATCTCTCCCTTGCTGCAGGAGCGAGCATACTATACCCTGCGGAAGAGAATTTCGAGACCTCATTGCAGGAAAACGCCTACAAAGGAACATGAGGGAAATTACAATGAAGATTCTGGTGGTGAACAGTGGGAGCTCGTCTCTGAAGTACACTCTATTCGATATGGCGGACGAATCTATCTTGTTTTCTGGTGAGATTGAGCGGATAGGTCTGGACAACGGCAATCATTCATTTCGCTCCCGACAGGGGGAAGAGAAGACCCTGGAGACAAGGATAAGGGGCCACGGGCAAGCCCTGGATGCAATGCTCGACACACTCGCTCAGGAGTCTCTCAGCTCCCTGCACGAGATCGTCGCGGTCGCCCACAGAGTCGCCCATGGCGGGAAATACCGTGATGCGGTAAGGATAAGTCCAGAGGTCATGGACGAGATACGGCGCATGACGCCGATGATACCGTTGCACCATCCTCCGATGATCGAAGAAATCGAGGAATGCGAATCACGTATGCCGCATGCTGTGCACGTCGCGGTCTTTGACACCTGGTTTCACGCTTCCATTCCTGATGAGGCAGCCATATATGGCCTCCCGTACCGGTATTTCGAGCAAGGATATCGCCGCATCGGTTTCCACGGGCACTCCCACGCGTACGTGTGCGCGTGTGCGGCCAAGTATTTGGAGCAACCTATCGAAGCGCTTAAGATGATCACTTGCCATTTGGGGAATGGGGCGAGTCTCTGTGCTATAGACGGGGGGCGCTCCATAGACACCTCCCTTGGAATGACGGCCCTGGAAGGGCTTATCATGGGAACTCGGTCAGGTGACGTCGATCCAGGGCTTATCCCTGTGATCATGAATGAAGAATCCCTTTCCCCGGACCAGATGATGAACATGCTTTACCGGGAATCTGGGTTGAAGGGATTGAGCGGTGTGAGCAGCGATATGCGCGATGTCGAAGCCGCTGCCCACCATGGCGATCGTCGGGCTCTCCTGGCACTCGATGCCTTCTGTTACCGGGTGAAGCGTTACATTGGCGCTATGCTCATGGTGTTGGGAGGTTGTGACGTACTCGTCTTCGCGGGCGGCATAGGACGCAACAGCGGCACGGTGAGGAGAAAGATTCTCCAAGGGGCTGAAGGGCTCGGGTTCGTGCTGGACGAAAACAAGAGGGTGACGGAGAGCGCCGAGGACCAACCGGTTCTGGATGTCACAGGCCCCGGCTCAAGAGTAAGGATCCTCGCTATCACCACCTGGGAAGAGATCGTGATGGCCCGCCAGTGCCTTTCGGTCTTGAAGAAAGGGGCATAGCTCGCAGTGGATACGCAGAGACCGTGGTGTAACCAATGGCCATAGTGAGACATAGATCTAACGAGTTGCAGTGCAAGATCGTGTATTACGGCCCCGGTCGCGGGGGAAAAACCACCAATCTGATCGCTATTCACAAACGGGTTGGCAAGAGAGCCCGGGGGGAGCTCATCTGCATTAACACGGCTGGGGACCGGACCATATTCTTCGATTTCCTCCCCATGGATCTGGGCAAGGTCCAAGATCTTAGTATCAAGATCTCGGTCTATACCGTTCCCGGTCAGGTTCTCTACAACGATACCCGCAAGCTTGTTCTCAGGGGGGTGGATGGCATCGTATTCGTGGCCGACTCCCTCGAGATTCGCAGGAGGCACAACAGGGAAAGCCTCGAGAACCTGGCAGACAACCTCAAAGCTCTCGGTACGGATCTCTCGAACATTCCCCTCGTGATGCAATACAACAAGCGCGACATAGAGCCGGCTAGATTGATGTCAGTCGCGGAAATGCATGAAGGTCTTCTTGTAGACCCCAAGTGGCCCTGGTTCGCGGCAAGCGCCCTTATGGGCTCAGGGGTCAAGGAGACTTTCCGGGCAATTTGTATGCTCACCGTTTCCGATGTCTGCAAGAAGCTGCTCGCGACGCAATGAGCAAACACTTCTTGCCGGCCATATCAATTGCCAAGAGCTCTGTCCGCTTCCCGTGTGTCGAGAACATTGACGGGAGGTTCGCAGACCGGTGGGACGGGCGTCTGAAACTGTCTCAAAAGCCGGCAGTCCGTGATAATCGTGGCACCCCCCCTCACCCTAACCCTCTCCCCCGAAGCGGGGGAGAGGAGATACTTTCGGCTCCCTCTCCCTCTGGGAGAGGGTTGGGGTGAGGGTGCTTTTCCACGCATCGACGCCCAATCGTGCTACGATGTTTGGTGTGTCCCGAGTTTTGAGACACTTTCGTCTCTCCCCTCATTGTGGAACAAGAGAAACGGACATTATTATTGTCAACCCTCATGCCGCACACCTTCCTCGTGCGGCACTGCCGCTCGAAGCTCTCACTGTCCGCCCCCTTGTCAGCCGGGGGAATCCGTGGGATTGAAGTCTTTGGATTTCATGCCATATCGCTTCATCACCTGCTGAAGAGCCTGTCGCTCTAGACCGCACTCTCGGGCGGCCCTCGTTATGTTGCCCTGAGTCCGTCCCAAGGCACTAGAAATGTATTCCTGGTGGAATCGCTGGAGCACGAGGTTCTTTGCGGCCTTGTACGGCAGTCTTTTCACCTCGTCTGTAACCAGGCACTCTCCCTGGTCTTCATCCCCCAAGTCCATATCCTGTGTCCTGATTTCACACGCAGGAGAAAGGATCACAGCGCGCCTGACTAGGTTTTCCAGCTCTCGCACATTCCCGGGCCAGGGGTGTCTTACAAGACGCTCAACGAGCTTGGGAGAAAGTCTTTTCGGTTCCTTGGAATGCTCTCGGGAACATTTCTGTACGAAATGGTCCGCAAGGAGGGGAATATCTTCAGGCCTGTCCCTGAGGGGGGGCATGTGAACTGAGATGACGTTGAGTCGATAGAAGAGATCCTCCCGAAAGAGCTTCCTCTCTATCTTGTCACGCAGGTTCTGGTTCGTCGATGCGATAATCCGTACGTCGACCCGAACGCTCTTCGTTTCTCCCAAGGGTCTGATCTCTTTGTCTTGAAGGACGCGGAGCAGCTTCGTCTGGAGTGTGAGGGAGATGTCACCGATCTCATCGAGGTAAATCGTCCCGTCCTGGGCTTCCCAGAACAGACCCTTCTTGTCTCGCACAGCGTGGGTGAAAGCGCCTTTTCGGTACCCGAACAGCTCGCTCTCCAGGATTTCCTCCGGGAGATTAGGGCAGTTCACGGCTACAAACGGCTTGTCTGCTCGCGGGCTGAGGCGATGGAGGGCCCTTGCGGCCATATCTTTTCCGGTTCCCGACTCCCCTGTGATCAGCACTGTTGCATCGGTCTTGGCGACCACCCTGATGGTCTCGAAGACTTTGATCATCTTCGCGCTCGAGCCTACCATCTCCTGAAAGCTCTCCTGTTCCCGGATCCTCCGCTGCAGGAGACGGTTCTGGCGGATGAGACGACTTCTCTCGAGTGCCTTTGCCACCAAGTGAATAGCCTTGTCCAGGTCGAAGGGCTTGGCCAGAAAGTCGTACGCCCCCTGTTTGATAGCCTCCACAGCCTGATCGATAGTGCCGTACGCTGTCATCATTATTATCGTCGTCTCCGGGTACTCCCGCGCTATCTCCCGCATGAATGTCATGCCGTCCATTCCGGGCATGCGAATATCCAACATGGCTAGATCGTAAATGTTCTTATCCATGAGCTCCCGGGCTTTGTACGCATTGATCGCGGTATCCACGTCGCAATCGATCTCAGCCGATACGCTTCGGTCAAGCAGCCGCAGCATGTCCTCTTCGTCGTCCACTATGAGCAGCCTGGCTCGAGATGGTTCCACCATACGGTCCCTCTTCTTCAGAAAATCCAAGGAGAAGTTCGGGTCTGTCCCATGTCTTTGTGCCGTGTCATGCTATCGCCTGGGTGCCGTTCCGGCCGCAACGGTCGCTGTCAGCGATCCTTCCAGACCGCGCTGTGGGAGATGGATCGTAAACGTGGTTCCGACTCCTTCTTCGCTCTTGACCTCTATGGAGCCGTCGTGCTCGTGAATTATTCCATAACTCACGGCCAGCCCGAGGCCTGTTCCTTCCCCTACGGGCTTCGTGGTGAAGAAAGGATCGAAGATCTTGTCTACTACAGCTTCCGGCACTCCGCACCCGTTGTCGGAAACCGTGATTTTGATCTGCTCGGTCCGCGGTTCGGCCTCCGTGCTTATCCAGATCGTTCCGCCGTCAGCTATGGCTTGTTTGGCATTCATAACCAGATTCATAAAGACCTGCTTCATCTTTTCACTGTCTCCTACCACGGCCGGGAGATCAGGGGCCAAACGTATGTTCACGGTTATGTTATCCCGTTCGAGTTGGCGATTGAGAAGCGCGATAACTTCTCGAAGTGATTGGTTAACGTCAAAAGGAGCCCTTGCGGTTTCAGCCGCCCGCGCGAATTTGAGCAGATCCGCCACGATCCGTTTACAGTTTCCCGCTTGTTTTTCGATTGTCTGCAGATCGAGATATGCCTGGCTCTCGGGAGAGTGCTCCTTCATCAGCAGTTGAGTGTACCCGAGAATGACTCCCAAAGGATTGTTGATTTCATGAGCTATGCCTGCGGAAATCTGGCCCAAGGAGGCCAACTTATCGGCTCTCTGGAGCTGGCGCTCTATGCGCCTCCTGGCAGTGATATCCTTTGCGATTCCATGATACCTTGTAATGTGACCCGAATCGGACTTGCCCGCGGTCATGCTCAACAGGACCAGCGCCTCAGAACCTGAGCCGACGCGCAACCTGTATTCCCGGTCCCTCACGAAGCCGTCCCTACGCAGGTCCTCCATGAGCCCTTGGAATTCTTCAGGAAAGACGAACGTATCTTCGAGGGTCTTCTGAAAAACTACTTCTTCCGGCGCATCGTATCCCAGGGTGGTGAGTCCTGCCAGATTGATGTCAGTGAATCGGCCATTCTTATCAAGGACGAACACGATGTCCGTCGACCCCTCGAATATAGTCCGATACTTTTCTTCTGACACAGCCAGCTCGCGGGTTCTCACCTCTACCAAAGACTGAAGATTTTCGTTCAGCCGCATGACCTCCTGAGACGCTGTCTCGAGGGCTTTCTTGTCATTAAGAATTCCCGTGTTGATTTTTTGCACGCGCTGGAAGAAAAGCGTGATCGATCCGGCTACGATAAAGGTCATTGTGTTGATCGCTCCGCTATAGGGAGCCAAAGCGTCCCAGATCTCTTGTCGTCCTGCCAGAAGAAGCAACCTTTTTGCGAGGTGCCCCACTCCGCGGGAGAGGGCAAAAGCCGCTAAGGCCGCTGACAAGGCAATGAGATAGGTCCACATGATGTTAGTGGGTTGGGCACGGCCGAGATGCACCGCGTACCACAGGCACAGAACCGTGAGGGCGATCATCAAGGAGGACCCTATGACGTCGGTGAACCATATGGGTGCCATGGAGATCCCGTCCATCATCCGGACTTCTCCTTCCGCACGATCTCTCCATAAAGCTGGCGAAACCCGAGCAACAGAAAAAAGACGGCGGGAACGCAGAAAAGATGATCCAGGTTCAAGAAGAAGTACGCCGTGGCCCACGGCGTTTGGTCCGCCAGAAGAATTGTTGACCAAGTGCCCGCCTCGCCTGTAATCATTTCCGGCTGGATTTGCAGTGAGACAAGGTGTCCTGTCAGTGCCACTAGGTTCCACAGTACGAGCAGCAGACAAGCCACCTGAATGTTGCGCCACCCGCGAGACTCGATAAACCTGTTTGATTCAAGCCAGTAGGCCAGGAGACCCATAGTGGCGCCGAAGAACAGGTGGGCCAGCTCGTGAATCACCAGTCCCTCGGGTTCGCCGTGAACTTGAAGAGCAAACGAGGACCTCGGAAGACAAAGGATCCCCCCGACCAGCAGGCATGTGGTTAGCCCGAAGTGCCGTTTCGGCCACCGTCTCATCTTATGGTTCTCCCCCATCGGGCCCACTGGTCATGACGCTCTTAGTTTTGCCCCCGCGGATTTTCGGAGATGGTCGAGAAAGGCATTGCACAGGGGGGACATTTGTCGGTTTTTCCTCAGTGCGAGATAGAGGGGTCTGACTATCCGGATGCCCCGGATGTCAACCCTCACCAGATGCCCGTATCTGAGATCTTCTTCCACAGCCTTATGCGAGAGAATGGAAACTCCGATCTGGGATTTGATTCCCTGGCGAACTGCTTCGGTGCTACCCATTTCCGCTACCACTTCCAGGCGGCCGAGGTCGAGATCGTGCTCTTCAAGCGCCTGCTTCATGACCATTCTCGTGCCGGATCCCTGTTCTCGAAGAATGAATGGCTCCCGCATCAACTCTTGCGGCTCTATGATTCCTCGACTTGCCCACGCATGTCCGGGAAACACTGCCAGCACGAGCTCGTCCGAGAAAATCTTTTCGGTGATGAGCCGGCGGTCGGCCCATTTTGACCCAATCACTCCGGCTTCGCTTGTTCCTTCCAAGACTTCGCGAACGATCTCCGCAGTGTCCCAGATTCTTAGCGTGATCTGAATTGCAGGGTACAAGCGTTTGAATGACCCGATCAACTTTGGGAGCACATACGTGCCCGGAATGGTGCTGGCCCCCAGGATGAGAGTGCCTGTCAAGTTCCCTCTGAATTGCTCGAGGGCTCGGACCGCCTCGTCTCGGAGCTGCACGATGTTCCGAGCGTACTGATAGAACAACTTCCCCGCGGGCGTAGGAAGCACTTCACGGCCAAGCCGGTCGATCAGTCGCTCCTGGAGATTCTCCTCCATGGTTCGGATATGTTCACTTACGGTCGGTTGGGACAGCGAGAGCGCCTCGGCCGCCTTGGTGAAGCTCCGGAGCTCGACCACCCTGCAAAATACCTCCAGGCGACGCATATCCATCGTCAAATCCTCTCCTCGCTTTCAGGAGGCAGCTCGTCGTATTCTCTGCCGCTGAAGACTGTAAACGGTTAAGTATAACACTACTCCCGGGATGAAGGAAACGTAGCGGTGCGGGAATCTCCACCAATCCGACAGAAGATCCGGTCTGAACATAATGAGGGTGACCGACAGAAGGACGATAGTCTCGTACCACCGATTTCGCGTCACGAACCATCCCTGAGTCGCCGCCACAAATGCTATTGCCCCCAGAGCTGCGCTACCGAGGATCATTACTCCTTGGGCCAGCCCCGTGACCCCAATGAGGAGCAACTCGTGATTGAATATGAACATGAACGGGAGAATGGCGGTTCGAATATCGTACATGAATCCCTGCAGTCCTGTAGGTATGGGGTCCGATTGTGCGATTGCAGACGCAGCGTATGAGGCGAGGCCTACCGGCGGGGTGTCGTCAGCGAGGATCCCGAAATAGAAGCAAAAGAGGTGAGCCGCCATGAGAGGCACGGTCAGACCGCTGCTATCTGCAAGTGAGACCAGGGCAGGCACCGTCAGAGAAGCCATTACAATGTACGTAGCCGTCGTTGGCAGTCCCATGCCCACGATGAGACAGGCCAGGCTGGTTATTCCGAGCATTGCGTAAAGGTTCCCCCCGCTGAGCTGGTCGATCACTTCCGTGATCAGTCCCCCCAGGCCTAGCGTCACCACTCCAACGATGATCCCGGCGGACGCTGTGGCTATGGCAACCGGCACCATGTTTCGTGCGCCCGCAGCGAGACTCTCCCAGATCGTGCGACCCAATCTCACGAGACCGTGTCGAACCGGCAGCCCGCTTCTCAAGGCTTCCAAGGGATACTGGATACACAAGATCACCACAAGACAGAGTATTGCCCTGAACACCGCCATTTGCGGCGAATGGCGAAAATACAAGAGCTCAGCCACGAGCACTCCAATGGGAATGAGGTACTGGGCACCTTGGGGAAACACTTCCCGAAACATGGGGGTCTCCTCACGGCTCAATCCCGCTATTCCAAGCTTGCACGCCTCGATGTGCGTAATATAGAGGAGGGCGATATACGAGACGAGAGCCGGCACCAATGCGGCCTTGATTACCGCGATGTACGGGACGTTCACATACTCGGCAATAATGAATGCTGCTGCCCCCATCACCGGAGGCATCAGTTGGCCGTCGATACTGGCCGCCACCTCTACGGCTGCAGCTTTAGTGGGAGGGTATCCCACCTTTTTCATCAGGGGAATGGTAAACGTCCCGGTTGTGACAACGTTGGCTATGCTCGAGCCTGAAACCATTCCTGTCAGGCCGCTCGCAAGTACTGCTGCCTTGGCAGGACCGCCTCTGAATCTTCCCATTACCGAGAGCGCAAGTCGTATAAAGTAGCTGCCCGCTCCGGCTCGCTCCAAGAGAGCCCCAAAGAGCACGAACAGGAATACCACGTTTGCCGATACATCGAGAGGTATGCCGTAGACGCCTTCCGTAGACATGGTCATCTGTCCCACGAGGCGATTCACGGACGTGCCTCTGAACGCGAGGAAGTCCGGCATGTAGCTGCCATACAGAGCATAAAAGAGAAAGAAGACACTGATGATGGGTAGAGCAGGGCCCACTACTCTCCGGGCCGCTTCCAGGAGAAGGACAAGCAGCACAATTCCGAAGAAGATGTCCCTCGCAAGTGGCATGCCGAGACGACCACTCAGTCCCTCGTAATCGATCACCAGGTAGATCGATGAAACGAAGGCCAAGGCTGCTATCCCGAACGCGAGCGCTACCGACCACCGCCGCTCTCCGATGGTCCAAAGGCGATCGTCCCGCCGTCTCCTGAGCAGGGGATACCCGACGAATGCAATGATCATGGCGAAGCCCAGATGTGTCGCGCGGATTACAACGCTGTCGAGTATGAGGAAGCTGGCGAGAGACAACTGAAAAAGGGACCAACAGACAGCTACGACCGTGATCGTGCGTGCCCTCCACCTTTCGGAGCGAGCGCGGTCCTCTGCGAAGCCCCCTGACACAGGCTTCTCCATGTTTTCCCCTTCGATTCCCGCTTTCCTTGATTCGACTGTCATCTGAGCTCTCAGGTCTGATTTCGGAAGCAACAAAGCATGAAGGGCCTCGGCTCAGCACACCATGGCGCAAATATGTTGTGCCACGGCCGGTGAAGAGACTTGAGCTCTAGAGCAGTGCTACTCGAATGATCCCGCGGCACGCGGGATCTCAACCTGCGGGCCGGCTCGTTTATTGCCCGTGCTGGGTGCTGACAAGTTTCTCCAGACCACGCTCTCGGAAATAGGCCAATGCTCCTGCGTGCACCGGGAGAGGCAAATAGGCGAGCATCTGTTCGACCGTAAGCTTTTCCAGCGCCGGGTGGAGCTGTTTGAGCTCAGAGAGATTCTCGAAGAGCTCTCTGGTCAAAGCAGCCACCACGGCATCGGGAACCTGCTCCGTCGTCAGAAGGCAGGCCCTGACCCCGAAGGTGGGCACATCTTCGGTGTTTTCCACTCCCGGATACAGAGCTATGGGTATCACCGCCTCGGAGTAATAGGGGGCTTTCTTGAGGAGCTGGTCCAGGTTCGTCAAGGGCACGAATCTCACCTTCGTTCCGCCGGCCGCGGCCTCTTTGATAGACCCATTGGGATGTCCCACGGTGTAAAAGTAGGCTTCGATACGGCCGTCCTGGAGCAGGCTTGCCGCCTCGGCGGGCTTTATTCCTTCAGCCTTACCGAGATCGCTGAAAGACAGGCCGCAGGTGGAAAGGGCATCGGCAGAATTGTCCCGGGTTCCAGATCCAGGGGGGCCCACAGCCACGATCCTCCCGCGCAAATCCTGGCACTTCCTGATATCGCTGTCCACCGATGCTATGAGGCACACCGTCTCGGCCTGCAATGCACAGATCGCTCGCAAGCTTTTCTGCGGGCCGCGGTCTTTCCATTCTGCCGTACCCCGCCACGCTTGTCCCGCTTTGTCTGATTGAGCCAATCCGAAATCCATGTCACCCGCAACGAGAGCATTGATGTTGAACACGGAGCCTGCGGTGGCTTCCGCGGTCAGCTTCAAGCCGTAAACACTGCGCTTCTTGTTCACAAGCTTGCTGATTGCTCCGCCCACAGGGAAATAGACTCCCGTTACTCCGCCGGTCCCGATGGTCACGAATCTCGTTTCTGCCGGGGATGGTTCCCAACAGCCGAGTAGGAAAAGGCATGTCACGGTAAAGAAGAGGAGCTTTTTCACGACACCTCCTGTCTAGAGCATTCATCAATCGAAGCCTGATGTTCCCCTCCGATTGATCGCGTAGGCCCCTTGAGGGCTCACAAAGGGCATGATCAGGATGTGGAACAAGGTGAGGCGAGCAGGGTCTCGAAACTGCTTCAATCCGATCGTCATTCCCTCGTGCCCGTGGGTCGGCTGGTCTCTGTACGTGCCGCACAGCCTGTCCCACCAGGGCAAGTTGAATCCAAAGTTGCTGTTGGCCTCCGCAGGAAATACGGAATGGTGTACCCGATGCATGTCGGGAGTCACAACGAGCCATCGCAAGACCTTGTCAAGGCCCAGGGGCAATCTCAGGTTCCCGTGGTTGAACATGGCAAGACCGTTCAACAGCACTTCAAACGCTATTACCCCTACGAGGGGTGGACCGAGCACCAGGATGGCGCTCGCTTTGATGACCATGGAGATCAGTATTTCAAGGGGATGAAATCGCGTCCCTGTGGTCACGTCGAAATCCATGTCCGCATGGTGCATCATGTGAAGACGCCACAGCGTTGGAACAGCGTGGAACATGACGTGCTGCAAATAGACGACGAAGTCGAGCACAATCACGGAAATCGCGACTTCAAGCCAATACGGGAAGCGGGCATAGTTGAACAATCCCCATCCCTGTTGGGAGGTCCAGGCAGCCAAACCTACCGCTCCCGCCGGAAGCACGAGACGAAGAACGCCTGTGTTGATTATCACGATACCGATGTTGGCGACCCATCGCGAAAGCTTCGCTGTCCGGAGGGCGCGGCGCGGCGCGAAGAGCTCTGCCACTGCAACAACCGCGAATATTCCCACGAAGAATCCCAGCCGGATGGAAAGCTCATGATCGAGGACGAAATCTTCCATAGTCTGATACCATATTCTGAGAGGGAAGGGCGAGCTCCCCAGTTGGTCTGATGGTCCCCCAGCGTATCGGTTGGCGCTCCATTGCAGTGCAAACCTCATTACCATCTACCACAGAAAACCACTTGTGAGGTAAGGTGCTGGAGACACCCCTCACGCAAACCCTGGGAGATTGGAATGTCCGTCATCGAGATCCTGGAAGACCTCTTCTTCGTCCAGCGAGGATACCTCAACGGCAACCACTTCGTGTATCGCTCCAAAGAGCCGATCCTCATTGACACCGGGTATCGGAAGGATTTCGAGACCACCTTGACTGCAATTCGCAATCTCGACGTCGATGTCTCGCACACCAAGCTCATTGTCAACACGCATTGTCATTGCGACCACGTGGGTGGAACAAGGCTCATTCAGGATATGTCCGGATGCGACGTCGCCATGCATGAAATCGGCAAGCATTTCATAGACACGCGAGACGACTGGTCGACTTGGTGGAGATATTACCGACAACAGGCTGATTTCTTTACCTGCACGCACGCGCTTCAAGACGGAGACTCGGTCGCTATCGGACCCCACGAGTTTCGAGTCATACACACTCCGGGCCATTCCTGGGACGGAATCGTCCTCTATCACGAACCTGAGCGAGTGCTCATCTCATCCGATTCCCTTTGGGAAAACGACATGGCTGTCATGACTGTCCGGGTTGAAGGGAGCGCAGCGTGCTTCCTCATGCTCGACTCACTGCGTAAAATTGAATCCCTCGCTCCATCTAAAGTGTACCCCGGACACGGTCGGCCTTTCGACGATGTGGCCGGAGCCGTTTCCCTTGCCAGAGCCAGATTGGAGGGATTTCTCGCGGACAGGAGGAAGCTCGGAACAGACCTGCTCAAGAAGATCACAGTCTACACCATATTGATGAACGGACGCGTAGACGAAGGGAGCTTCTTCGATCATCTTATGACGACTCACTGGTTCAAGGAAACAGTGGATTTCTACTTCGACGGAGACTACCGCAAGCAGTATGACAGGATCATGAAAAGCTTCCTCTTGCGGGGCATCGTTAAACGTCAAGACGGCCATTTGCTAACTACGGTCAGGCCGTAAAGCCGGTAAACGCGCCGATCGTGGTCCAAGAACGGCGCGGCATCCTGCACGAGAAACCCGTCGAAATGTCACACCTTCGAGTCTGTCATGATTTTGGACCCAGTTCCGACTTGTCCGGCGAGCCCGTCCACGTGTACCTCAGGTCTTTCCACTCCGTTTCCGACATCTTTCCGAGAGCATATGTGCCAAGCTTCCATCCGGCCGAGGCCGCAATGCCCACGAGAAACCACCTGACTATAGTCCCCACGAAGGGTGCCAAGGGTGCAGCCATAATGAATTTCCTCCCTTCCATCGCGATTTCCGGCCCTTTTGTTTCGAATATTACATGCCGGAAGCATCGACGCAATCTCGTTAGCCCACAGAATTCAGGAATAAGAGTGGAGCGTATTGAAACTAGGTCTGGGCCTGATTCACTGGCTAAGTACGGGATTTCATTATTACGGTTCCTTATTCTGCCTCGACTCAGTTGGAGTTCTGCGCTCTGAAGGAGCGCACCTTCAGTAGTCCCGCGAGACGCGGGATTCGCCACCGTATAACCACCAACCTTCCCTGAATGGGTCGACCAAGAGGATTCTCCTCGCCTGGTATAGGCACCGATCATGAACGAGCCATCGCTCTCGGTCATTTCAATGGTGGACCCCGTCAGGGTCCTGCTTGTTTGTTTTCTCATTCCCGTGGGTTAAAATCCCACGTCTTGCGGAACTACTCATGGTATGCCCATTCAGGGCATGAAGCAGTCAATGATCACCGTTATTCCTCTTCTTGATGACGCTGAGATACGCAACCGTCCTTATGAAATCGTGTACTAAGCAATAAATTACCATGTGAGAGTACTGTCCACCGTTTCAGGCCTATTAGCTCCTCTCCTTCGATGCCCCGCCTCGTTCGTGTGGCGCAGGCCTGTCCGTCTGTTGCACGCAAATCTCCCTTGAAGTCTGCCGAAGAAAAATCGATCGCGAAGGAGGGATCTTGCAGACAGCATCGCACTTGACTTTTTAGGGGGGAAAGGATAAAAACCCGGTCTGATTGTGGAAATAGAACCCGGGAGACTGGAGCAAGTGCCAGAAGGCTCATCAGGTACAAAAGAAGACCACGGCTCGTCACTGACAGCCGCAAGGCAACGGAAGATTCAGGAGTTGGCGGAACAGGGGATACCTGCCTTCGCCACGGGATTTCGACCAGACGTTAGCGCTGCCCGATTCAGAGATCGGTTCGGGAGCTCAGAGGTATTCGACGGATCGGAAGACCCCGTCTCCATGGCCGGCCGCATTGTAGCCCTGAGGATTATGGGAAAGGCCACCTTTGGCAGAATCCGTGATTCTTCCGGGGATTTCCAGGTTTACCTCACGCGAGACACCATGGGGGCGGACGCGTACAAGCTGGTTAAGAAGCTTGACGTGGGAGACATTGTGGGGTTCCGGGGCCGACCGTTCAGGACCCGCACCGGGGAATTAAGTGTCCTGGTGGACGCGATGACGTTGTTGACCAAGTCTCTCAGGCCATTGCCGGAGAAGTGGCACGGGCTGACCGATGTGGAGACTCGCTATCGCCAGCGGTACGTGGATCTGATAGTCAATCAGCACGTCAGAGAGGTCGTGGCCACCCGGAGTCGGATAATCTCCTCCTTGCGAGACTTTCTTGCCGAACGGGGATTTCTCGAGGTGGAAACCCCAATGATGCAGCCTATACCCGGCGGCGCCACGGCTCGTCCGTTCGAGACGTTCCACAATGCGCTCAATCGCCACCTTTACCTGAGGATCGCTCCAGAGCTGTATCTCAAGAGGCTCCTGGTGGGTGGTTTCGAGCGCGTGTTCGAGATTAACAGGAACTTCCGGAACGAAGGAGTGTCTACTCAGCACAATCCGGAATTCACCATGCTGGAATTCTATCAGGCGTACAGCACGTACGAAGACCTTATGTCCCTCACGGAGGAAATGATCGCCACTTGTGCCGAAAAAATTACAGGCGGCATGAAGATCCCTTACGGCGAGGGTGAGGTTGACCTGACACCTCCGTGGCCTCGCCTAACTGTCAAGGAGGCGCTGAGGCAATACGGTGGATTGAGCGAACAGGAGATCTGCGACCGGAATGCAGCGTTCATCAAGGCGGTTGAGTTGGGATTGGATGTCCAAAAGGAGGATTCCTTGGGAAAGCTCCTGATGGCCCTATTCGACGAGCTTGTGGAAGAACGCTTGTGGGGTCCGGTCTTTATCGACAGGTATCCTGTGGAAGTGTCCCCCCTTGCGCGCAGAAATGACGAAGATCCAACGGTTACGGATCGATTCGAGCTGTACATCTGCGGGAGGGAGACGGCGAACGCGTTCACCGAGCTGACAGACCCCGTGGATCAGCGCAGCCGCTTTGAAGAGCAGGTCCGAGCCCGAGCCCAGGGTGACGAGGAAGCACATTTCCTCGATGAAGATTTTCTCAGAGCCCTTGAATATGGCATGCCCCCGGCCGCCGGCGAAGGAATCGGCGTGGACCGTCTGGTAATGCTTCTCGTGAACGCCCAGTCCATACGAGACGTGATTCTCTTCCCGCACATGCGTCCGGAAAAAGGTGTCGGATGAAGCTGCCCTTCGAGCTCAGCGTGGGCCTGCGGTACATGAAAGCAAAGCGCAAGCAGGCCTTCGTATCCGTTATCACGACCTTCAGCGTGGTGGGAGTGATGCTAGGGGTCATGACCCTCATCATCGTCCTCGGCGTCATGAACGGGTTCGAGAAAGATCTGAAGGAGAAGATCCTCGGCACCGTCTCGCATCTGGTCGTCATGAGTCAGTCCAGCAGGCAGATGTCGGACTGGCGAGGCGTTATGAAGCGGATAGAACCCATGGACGGAATCTCCGCTTTCACGCCCTATGTGTACGGCCAAGCCATGGTATCAAATTTCGGGAGGGTGAGAGGCATCATCGTGAGAGGAATCGACCTGGCCACATCAGGAAAGGTCATTGCACTTCCTCAGTATCTGAGGCCCAAAGGCAAGGTCGAGATCGGCGATATTAGACCGGGAAAAGACGGGTTGCCGGGAATCTTCGTGGGTGAGGAGCTCGCCGCGGCAAGCTTGCTCAAGATCGGGGACGTCGTACAACTCATCTCGCCGCAGGGGAAGAGAACGCCCATCGGCGCGGTTCCCAGGGTGCAGAAATTCCGCGTGGCCGGTCTGTTCAAGTCCGGGATGTACGAATTCGACGCCAATCTCGTGTACATGGAGCTCAACCAAGCGCAGAATTTTTTCGAGATGGGCAATGGGGTGACTGGCATCGAGCTGGCTCTCTCCGACATTTATGACGCGCCGAAGTTGGCCGGTCGCATCGAGGCCATGCTCGGTCCCCACTATTCGACCAGGACGTGGATGGCGATGTACAGCAATCTGTTCAGCGCGATGAAGCTGGAAAAGATAGCCATGTTCATTATCCTGATGTTCATAGTTCTGGTGGCGGCCTTCAACATAGTGATTTCCCTGATCATGCTGGTTATGGAGAAGAATCGGGACATTGCTATTCTCAAGGCCCTAGGCGCGACGTCCGATCGGATCATGCGGATTTTTGTGGCACAAGGGATGATTGTGGGAATCGTCGGAACCGCTCTTGGGGCTCTGGGTGGAATTGGAGGAGCTGCTCTTTTGACGCGCTACCCGATCATCGAGCTCCCACCCGAAATCTACACGATCTCAAAACTGCCCGTGGCAGTCGAGCCCATGGACGTTGTAATAACCTGCACTGCTGCACTGACCATTTGCTTCCTCGCCACAATCTATCCATCCCTGCGCGCTGCCCGGCTGGAACCTGTGGAGGCCCTTCGCTATGAGTGAGCCTCTGCTCTACGAGGTGGCGGACCTGTGGAAGAGCTATTCCAACGGGACCAGGGAGGTTGAGGTTCTCCGAGGAATAAATTTCTCCGTAGACCGGGGCGAGAGCGTGGCTGTTACGGGGCCGTCCGGCGTGGGGAAGAGCACGCTGTTGCACATCTTGGGACTTCTGGATCGTCCGGTGAGCGGGTCGGTCCTTCTCAATGGCACCGATATACTTGCGCTGGGCGATTCTGCCCGCGCGAAGGTCCGCAACCAGAGCATCGGTTTTGTCTTTCAGTTCTTTCAACTCCTACCGGAGTTCACCGCGCTCGAGAACGTGCTCATGCCTGCCCTCATAGCAGGAGAGCACGGAAACGGAGTCCGCCAGCGGGCTCGTGATCTGCTCGCCGCGGTAGGTCTCGCAGACCGAATTCTCCACAGGCCGGGCGAGCTGTCCGGAGGAGAGCAACAGAGAGTAGCAATAGCTAGGGCTCTCATCATGAACCCCATCGTGATCTTGGCTGACGAGCCGACGGGCAATCTCGACCCCGATACGGGTGAGGAGATCGAAACGCTACTCAAAGACCTCAACCTGCGTCAGAACACTACGCTCATCGTTGTGACCCACAAGGAGTCACTGGCTCGATCGATGAATAGAAGAGTCGGTCTCGTGGGCGGCAAGCTCGAGGAGCTTCAATGAAGAGGCTTCTTGCACTCATCGCGGTCTTCTTTCTGGTTCCCGCGGTCTCTTTAGGTCAGGAGCGCCAGGTTCAAAAGATCATTATCTTTCCATTCAAGGTTGTCACAAAAAAGGGAGTAGAGTCTTTCAACAATGAGATGGCGGCTGTGATGGGAGCGGAGCTGGGTCGAGAGGGAGACGTGCAGGTCATCTCCGGCGCGCCGTTTCTCTCCGCCATCAATGTGCGGACCGTAGATCCTGCCCGGCTGGCGCGGATCGCCTCTCGCGTAGGGGCCGATTCTGTAGCCTGGGGAAAGGTGACGGAACTGGACGACGGGCAGTCCCTGGAGGTGTGGGTAACAAAGGCCAGCACCCCTGATAAACCCCGCCTCTTCACCGCAACCGGAAAAGACTTCACTGCTCTTGTGGAAGGTCTCAAGGAGCTCATTGCCGACATTGGCACCACCGTCCTGGACAGGCCGAAGATCGGTGAAATCAAGATTGAGGGGAATAAGCGGGTCACCAGGGAAGCTATACTCAATAAGCTTAAGATGAAGCCCGGCACTGCGTTCAGACGCTCCGCTGTGGGAGACGAAATTCGAGAAATCTACTCGCTGGGCTATTTCGAGGATGTCCGGATAGATGCGGAAGAGACCCCCAGGGGAACAGTCGATCTGCGCATAGTTCTTAAAGAGCGCCCCTCGATTAAAGAAATAAAAGTGACAGGGAACTCGGTATTTACCGCGGATGAAATACTTGACAAGCTCACCAGCAGGTCATTTTCCGTCGCGAGTGTGGAGAAGATCAAGGAAGATATCGAAAAGATTAGCAAGATGTACGAGGCAGCCGGGTACTACCAGCCCAAGATCGAATATGAGATCCAGGATGTAGACCAAAATGAGGCGAATCTAGTCTTCAAGATCCAGGAAGGCCAGAAGAGTTATCTGACGGACATCGAGTTCGAAGGGAACAAGAGCTTGTCCAACCGCGAGCTGAAGAAGATCATGAACATCAAGGAGAAAAGTTGGACCTGGTTCCTGGATGAGTCCGGGACTTTCACGTCAGAGAAGCTCGAAGAGAATCGTCTCCGGTTGATGCAGTATTACATGGATCGCGGATTTATCCAGGTGCAGGTGGGAGCGCCTCAGGTGGACATCCATGAAGGCAAGGTGAAGGTGACATTCCCCATCCTGGAGGGGGACCGCTTCCAAGTGAGAAAGGTCAATGTGACGGGAGATCTCATACTCCCAGCGGAAAAGCTCGAGGAGAATCTCAAGACCAAACCGAGGACGTGGGTCAGGCGGTCGCTTATAGCCGAAGACATTCGAGAGCTTCAGAGACTTTACAACAATAGGGGCCACGCATACGTGGACGTTGAGCCGATTCAGAATGTCAATGAAGAGCATGACTTCATGGACATCACGTACAAGATTGACAAAGGCCCGCTCGTTCACATAGAACGTGTCGACGTTGCCGGGAACGACCGGACGAGGGACAAGGTCATTCGACGGTCACTAGTCCTTAACGAAGGGGATCTGTATAACGCAGACAAGTTCGAGGAGAGCAAGAAGAATCTCGAGGCCATGGACTATTTCGATGCGGTGCGGATCAAGACCAAGCCAGGATCCAGACCCGATCAAATGGACGTGACCGTTGAAGTGCAGGAGAAGAAGACCGGTTCCTTATCAGCAGGGATCGGGTACTCGTCCCAGGATGGGGCGATGGGAAACGTGGACCTCAAGGAGCGCAACCTTTTTGGCCTTGGCATAATAGCGAATGCCAAATCAAACTTGTCGGCTCGACGCAATAATTATGAAGGATCGCTCACGTACCCCTGGTTTCTCGACTATCCGGTTACGCTGAATCTTAGCGGCTACAAGGCCGTGCAAAAGGAGATGCATTATCTGAGAGAGGGAGATGGTTTTAGCACCAGCTTGGGCTTCCCGCTTTACGGTGCCTGGAGCATGTCTACGGGGATTGCCCGGGACTCGTCCAAGCTTACCCAGTTTGAAAAAGTCTTCGCCAGATCGGTGGTCGAGTACTACAAGCGGTATAACACGTCGGCCCAGAAGTACCTGAACATTGCGGAAAACTCCGTCTCAGTCAACATCGGTCGCGACACCCGTATCGGGACCGTCATTCCCAGAGGAGGCAGCAAGATATCAATCGGAAGCCGAATTTCCGGTTTCGGTGGTGATGTATCGTTCTCACGCTATTTCACGGAAGCTATCTATTATCAGCCTCTGATATGGGGAGCGATTTTTAAGATCCGGGCCCATGGGGACATGCTGCTGGAAACGGGCAACGAGCCCATTCCCTTCGATCGCCGCATCTCGCTCGGGGGTATCCAGAGCATCCGCGGGTATCGTGCCGGAGAGGTTGGGCCCCAGGACAAGTTTGGCAATATAATCGGTGGAGATCGAGCCGTGTACAGTAATCTGGAATGTCTATTCCCAGTCGTACCGAGCATGAATCTCAACGGTGTGGCGTTCGTCGACGTAGGGAACGCCTGGAACGCGGAAGCTACCCCTATGCTTCAGGAGGTGAAGGCAGGCTACGGGGTTGGAATACGATGGATGTCTCCCATGGGGCCCATACGATTGGAATACGGGTGGAAAATCATGCCCAAGAAAGGGGAGGAGCCGGGTGCATTCGCTTTTGCAATGGGCCAGCTATTCTGAGCCCGTCAAGTGCCGCACCGGTTCTTGAGACCGATCTCAAATATCCAGCGAAATAGAAACTCAGATGAGAGTGGTCAACGGGGCTACGGAAAGCGACTAACCTATAGTGGAGCGCAGTAAGAACAGGTCCCAGCCTAAATCGCAAACTGGGTCGCAGAACACCGCGTGAAAGCACGGGCAGCGCTCGACTATCGTGTTGGCCATAAGTCAGGAGCTTCGCAGGCAATGTTCGGAAGTCTCGACCTCTTTCATGACCACTTGTCGATCGAAGGCTCATTGGCTTTCAACTGCGATGACTGCCACGCATTTTCAAGGCGTGGCAGTATAGCTCGACCCGTTGTAAGACGTGCATCAGTGAAATTTGCCCCTCAGCTCCGGCGTGGCCGGGTTGAAAGACAGGGCAGAGTGCTAAGCAAACACAAGGAGTCTGGCCATGACAAAACATGCGGCAGCGGCCGTCGGCGCAATGCTGGTGATGTTCATCTTTTCCGTGGGCACCTGTGCGGCTGAAGTAAAAATCGGATTCGTGGATTTCATCGAATTTGCCCAGAAATCGAAGAGGGCTCAGGAAGAGCAGTCGAGATTCCAGGGACTTGTCGCGCAAAAGAGAGCGGCTCTGGAAAAAAAGAAGAAAGAGCTTGAGGACCTGCAGGAGCAAATTCAGAAACAGGCACCCATGCTGAAAGAAGACACTCGCAATGAAATGATCAAGAAACTGGGCATCAAGGAAATGGAGTTGAAGCTCGCTGAGCGAGAAGCGGAAAATGCTTTGCGGAACGAGCAAAAGGAAGCCCAGGAAGTCTTTCAGCGCGACGTCATCCAGGTCATAGCCGAAATTCGCAAACAAAAGGGTCTTTCGATGGTGGTTAACGGGTCAGCCCTGCTGTCGGTAGACGATTCTCTTAACCTGACCGACGAAGTCATCAAGGCGTACGACGCCCAGAAAGGCGCGCCGGCGGCTGCAAAACCCGCTCCAGCGCCACGACCCCCGGCACCAAAACCTGCTGCGGACAAAAAGCCTGGGCCCAAGTAAAACCTTGACGGCTATGGCTGAACCAGAGGCCAGCCTCCAAGAGACAGGGACATCAGGTTGCCACTCGATCCAGGTGGGTCAGCGGGGCAACCTGATCGCCCTGCAGTCGTCTCGACTGGGTCGCGCACGTACCAACTCTTGGCTACAGCGCGTGATGGAGCTGTGTCTTGCAGGCCAGAGACTCGGCAAAGACGCATCGGAGATATCGGCTCCCTGATGAGATTTACGCTTGAACAATTGGCCCATGTTTTGGGCAGAGAACCTTCGGAAGCCCCCGGGCCCATGATAACAGGTGTCCGTCCGGTGGAGTTCGCGCAGAGCACAGACATCACCTATGTCAGTGACGTCCGCTACCTCGACGCCCTGTTCAAGGGGAGCGCGTGTGCTGTGGTCGCGCCGTCGGAATTCGATGTCCGCGGTATGCCGTGCATCCGTTCCGACAATCCGGAGGCAGATTTTGCACGCCTGACCGCTTTGTTCTGGGCCTACGAATCCCCCCCTCCCGGAATCTCCACCAAATCCGAGATTCATCCTGAAGCACATATAGCCAAAGGAGCCTCAATAGGCGCGTTCGCCGTGATCGGCAGGGGAGCTACTGTGGGAGATCGAGCCGTGATCGGGCCGCACGTGGTGATCGGGGAAGATGTAGAAGTGGGCGAGGACTCGAGGCTGTTTCCCCATGTCACCGTTTATGACCGAGTCAAGATCGGAAAGCGGGTGATAATCCATTCAGGAACCGTTATAGGTTCCGATGGGTTCGGCTACGCGCGGGATGTGGATAGCCATGGTGCCCCCGTCGCCATTAAGAAGTATCATAGCGGCTCGGTAGAAATTGACGATGACGTGGAAATAGGGGCGCTCTGTGCCATAGACCGGGCCTTGGCCGGTGTCACGCGTATCGGAAGAGGGGTCAAAGTGGACAATCTCGTCCAAATCGCTCATAACGTCCAGATCGGCAGTGGTTCTGTCATCGCTTCCCAGGTAGGAATTGCCGGCAGTTCCTCAATGGGAAAATACTGCCTCGTAGGCGGACAAGTGGGTGTCAAGGACCACGTTTCCGTGGGCAACGGTGTGGTTCTGGCTACAAGAGTGGGCATTTACCGCAACGTGCCCGACGGCTCAGTCATGGCCGGTTCCGTGCCTGCTATGCCTCACAAGATATTTCTTCGGGCTCAATCTCTATTCAAGAGGCTTCCAGAGATCTTTGAACGGGTCAGAAAGCTGGAGCGCCTCGCTGAAGTGAATCGCAAGGAAGAGGTATGATCCATCCTACGGCAATCGTTTATCCTGGAGCCTGCATCGGGGAGGATGTCAAGATCGGGCCGTACGCAGTAATAGGCGACCAGGTCGTAATAGGTGACAGGGTGGAAATCGGACACCATGTCAGCATTGAGGGGAACACGACCATCGGTTCGGACTGTTTTATCTCGCCGTTCGCTTCGATCGGCGGCCCGCCGCAGGATTTTTCGTACAGAGGGGAAGACACTCGCGTCATCATCGGAAATCGCGTGCGGGTGAGGGAGTATGTGACCATCCACCGAGGCACAGTGCGCGGCCGGGGCTGCACCATCATCGGCGATGATTGTTACCTCATGGCGTACTGCCATGTTGCCCACGATTGTCAGTTGGGGGATGGGGTGGTAATGGCGAACTCCGCCCACTTGGGAGGCCATATCGACATCGGCCAGAGGGCCATTCTCGGCGGTATCGTTGCCGTGCACCAATTCGTCAGGGTGGGGGAATTCGCGCTGGTGGGAGGAGTCTCGGGCGTAGCCAAAGACGTCCCGCCGTACACCCTTGCTTCAGGCGCCAGAATTTACGTGTACGGACTCAATGAAGTGGGGTTGAGGCGGAATGGATTCTCCCGCGACACGATCAGGTGCCTGAAAAGGGCGTTCAAGATCGCGTTCCGGTCGAGCCTGGGAATGGCCCAGGCAGTGGAGAAGATTCGCGCTGAGATGCCGGCAGTTCCGGAGGCCTTGAAGTTCGCGGATTTCTTAGCGACTTCTCGGCGGGGCACTGCTCGCGTCTCTCTGAGCCGTCACTCATTCAGGACACTCTAGCCGTGAACAGTGTGGGAATCATTGCAGGATCGGGAGATCTGCCCCTCCACGTGGCCGGAGAGGCCTCACAGCGCGGTCTCCATGTGGTAGCCATCGGATTTCCCGGATTTACCGATCCATCAATGGAATCCATGGTGCACGAGATCCTGTGGCTCAAGCTCGGTCAGCTCGACCGGGCAATCAGCGCGCTGAAATCGAGAAGCATCACCCGAGTGGTCATGGCTGGAAAGATCGAGAAGAGTAATCTCTTGCAATTTTGGAACCTCAGGCCGGATAGGAGGGCCCTGAAGCTCATTCGGTCCATGAGGGATTGGCGGGACGACACGATCCTCGAAGCTATCGCTCAAGAATTGCTTAAAGAAGGAATTGTGGTCGACGAAATCACGGGGTGGGCGTCGAAGCTCATGGCTCCGGCTGGTGTGCTCACGCGCACGGTTCCAACGGAAAGCCAGTGGGTAGATGTCGAGTTCGGCAGAAGAATGGCCCAGGGAATCGGTGCCCTGGATATCGGCCAGACCGTACTGGTGAAGAATCGCGCAGTCATTGTTGTGGAGGCAATCGACGGCACCGACAGAGCAATAAGGCGAGCGGCGGATCTCCAGATTCCTGACACTGTCGTTGTAAAGATGGCGAAGCCCTCCCAGGATATGCGGTTCGACGTTCCGGGCGTTGGGCCTTCCACCATTGACAGCATGATCGTCGCCCGGGCCCGGGTCCTAGCCGTGGAAGCTGGAAAAACGTTGATCACCGGCTTTAGCGAGATGGTACGCAAAGCCGACGATGTAGGAATGGCCATCGTAGGAATTCCACCGCACGGTCCGGTGAAGTAGGAGACGGTGGACCGTCAGGGTCTTTGTCAGTCCGCTGTCCCACCCCTATGAGCTTTGCTGCGAGCGCGATTCTCAACGCGCCCCGCTATAGCTTTCAATCGTGATGAATGTTAGACATACTCAATGCATGACAGGATAGAATAGTGGGCAATGTCTGGCGGGCTACACACATCCGGTCCGCTTCGCGGCCGATGGCTTTCACCACACCGGTGCCGATGAGGCGCTGGAAAAGACAGGCTCTGCTCGCAAGAGGGATTTCTTCGAACGCTCTGCCTGCAGCTTGGGAGGCTCCCGGTGCACGTTTATAAGAGAATGCTCCGCTATCTCAAGCCGTATCTGGGACGGTTGATATTGGGGGGCGCGTGCATGGTGGGAGTTGCCATATTCACGGCTTCCCTGGCATATCTGGTGAAACCCGCCCTGGACGAGATTTTCTTCGCAAAAGACCAGCGGATGCTCTTTCTCATTCCGCTCGCGGTCATAACGGTTTACGTTCTTAAAGGCTTCTGTGACTTCGGGCAGTACTACCTCATGGCTTTCGTCGGCCAGAGTGTGGTGCGAGATCTCAGGGGGGAGATGTTCTCCAAGCTCGAAGCAATGTCATTGGCCTTCTTCGTCAGACATTCCACCGGGGAGCTCATTTCCCGGATGAGTAACGACGTCATGCTGGTACAAGGGGCCATGACCAGTGCAATCACCGGCATTGTGCGGGACGCCCTCACCATAGTCGCGTTGGTCTGTGTCGTGTTTTACAGGGATTTCACTCTTGCGCTCATCGCTCTCATCGTCTTTCCTCTGGCCGTGTATCCGCTCCTCTCTTTCGGCAAGAGGCTGAAGCGATACTCCAGAAGGATGCTAGTCACGCTGGAGGACATCACCGCTCGTCTCAATGAGACCATCACAGGTATTCGCATAGTCAAGGCCTTTGCAATGGAGGCTTACGAGAAAGAGCGTTTCGACAAGGTCAATCAGACTTTGTTCAACGCGTTCATGCGAAGGTTCAAGGTGCGCGCGCTGTCCAACCCGGTCATGGAGACCCTGGGAGGAATAGGAGTGTCCGGCATAGTGGCGTACGGCGGCTACCAGGTAATCCAGGGCACCAGCACCCAGGGGACGTTCTTTTCGTTTATGGCAGCCCTCATAATGCTTTACGAGCCCATAAAGAGGATCAACGACGTTAACATCACTATTCAGGAGGGAGTGAGCGCGGGCGAACGGATTTTTGCGCTCCTCGACTCCCCCGTTGATGTGAAAGATCGTCCTGATGCCGTAGAGATCGGCAGCATCGAGCGCGATATCGTGTACGATAGTGTCTTCTTCGGGTACAACGGCCAACCGTTTCTCAAAGACATAAACCTGACCATCAAAGTGGGGGAAGCGGTCGCGATCGTAGGGGAGAGTGGCGTAGGCAAGAGTACCCTGCTCGATCTGCTTCCGAGGTTCTACGATGTCACCGATGGTGCAATTCTCATCGATGGCAGAGACATCAGGAGCTTCACCCAGAGATCGCTGAGGGAGAAGATCGGTATAGTGACTCAGCAGACGATCCTGTTCGACGACACGGTCAGGAACAACATAGCGTACGGCCGTCCCGATCTGCCGCATGAAAAGGTTGTTCAGGCTGCCAGGGCGGCTCAGGCTCACGATTTCGTCATGGCCCTGCCCAACGGATACGACACAGTGATTGGCGAGAATGGGATCACGCTCTCGGGAGGAGAACGCCAGCGCATTGCCATTGCCAGAGCGCTTCTGAAAGATCCGCCTATACTCATTCTGGACGAAGCCACCTCGAACCTGGATTCTGACTCCGAAAAGGCCGTCCAAATGGCACTCGAAGTTCTCATGAAAGGTCGTACAACGTTGGTAGTAGCGCACCGCCTGTCTACCATCAGAAATGTCGATCGCATCTATGTCCTCGTGAACGGCCGCGTTGCGGAAGAAGGCACCCACGACGAGCTCCTGACCAAGGGAGGAGAGTTTGCCAGACTGCACGCTCTCCAATTCGCGCCGGGCAACAATGCCGATGATGGCGCGCGAGCGACAAACCGTCCCGTGTCGTGATATGGCTCTGTCGTCATCACTTTCTTATCCCCTATTCGGCGCGGCAGCGTCTGTCTATTCAGCGGTACAACGGCTCCGGGATTCGGCCTATCGACTTGGAATGCTGAAACCTGTTCGGGCTCCGGTGCCTGTTGTATCGATTGGGAATATCGTCATGGGGGGCAGCGGGAAGACCCCCTTTACCATGTACCTGGCCCAATTGCTGAGGGAACGTGGGTACAAACCGGCAATAATCAGCCGCGGGTATCGGGGGACGTACCAGGAAGGCTACCTCGTGGTCGCGGGAGATGATTCAACAGCCCCGACAGCGAGTCCTGACCAATGTGGTGACGAGCCGTTTCTCATGGCGAGTCGGCTGCCTGGCATCCCCGTGATCGTGGCACGCAAGCGGATCCTCGGAGTGCAGGCCTCGAAGATGCTGTTCCACTGCAATGTCGCCCTCCTGGATGACGGATTTCAGCACCTTCACCTGCACCGAGCCCTGGACATCGTTCTCATCAGCGGAGGTGAGGACCACATGTTTCCGCTTGGGAACTTGCGAGAGCCCATATCTGCGTTGCGGAGGGCCGGCGTGGCCGTGTCCACGAGCGGGGATTCAGGGGTACCGCCAAAGGTGAGACCGTTCTTGCACCACGTGCCCCTCTTTCGTTGCACTCAGCGAATAGTCGGATTGGCTGCAGGACCGTCATGCCCAGCGGTCCCTCCGACCCTCTTTTCAGGAAAAGACGTTGTCCTCGTCTCAGCCATAGCGTCTCCGGAACGATTTCGCTCTGCCGCGGATTCTCTGGGATGGCACGTGATCCGTCATTTCACGTTCAGGGATCACCATCGACTTTCCGACAGTGAATTGGACCAAGTGAGGAGGGCGGCCAAGGATTTACCCATAGTGGTCACGGAAAAAGATTGGGTCAAGCTTCCCCCATGGTTCACCGAACGTGACCAGGTACGAGCCCTGAGGATAGGTATTCAGCTCGAAGATGAGCGCGGATTTGAGGATGTGCTCCTTGCGGGTATTGCTCCATGAATCTGGATAACTCGCGAATTCTTGTCGTGAAGCCCAGCTCTCTGGGTGACGTAGTCCACACCCTGCCAGTCGTTCACGCGCTCAAGAGACTCCACCCCTCATGTTACATCGGATGGATAGTGCAGGCGGGCTTCTCAGCGATTCTCGAGCCTGACCCCGCCGTAGACGAGATAATTCCCATAGCCATCCCGTCCACCAGCGATCCCCATGCAGCTCGCGGAGCAGTACTACGAGCAACGACTGCAACAGTGAGCACATGGAGGAAGCTGCGAAAACGGTTCCGCTCAAGACCGTATAACGTCGTGCTTGACCTTCATGCCTCGTTCAGAAGCGGTCTCCTGGAGATTGCGAACCCGGGCGGAATCCGAATCGGATTTGCCGACGCGAAGGAATTGAACACGCTTTTCCAGCATTACACCATCGCGCCGGATCCCCAGAAACCTCATGCCGTGGACAAGAACCTGCTCTTTGCCGAATATCTTGGCTGTCAGCCGCAACCGGAGGACTTCCGGATCGCGACGAGCCCACGTGCGCGCGATAATGTTCGCAAGCTTCTGGAGTCCGAGCAAGCTCCCGCCGAGCGCATTGTCTACGCCAATCCGGCAGCACGGTGGACAACCAAGATGTGGACTGTGCAGGCATGGGCCGAGCTGGCGGATCTGCTCATTCATCGAAGTCATGCAACGGTGGTCTTGGCCGGTAGCTCAGCAGATGTGCCTTACATTCGTTCGATCACCCATCGCATGAAGGCCAGGCCGGTCGTAGCAGCCGGTAAGATCGACCTGGCTGATGCTGTAGCACTCATGGAAATCTGCGCGGCGTACGTGGGAGTGGACTCAGGCCCCATGCATATTGCAGCATTCTCCCGAATCCCCGTGGTTGCCTTGTTTGGGCCCACAGACCCTGCCAAAGTGGGACCGTACGGGAACGGTCACCGAGTAGTCAGATCGGAGGGCCTCACGTGTCTGGCCTGCAGGAAACGATCCTGCGATGCCCGCCGCTGCATGGAGGAAATCGTTCCGGAGCGTGTGTACGAGGAAACCAGAGAACTACTGAACTGGTAAGCAGCAGACAATCGCAGTTCCCCGAATCGTCTCAAAATCCAGTTACAGCCTGAAATCAGGACGCTTCTCGAAGCACCCGTACAGGCCCCTCCTAATCCGAGCAGAATTCCAACACGGTTTCTCCTATCTTGCCTCACGTCTGCCGCACGGTGAGTAAAGCGAAGATGCGGCGCGAAGATTTTCATGACAAACTACCCCTCGTTTCAAGTGTCTTATACCATTAAAGCCAAATTCCCTTGTGCCTTCCGGGCACGGGAAGCTGGCACAGCGTATGTTGGAGGGCGGGAGAGCTCTGCCGAGACTTCTGTCCGGTTCCCATGTGCGAGGGACTAGCACGGCCGGACTGCAGCCCGGTAGGAGGCGCAACACTACAGAGCGGGCGTCTCGCCCGTTGATTTGAGGGGTAGAACGAAAGTGTCTCAAAAGCCGGCAGCCCGTGATAATCGTGGCACATCCCCTCACCCTGACCCTCTCCCCAGAAGCGGGGAAGAGGTGATTCTTTCGGCTCCCTCTCCCTCTGGGAGAGGGTTGGGGTGAGGGTGCCTTTCCCAGAATCGACGCCCAATCGTGCTACGATGTTTGGTGTGTCCCGAGTTTTGAGACAGTTTCGAACGGCGTCTCGCCCTTTGATCCAGATGAATGATGGAGAGAAGTCCATCCCGCGTCGAGACGGTAGCTCAATGAGTGACCCGTACGAAAACGGACATACGGAAATCGAGAGAGCTACGCGCGACCCATCCTACGGTGGCGGTCTCCAGGCCGAAGAGACAGTTTAATAGCAAGTGGTGTAGTCGGTTGGGCGGGCAATTAAAAGATGAGCTTGACGTCGATGGACAAGTCCTGTAGAATGACTTACGATATGTGTCAGAAGAAACAGCCGAAATGCACGGCTGATCTTCTCGTAAAGCCGCAAGGAGTTTTGCTATGACCCGGATAGCAGTGGCGATATTGGCAGTGCTGGTCGTAATTCCCGGGACTGCCCTGGGACAGGGGCTTCTCGACTCGGTACTCGGGCCCGGAGGGCTCGGTCTTTGGGGGAGCCAGTCGGGGAACCAGTTTGACAGCCCGCAGTACTATGGTGGGATGGCCGGGCAGGGGCAAGCTCCGCAAGGCCCGTACGGCACTTATCCCCAGCAGGAAGCCGTTCAAGGTTATGGCTATCCCCAGCAGGGATACCCGCAAGCCCAAGGGTACGATTATCCTCAGCAGGGTTACGGCTATCCCCCAGCTCAGCAGGGTTATCAGTATCCCCAGCAAGGCCATCAATATCCGCAGCAGGGTTATTATCAGTATCCTCCGCAGGGATATCCGCCCCAGTCTTACGGGTATGGTCAAGGTTACTCGTGGCAAGGTGGATCTCAGCAGGGGCTCCAGTCCGAATGGCAACAGCAACCCGCAGCGGTTCAGCCTCCAGTCCAGTATTCCGCACCCCAGCCTCAGGCTCCCCAGCAGCCAGCCCCCGCCGTAACGCGCCAAGCTCGGCCTGCCACGGCCACACATCCTTCGTCACCTTCTCCGGATCAGCCTGGTTCGGGTGAGGGAGTATTTGATGACAGCTTGCCTCCCGGGGCGGTAAGAGTTACAACGATCACTCCGGAAGGTACGACGGTTCAATATTATCCTCCAGCCGGGGAAGCGGCACAGGCCCAACCAGCAGCGGCGCGGCGTCCGGCGCAGCGTGTACGATCTCAAGCAGCGCAGCGAGACGGATCCAAACCTGCTGAGACGCGCAAGCCGTCGACATCTTCGATAGCAATGCCCAAGCCGACGCAGATTCCGAAGGGTCAGGATCCTCGGGCAGGTTGGTCCGTTGCGGTGGACCGCGCACCGGTTGCTCCAGAGGTAAGCACTTCCGGCGGCGGGCCCAGACGATAGGTTCAATCCCCGGGCCAGCACAATGTCCTCCGCAAGAGGACGCCCCTTCAGACGACTCGCGTATCTTTCAACGGGTAGATCTCGCGTCTGCAATCAGCTTGTCGAGCGAAGCGGGATTGGCAACAGTCGTCGTGTCACCCAGATCTCCGATCTGACCCGCTGCGATGCGCTGGAGAAGACGTCTGAGAATCTTTCCGCTGCGAGTCTTGGGAAGTTCTTCTGCCCATTGAAATACGTCGGGAACCGCGAGGGGGCCAATCCTCAGATCGAGCCATTCCGAGAGGGACTCTTGAGCTCGTTCCCGCATCTCCGGCCCTGAGGACAGTGTCACGAACGCGTAGAGTCCCTGTCCTTTGCGCGGGTGGGGGAATCCTACCACCACTGCCTCAGCCACATCCGGATGGGCAGCCAGAGCGTTTTCGATTTCCCAGGCCCCAATACGGTGGCCGCCTGCGTTGATCACGTCATCGATCCGACCGGTCATCCAGTAGTAGCCATCTTCGTCTACCTTTGCCCCGTCACCGGTGATGAATAGGTTTTCAAATGGAGCAAAATACGTCTCCATATAGCCAGCATGGTCTCCCAGCACAGTCCGGGCTATTCCCGGCCACGGCCGTCCTATGAAAAACGCTCCCTCCTGATTTGGGAACTTTGTTTCATCGCCCGTGTTCAGGTCCAGAATAATCGGAACGACCCCGAGAAAGGGCGCAACCACCGACCCAGGCTTCAGAGGGTGCACGCCTGGTAAGGGGGCCATCATGGGCCCTCCGCTCTCCGCCTGCCACCATGCATCGATGATCGGACAACGACCCCCTCCCACGTGGTCATAAAGCCAGTGCCACAGTTCAGGGGCCAAAGGTTCCCCCGAGGTCCCCAGGATTCGAAGGGACGAAAGGTCGTGCTTCTTCAAAGGCTCAGTCCCGAACGAGGAAAGCGTCCGGATTGTTGTCGGCTCGGTGCAGAGCTTTGTCACCCGGAGTCGCTCTATGATTTTCCAGTACCGATCCGGAACGGAAGAATCCGGGCCACGATCGCAGATGACCGAGCTGACGCCGTTGATGAGAGCTCCGTACACGCTCAACGTGTGACCTGTTATCCAGGCTAGGTCGCTGGTGCACCAGAAGAGATCGTCTTCCCTCAGGTCGAAAATCAGCCGGGTGGTCATGGCTGCCCAGAGGAGATACCCACCGTGCGTATGGACCAAACCTTTGGGCTTCCCCGTGTTGCCCCCGGTAAACATTATGAACAAAGGATCTTCAGACGACATCGGCTCCGAAGGGACGGCCGCAGGCAGGTGCGGGTCGCTCATAATGTCGTGCCATCCCACTTCCTTGTCCGTTCTCTGACGTGCGTCCCGGTCGCACACGACGACGGTTTCTACTTCCGGACACCTCTGCACTGCCTGAAGCGCTTTTTCCCTGAGAGAGGTAATGCGTTCACCCTCATCAAGAGTATTCGCGGTGATCAAGATTCGTGCTTCACATTCCTGAATGCGTTCTGCCAGCCAATGCGCGCTGTACCCAGGATGAATCACCACGTGAACTGCTCCGATCCTGGCGCATGCCAGCATCGCTGCAGGAAGCTCCGGCATGTTAGGCATATAGATGACAACCCGCTGTCCCCGCGAGATATCTCTCGATTTCAAGAACGCCGACAGCTTGTTTACCCATTGCAGCAACTTGGAGTAGGTCACGATACGGCTGTTCGAAGGACCGTTCCCTTCTCGATAATACGCAATCCTGTGCGGATGCCGGGCAACATGGCGGTCGAGGCAGTTGAAGCACGCGTTGAGCTTGCCTCCCCCAAACCATTCTACGCGTCCTTGCCGGACGTCGTGTTGCATGACGAAGTCCCACTCTCTTGCCCACGTGAGGTACTCCCGAGCGTTCTGGGACCAAAAGGCGTCAGCATCCTCAAGGGACCTCGTGTAGAGCTCCTTGTACTCCTCAGGCCCTCGAATGTGCGCTGTTTCGCGGAATTCAGGCAGGTGGGAGTCATACCATTTGGGGGGATTTCCCATACCGAAACCTCCTTTGCAGTTCCAGGTCTCGGGAGCCGGTCGTCCCCGTGCTCCGGGGCAGCTCGTGAGCTTTCGTGCACATTATTGGCATGATACCATGACATTCGTGTCCTGAGAACCTGACATGTCGGCGCCGAGACCGGTAGATTCTCGGTACAACGCAACAGTACAGCCGTTGCCGAGAGAAATGTCTGTCGCACTCACAAACGCTCCGTGAGGAAGGGTACTGTTTCTGAATCCCCGGAACCGAATGTGCATCTAAGGGAATAAGACCGAGTCCCCAAGCGAGAGGAGGAGATGCCATGAACCCTGCACGCTTATCACTGATAGCTCTGACCGCAGTAGTGGTGGCCGTGGCACTGGTTGCTGCGTTATCTGCCCACGCGCGCGGACCCTCGGAAGCCTTGCCCCACGATCGGGTAACCCCGGGTCCTGCACAGGCTACCCACCAGGATTACGGAT
Source organism: Thermodesulfobacteriota bacterium (assembly GCA_040753915.1). Taxonomy (GTDB): domain Bacteria; phylum Desulfobacterota; class Desulfomonilia; order Desulfomonilales; family Desulfomonilaceae; genus JBFMDN01. The sequence goes on along the minus strand of JBFMDN010000012.1, from coordinate 59,279 downwards.
ACAGCGGATATGACGGAGACCCACTGGATCTTCAGGGGTGCCAACAACACTGCCGATCCGTTTTTGGAGTGGATCCATACTTCTCCGGTAAACGCTCCTCCGGAAAAAGGTACCATACCGGATATGCCATATGCATCCAGGAATGCAATAGCAAGTACTGGGACGCCTGGGATGCGCATATGGAAGGACTGGACAAATGAAGGGAGTAGCAACGTCAGTGTGTGATCTCGAATAGCCAGAGACGAAGATATTGATGCTCGAAACGATAATGTACTGAAGTAACAAATACTTTAGGAGGGGCGGTCCCCTTTTCTCTCGAAAAGCCGAGGGACGCGTGTGTCAACCTTGGGCCGAGGCCAATTGATCGTTTGAAAACGCACAGCCACCAAAGAACCCGCTGAGAATCGCGCAAACCGCGGTCACGGAACGATCACTCTTCTCCCCATACACGCTTGCTCCGATCAACCCGTTGCCGCACCACCCGCCAAGTGCTCGTCGTCAAAAAAGAATCTCTCCAGCGGTTGAGCATCAGATCGAACAGAACGGCAGGAACGGTGAACGTTATCTCGTCCGGTCGCAAGAACTTCCTATCAGAAGGATCCCAGCACCCAATAACCGCCCGCGGTTTGCCCTGGGCCAGGTAGTACAGGGGCCACGTTACGATTGTCGAGCATCCGGATCCGAAGGGCGAGCTCACAACCTCGAAATCGTCCGTAACGAAGGTAGCGAGCTGATGGAGGCCTGCAATGCATTCCGGCCGGCCGAAAAATACGATCAGCTCCGGCCGATCGCCTTGGGAGAATTGACCTATCGGCTTGAAAATGCAGTATCTGGCCGGAGCCGGCCTGGGATCGATCGTTTCAAAGAAGTGCCTGGCAACTTCCGCAGACCGAAGGTATCGCTCTCCCTCCATCTGATTAGGGATGCCTGTGGACACGTATCGAGCAACCATGTCCAGTTGAGGCTTCAGAAAACCCAGGTAAAAGGCTCCACCCAAACACCCGAATCGTTGTCTGTCGAACACAGCCGCACAGTTTTTCTTACGCGCACGCCACATCACACCCAGGACGCACGCAAATGACAGGTGAATGGATTGCCAGTCCACCGTGCCCGCAGCTTCGTCCTCCACGGAGGGCAGCACACTGGGTTTTGGAGCAATTGAAACCGCAGGCTCCTCGTCGGCGTAATACATCCCGAACGGCTCGTCCGTCAGTCCGAGACATCGAAAGAGCTCGTCTGTTGATGGAACCTCCATTGTCCTCTCCCGACGAACATTCCTCACTCCCTACTGCGGCCAACATGGCAGAGAGACCGCCCACCATCGCGGGCCACGCGCGAATATACAGCAACGTGTTTCTTCAATCCAGCAAATCAGGGGAAGCCCCAGTGGTCTGGACCCTGGAGACGGCCGCCAATCACGCAAAGGGCTGTTTGGCGATGATTATAGCGGTTGCTAAAAAGTTCTTTCCGCTTCCCATATGCCGAGAACATGTATAGGAGGCTCTCAGACCGGAGGGACGGGCGTCTGAAGGTGTCTCAAAAGCCGGCAGTCCGCGATAGTCGTGGCACACCCCCTCACCCTGACCCTCTCCCCCGAAGCGGGGGAGAGGGGATTCTTCCTGCTCCCTTTCCCGCTGGGAGAGGGTTGGGGTGAGGGTGCCTTTCCACGCATCGACGCCCAATCGTGCTACGGTTTTTGGTGTGTCCCGAGTTTTGAGACAGTTTCTCATGGCGTGCCTCATGCGAGGGGGCTACCGGCCTGCCTTTCTCTTCTTCGATGACCTCGATTTTTCTTGACGAGACCTTCGAGGTCGTACTTCTTGATCCGATACCCCATCTGTCGCATTGTTATGCCCAGATCTTGTGCAGCCCGAGCTTGGATCCACTTGTTTCTTTCCAACGCGCTCAAAACACTCCGTTTCTCGAGACGTTGCAGCGAATCCAGAGAGCCGTTGTCCACGGCGTCTAAAGGAGCCAAGGCCGGAGAAAGGAAGGGAGACAGATCGTCCACGTCGATCTCGCGATCCTCGCCGGAGAATCCCATGCGCTCAACAAGATTTTCCAGCTCCGTGACGTTGCCGGGCCAGATATGACGGTTCAGGAGCTCCAGCGATCGTGGCGTGAACGTGAGGTTGTGACCCGATTCCTTGCTCACCCGTGTAGAAAAGAACTGGGTGAGTCGCAAGACGTCTTCTCGACGGTCCCGAAGAGGCGGAATCTCGATCAGAATGGTGGAAATGCGTTTATACAGCTCAGGACTGAAAGCGCCTTTCCTTACCTCTCCTGCTAGGTCCTTCCGAGATGTTGCAACGATTCTGCAGGCAGCCCCCCTGGGATAGTCGTGCATTTCCATGGATCGTCTGAGGAACGAGAGGATCTCCGCCTGGGCCGAGAGTGACACCGCTTCCACGGAGCTGAGCAAGAGCGTCCACCGGCAGGTCCGCTCGCCGGGGCTCCCGATCCGTTCTGAGGCCCATGTCCCGCTTCGCAATCCATCGAGGATACGCAACGGATCGTGTCGGTGCACGAGGCAGTTTATCCTTACTAATGGAAGCGCTCTTCTGTCGCTCAACTCGTGAATCGCGTGAGCGGCGAGAGTCTTCCCAACCCCCGCTTCCCCTTGGATCAAGATCGGTGCTACAGACTCGGCAGCGTCTCGAACTAGTCTAAGGATGGGGCCCATGGGACTCGTCTCGCGATGGGAAAGAAAATGGGCTACTCGCTCTAGCATCTCAGCCTTGAGAGCGGTATTTGCCGCGATATGAGCCTCGTGCCACAGGGTGATCCGCTGCCTGAGATCGAGCGTCTGGGCCACGAGTTGGGCTATCTTCTCGATGAGGCTCACGCGATCCATGACCACCTCTCGTTTCTCGTGGGGAAAATAGACTCGCATAGCGCCCACGGGCGTTCCCCGCAGCACAATGGGAACCTCCACAAACGACTTTGTTGCCTCAGGGGTCGACATCTCCCGGTTCTCACTCTGCGGCAATTGCTCTTCAGTCGCGTCGGTGGCCGAAACGAGCTCGGCGGACCGGAGCATCTCCGGGGGAAGATCGTATTCCGACGCTTTCGAGCTTGGAATGCCCTCATCAGCTCGCTTCCGCGAAGTCCAGACTATGTGTCGCTCCGTATGGGTGTTCTTTAACGAAACCACCGCGCGCTCCGCGGACGCCAACAGGTCCAATAGGTCCAGGATCGGCTCCAGGGCTCGATCGAGATTGCAGAGCGGACTGAGAAGGTGGTCCGTCAGGTCTCGCAGGACCCGATCAGCGCCGATCTCCATCGATCCTCCTTTGGTGCGTTACATGGGATCCGCGCGCGTCGGTTTCGTGCCACCATGGCGTGATGACGGGATTCTGTCCGCAGGCCGACGAATCGACGGTCAAGGCAGGTGGAGCGGGAGCTCTCCCAATTCTCCGGCACCGCCACTGGGCCGTAGGAAATCCTCTCCCCATGAGAATACCCCCTTGCTCACGGAATTCCCCGACCTCTCGAGGCATGGAAGTGAGGGGGCGGGTAGCGACAAATGGACGCGCTTCCATGCCTGGCCGGGGGAGGCTGAGGCTTTACCCAGCAAGTCAGAGAAAGAGCCGAAGGTCGGGCAATGGAATCGGCCATGACCTCGATATCCTCCTTTCCCGTCGGCCCGGCCGACCAATCTGCTCTCGGCCTTCCCAATCAAGGAAAACACCTCTCAGCCCCAGAAGTGTTGGTGCAACGAATGACGATCACCCCGGGGAGGAGCAAGAACTAAGCCAAAGAACGGCAAATGTCGGGGATCTCGCTGAAGTGACAGAGGATGTGAGGCCTTGGGACGGTTGGTTTCGGAAGGGCAGGCAGGTGAGGGGCCTGGTGATGAGCATCTCCCAGGGGAGTGGATGTCATACGTGGTGGTCAGCTTCTCGAAGAATACCTACATTTGTGTAGGATGTTAGGACTCCGGATTCTCTCGGACTCCGGATTTCAATACCCAGCCGCGACTCCCGTCCCGAACCCGTTCCGCCACACTCTCCAGCAACTTGTCAAAGTTATGCTGCTCCAATCTCCCCTTTTGGAACATGAATCCCACAAGATGATCGTACACCCGATCCTTGGTCGCACCGGGATTGGCGGAGAGAAAGGAGGAGATGACCACGCGGGCCAAGTCGCGAAAGCTGTTTTGCGGAGTGGCATCTGCCGGGGACGTTGTCGCTGATTCGTGGCTCCGCCGCTTCCGAACGTTGATCACCAGATCCCGTTTCACGGCCTTGTCCCACACTCGCTGGTTGTACGTGTTTGCTCCCGTGTCAATGGTCTGCGCGGTTCCAGACGAGTCCGTCACAAAGCCTACTTCCGAAAGGATCTGGTGAATAACCGGCCATGTGCCCATGGAGCCGTCGTGCCAGCACAGAGAAAGCCACCTGCCAGGCCGGAGAACGCGGAAGCATTCCGACAAAGCGGCTCGCATCATGGCCGCCCAGTCCTCAATGGTGCGACCCCGAGACCGGTTCACAACGATTTCTTCCTCGTGCCACCTGGTGTTGAAACCGAGCCATGCTTCCCAAATGAAGTTGAGCTCCCCGTACTGGATCGATCCGCCGTAGGGCGGATCCGTGAAGATATAGTCGACCGAGCAGTCTGGAATGCCGTGCAGTGCTGCAGCGGACTGGGTCGATATGCACACGTCCTGGCTCTTGAGTAGGCTCGCCAGGGCTCGCTTGGCCTGCAGGGTACGGGCGAAAATGGTTCTCAGGGATTCCAAGACATTGCGCTGCTTAGAAACGGGTGGCAGAGCCCAGTTCCCCGGGATGTAGCCTCCACCGCCCGAAAGGTGTTGCGCCTTCCTACTGGCTGCAAGCATTCCGGACGTGATGACCGCACGTAAATCCTCGTCGCTGCCCGCAGCGTCCATGAGCGCTGCGAGGGCTCGAAAATTGCGATAGGTAAAAAGGTCCCGCACCGTACGGAAGTTGCGACTCGGGCGCCATTCGTCTCCCCACGGAGCTTCCGGATCCGAGACGTTCATCATGAAGCGGTCGGGATGAGGGTACGGGATCGGTTCGGATTCGAGACGGGCAAGAGTCTGGAGATCAATGGATCGAAACGCTTCTTGCTCCTCGTACGGGCCGGTGATCGACCGGGTCATTCTTTTGGGCGAACAGGTTCCGTGACAAGTGAAATTCACGGCTACCGGTCCGTTTGCAACCGCTTCGGCGGGCGGGCCGATCCGCACGATTCTCCCGTCCCATTTCAGGCATTGGGGGCAACACCGTCGTCGATCTTGGGATGCCTCAAAGAGACTTACCGACCGGCCGCAGCCGGGACAGACGTAGTAGTTGGAATAGACCACGTAGTGGATGGTCGCGCCTGTTCCGCACCGGTGGCATACAGTCCCATAGAGGTGCGACATTTCCCTTTCCACCCGAGCACACATCGTGTCGAAGCGCGCCTTGAAATCGCAAGGATCGCAAGCGGAAACATAAAACCGGGTGATGAACGTGGCGGCTGGAGAGACGTCAATGGCCACGGCCTTTCGACCGAGCACCAGGGCCCCGAGAGCTGTGCTGCCCGAGCCGCAAAAAGGATCGAGCACCACATCCCCTTCCCGCGTGTAGTGTTTGATGTACGCCTGTACCGCATCGTAAGGTTTCTTGCCAAGATGATAGCCGTGCATCCGAAAGATGTGGGAGTTCTTTGTGGTCTCGATCGGCCGGCAAAAGGCAGAGACAGCATAGTCATCATCACTCTCGTCGTGCCTTTCTGCCATGTGATCGGCAAGAAACTGTGCCAATCCAGGGTTCGGCCTATCTCCCGTATACACGCTCACCTCACTGACGTACGGGGCAACGGCTGACGTTCGATACCCCCGTGATGATCGATGACGCTTCCGGCTCTTCCGCGTGAGCCACGATCCAGATAGCACATCACCAAGGCCCCTTGCAAAGCAGGAAGTTTCACAGTATGTGAGAATTAGAACTATGAAACAGTGCTGCAGGGCCAGTTGTGCTTGACAAGCAAACGACGCAATGATCAAGTGTGATTTTCGACATTGTGAGTTCGACCTGGAGCGCAGATGAAAATCCGGGAGTTAGTCACGGTCCTGGACGGGCATATCATTGTGGATAGCCACGATCATGAAACCGATTTTCCCATTGGGGGAGCCGCGGATCTCATGAGCGACGTTCTCGCCTTCGGCGCAGAGGGCATGGTACTCATGACAGGCCTGACCAATCCTCAGGTAGTGCGTACAGCGGAAATGGCCGGAATCGAGGTCGTCGTGTTTGTCCGCGATAAGACGCCGCCTCCGGAAACAATCGAATTGGCACGAGAATCCGGCATTACGCTCATTCGAGTGGGTTACACAATGTACGAAGCGTGCGGACGGTTGTACCAGGCAGGCCTTCCCGGGAGAGGCCCCGTGAAAATCGAGAGAGGTTCCTGGTGATCATCGAAACTCAAAACATAACGAAAGTCCAGGAGCTGATCTATACCACGAGAGTGGAAAATGTCATGGCCCGCAAGGTAATCACCGTGACTCCTTCCATGACCGTGAATGAGGTCAAAGAGCTCATGCGGGCCAAAAGAATCTCCGGTGTCCCTGTCATGGAAGGCGACAGGATGGTGGGGATCATAAGCATGACCGACGTGATCGACGTCACGGTACGGGGACAGTTGCACGAGCCCTTGAGTCAACACATGACGACTCAGGTAAAATCCGTCCTCAAGGATGCGTCCGTGATCGAGGCGGTGAGCAATCTCGACCGCGAGGGCTTCGGCAGACTTCCGGTGGTCGATCAGGGTGGCAAGCTTGTCGGGATCGTGACGACTGGCACGATCATTCGGGCATTGCTCAAAGAAATGGATGTCAGCTTTCAGAAGAAGGAAGCGGAAAAGCTCCAGTCTTACCGAGCCCGACACATTTTCGAGGATATCGAGTCGGACGACACGAGCGTGATCCTGCGGTTCACTGTGAGCGAAAGGGACTTCGACAACGCGGGCAAGGCCTCGAGCCAGATCAAGAAATCTCTCCAGCGCCTCGGTGTGGCCCCGCCGATCGTTCGGCGGGTGTCGGTGGCGGTGTACGAAGCGGAAATGAACCTGGTGATTCATACGGATGTAGGGGGAATTATTACCGTGGACGTGCGGAAGGATCGGCTGAAAGTGTCCGCAGTGGATCATGGTCCCGGTATCGAGGATCTCACTAAGGTGCTCCAGCCAGGGTACTCTACTGCTCCGCCGTGGATACGTGAGATGGGGTTCGGGGCAGGGATGGGCCTTGCGAACATTAAGCGCTGCTCGGATATGATGAAGCTGTTGTCGGGCCCTGGAGCGGGAACACGCCTTGATATCGAATTTCTATTCCGGGATAGAGCCTCTGTGCCAGTGGGCTAAAAACACCCCTCGCTGCGAGGCAAAAAACTCTTGACAAGGGACCCAGGATGACTCAAAATTAAACGGTTTGCGAACCAAGCACCAGTTTGAAATCCCTCCGCATCATTGAGGCAGTTCAGGCCAGTCAGGCAAGGCGCCATTCTGTCGCCCACTGATCGAGCCGGAGAAGCAGGATGATCGATAGCTACCTACCAGCCCTTGTGATACTTCTGGTCTCAGCGTTTATAGGCGTGGCCATCATAGTTCTCTCCTCACTTCTTTCAACAAAAGATCCTACCCCGGTGAAGCTCATGCCGTACGAGTGCGGCATGGATCCAATAGGTAACGCACGAAGGCGTTTTCCCGTCAGATTTTTCATCATAGGTATGCTTTTTGTCATCTTCGACATAGAAATCATCTTCATGTTTCCCTGGGCGAAGATTTATGACAGGCTTATGGTGTTTGGGTTTATAGAAATGCTCATATTCGTGCTCGTTCTCCTGGCGGGTCTCGTCTACGTTTGGAAAAAAGGTGCCCTCGAATGGGAATAGAACGTCACTTGAATGACACCGTTCACGTTACGAACCTGGAGTGGTTCGTGAACTGGGCGCGGAAATCCTCCATGTGGCCTCTCGGCTTCGGACTGGCGTGCTGCGCTCTTGAGATGATAGCAACCTTTGTCAGCAGATATGATTTGTCCCGATTCGGTATGGAAGTGGCACGGCCGTCCCCCCGGCAGGCAGACCTTATGATCGTGTCCGGAACGTGCTCCAAGAAAATGCTGCCGGCAGTTCTCAGGATCTACGAGCAGATGACGGAGCCCAAGTGGGTGATTGCCATGGGCGCGTGTGCCTGCACCGGAGGTATTTACAAAAATTACGCTGTGGTTCAGGGAATTGATCGCTACCTCCCCGTTGACGTGTACATTCCCGGCTGTCCCCCCAGACCGGAGGCTCTGCTGGACGGAATTCTTCAACTCCACGCCAAAGTGATGAAAGAGCAGTCTATCCGTAATCCTCGCGTGCATCGGATTAGGGGAACCCGCGTATGAATCAGGAAGCGATTAGAGATAAGCTCATCTCACGGTTTGGACAGGAATCCATCGTAGGTACTGTGCCGTTTCGTGATCAGATCACCGTCACGGTTGTCAAGGAAAAGATCCGCGAAATCTGTCTCTTCCTGAGAGACGATCCGGACCTGGACTTCAGTTTTCTCTCGTTCGTTGGAGGAGTGGACCGATATCCGGACAAGCCGAGATTCGAAGTCGTGTACCAGCTCTATTCCCTGAAACATAATCATCGGTTTCGGGTGAAAACCATGCTGGAAGAGCCCGAAAAGGGTATGCCCACTGTGGATTCGGTCACAGATATCTGGCCCACAGCGAACTGGCACGAACGGGAGACCGCTGAAATGTACGGGATGGTTTTCTCCGGGCATCCGGATCCCAGGAAGCTGCTTCTGCCGGATCACTGGGATTGTCATCCGTTGCGCAAGGACTTTCCGATTGAAGGAACTGACGAAGACACGCCGGAACTTCCCAAAGGGGGTAAGACCGAGGTATTGAGCTCATGAGAGAAGCACAACCCCGAACGCTGGACCGGATATCCGAGACGTTCGAATTGAACCTGGGACCTCATCACCCGAGCACCCACGGGGTCTTCCGCGCGGTTGTGGAACTGGAAGGCGAGACCGTATTGAACGTTGTGCCGTACCTCGGGTATCTCCACCGAGGATATGAAAAGGCGTGTGAGAACAAGCACTATCACCAGATCATTCCGCTAGCCGAGCGGTGTGACTACATGGGGGCTTCCAGCAATTCGCTCGTCTTCTGCTTGACCGTTGAGAAGATTATCGACGCCGAGGTTCCGGAACGAGCTCAAGTCATTCGCGTGATGATGGCGGAATTGAGCCGGATTTTCAGTCACCTCTTCTGGTTGGGCACCCACGCCCATGACGTGGGGGCCATGACTCCTCTCTTTTACGGCCTCCGTGAGCGAGAAGAAATTATGAATTTGTTCGAGCTCACCGCAGGTGGACGACTGATGCCCAATTACTTGAGGATCGGAGGCCTCAATCGCGACCTGGAAGAGGGATTTATCGAACGTCTGACAGCGTTCACCAACCATTTCGAGCGACGGGTAGATGAGTACGAAACTCTCCTAACCAAGAATGCCATATATGTAGACAGGACGAAAGGTGTCGGCATCCTTCCGTTGGAAGACGCCATAGCGCTCGGCGCCAGCGGACCCATGATTCGAGCCTCGGGATTGGCATGGGATGTGCGAAAGAGCCAGCCCTATAGCGGATACGAGCAGTATGATTTCTCGATACCCGTGCAATGGGGCTGCGACGTCTACTCCAGATACCTGATCCGAGTCCAGGAGATGAGGGAGAGCAACCGCATTCTCAAGCAGGCCCTTGCTAAGCTCCCCGGAGGACCGATCAGGGCACGCATGCCAGGACTCATATTCCCTCCGCAGGAAGAGATCTACGAGCGAATGGAAGCGCTCATCCATCATTTCATGCTGGTCGTCGAAGGCCTCAAACCACCGGTGTGCGAATACTACGGATGTATCGAGTCCCCTCGAGGCGAGCTGGGCTGCTATATTATCAGCGACGGCGGACCCAAGCCCTTGCGGCTCAAATGGAGAGCCCCCGCCTTCGTGAACCTCGAAACCCTTGCCCTGATGTCGAAGGGACACCTATTCGCCGACTTGATAGCCATACTGTCCAGTGTGGATATCGTCTTGGCGGAAGTCGACCGTTAGGTCAGTGTCGAGGAGCGTTGATGACACTCGCTGAAGTGGTGAAGGCCTTGAATCTTGAGGTGCGGGCCGGAAATTCGGAGCTGGATCGTGAAGTGACGGGAGGCTACGCGAGCGACCTGCTCAGCGACGTTATTGCCGGAGCAACGGAGGGAGATCTCTGGATCACCCTCCAGTTGCACCAGAATATCGTTGCAGTGGCATTTCTCAACAATCTCGCAGGAATCCTCATTGTTGGCGGCAGGGAGCCCGATCCGGATACCCTGGAAAAGGCCGAAGATCAGAGCGTTCCCATCATGGTGACCCCTCTGAAAACCTACGAAGTCGCCGGGAAGCTCTACGAGATGGGGATTCGGAGACGGGGGTAATACCCCGCGGCGCATCTCAGCCTCCGGTTTGGGGTCGAAACACGGAACCTCGCCGAAATCTACCCGGGAGCGCCGGGAGCGTCGCTGAAACGGCACGAGAGGCGAACTGGACGATCTTCGAACGTACAGACTCGATCTTCACATACACACGGTATTGTCTCCGTGCACCGAGATCGCAGATATGACCCCCAGGGCCATTGTCGAAATCGCGGTGAAACGGGGACTGGACGTGATTGCCATTTGCGACCACAATTCTGCGAGGAATACCGCCGCCACCAGGCGAGCAGCTACAGGCACGAGGCTGCTGGTGGTGCCTGGCATGGAAATCACGTCCTCGGAGGAAGTTCACCTCGTGGGGTTGTTCCCGTCAGATGAGGCTGCGGCTGCTGCTCAGGAAGAAGTATATGCCCGCCTGATCGGGCAAAATGACGAAGAAGTGTTCGGTTATCAGGTGGTGGCAAACGAATTCGACGAAGTGGTAGACCTTGACCAGAGGCTCTTGATAGGTGCTACCACGTTGAGCACAGAGAAAGTGGTTGCGCTGATTCACGGATGTGGCGGGGTCGCGGTCGCGGCCCATGTGGATCGCTCCGGCTTCGGCATATTCGGGCAGCTCGGGTTCATTCCCGAAGGCCTGAAGCTGGACGCTCTGGAAGTATCCAAACGCTCGACCTACGAAGCAGTGAGGGCTGCCTATCCGCAGGCGCGCAATCATGTGCTGATCACGTCCTCGGACGCACACTATCCGGAGGATATAGGGATCGTTTCAACGACAGCACGTATGACTGCACCTACGTTCGAGGAATTGACCAAGGCGCTGGCGGGCAGAGATGGGAGGTTTATCGAGGGGGGATGCGTGTCGTGACCACGTTCGGGGACACGCATAGGACGCCGTATGCAGGATCTTTCGCTGCACATTCTGGATGTAGCTGAGAACTGCATCACTGCGGGAGCAAGCCTCGTGGAGATAACAGTGGAAGAAGATGTAGCGGAGGATAAGCTTGTGATAACCGTTCGTGATAACGGACGCGGAATGGATCCGGACTTTGTCAGCCGAGTACTGGATCCGTTCACCACGACACGGACGACTCGGAAAGTGGGGCTCGGATTGTCCCTGTTCCAGCAGTCGGCGCAAGAGGCGGACGGCGATCTTTCGGTTGAGTCTGCCCTCGGAGTGGGGACGACGGTTACTGCGTCTATGCGCCACTCGCACATAGACCGGAAGCCCATGGGTGACATGGCCGAGACCATGGTGACGCTGATCGAAGGTAACCCGGAGATCGATTTCGTGTACACGCACAGGAGAAACAACCGGGAGTATGTGCTGGACACGAGGGAGCTCAGAGCCGATCTGGAAGAGCTTCCGCTGAATAATCCCGGCATTCTCCAGCTAATTCGGGACAATGTGAAAGAAGGTATCGACGAGGTGGCAAAAGGCCTCACCTGATAAGGGAGAAACTGCAAAGTGGAAGAAAGAGACGCAATACTCAAGAAGAAGGCCAAGTCGGCAGTACCAGCTCTGGAATGGGAAGAGCTCGAGAAATTGGATCCCATAATTGACAAGTATGCTGGTAATCCAGGCTATCTCATTCCCGCCCTCAAGGAGGCGCAGGATCTGTTCGGGTACGTTCCCATGGAGGTCCAGCGATACCTTGCTTCCGGCCTTGCAATCCCGGCATCGCACATTTACGGGGTAGTCACCTTCTATTCCTTCTTCACTATTGAGCCGCGAGGACGGCACGTGATCCGACTCTGCCTGGGGACGGCGTGCTACGTGAAGGGGTCCAAGGAGATACTTGATGTGATCCGCAGGGAAGTCGGTATCGAGGTCGGCGAAACCAGCGCAGATGGAAGGTTCACTCTGGAAGCCGTGAGATGTCTGGGAGCGTGTGGTCTGGCGCCGGTCTTTCTCGTGGGAGAAGACACCCACGGAAACGTGCAGCCAAAGGACACGATTAAGATCCTCGACGGTTATCAGTAATCTTGGGCACGGAGGATCCTACCGGGGAGACACCCCCAGAGTAGAGCAAACGTATGTTCCAGGAGGAAGAATCGTGCCAAAGATCACGGTACACGATTTGAAGAAGATCAAAGAGCGTGAGCGAAAGAGAATGATCCTTCGCGAAGGCGAGTTCCGAGCCAAGATCACGGTACATATGGGCACGTGTGGCATCGCAGCCGGAGCGCGAGACATTATGAGCGTGATGCGCGAGGAGATTGCACGGCGCGATGCGTCCGATGTCATGTTGACGAATTCCGGATGCGCCGGTTTGTGCGCAAAGGAGCCCATGATGACCGTCGAAGTGGCGGATCAGGCCCCCGTGAAATACGTGTTGCTTACCAAGGAAAAGGCCTTACGGATTTTTGCGGAGCATGTGATGGACGGTAAGCCCGTGCAGGAATATGCTCTCGCAATGGGAAGCGAGACCGTGGCAACCTGAGCGGGAAGTCCGCGGGAGCAAGAGCTAGAGCCCGGGACCACAAAACGTTCGTGGACCGGGAGGAGAGATAAGGATGAGCGTTAGTCCCGGCTATAGAATGCAATTCATGATGTGCGCCGGCACAGGATGCATAGCGAGCGGATCTCTCGCCGTCAAGGAGGCGCTGGAGCGCGAGCTGGCCAAGAGGCATCTCTCGGATGAGGTCGAGATCGTGATGACCGGGTGCAATGGTTTCTGCGCCATGGGGCCTCTGGTCGTCGTGTATCCCGACGGCGTCTTCTACAATCAGGTCAAGCCCGAACATGCCCCGTTGATCGTGGAGGAGCACGTACTCAAGGGCAGAATAGTAGAGCAGCTCTTGTTCAAAGAGGCAGGAGCCAAGGCTGAAGTGCCTCTGATGAAGGACATCGGATTCTTCGGGCTCCAGAGACTCATCGTGCTGCGTAACCGCGGGCTCATTGATGCCGAGAGCATAGACGAGGCCATTGCCCGGGACGCGTACGCCGCGTTGGCCAAGGCGCTTCTGGAGATGACTCCCGAGCAGGTCATCGAGGAAGTGAAGAAATCCGGCCTGAGAGGCCGTGGCGGCGGCGGTTTTCCCACGGGGCTCAAGTGGGAGGAATGTCGACGGTACAACAGCTTTCCCAAGTACACCATATGCAATGGTGACGAAGGCGACCCAGGCGCGTTCATGGATAGATCGGTCATGGAAGGGGATCCGCACTCGGTGTTGGAGGGAATGGCCATATCCGGTTACGCCATTGGCGCCAACCAAGGGTACATCTATGTGCGCGCTGAGTATCCCCTCGCCATCCAGAGGCTCGAAAAGGCGATCAACGATGCCCGGGAATACGGCCTGTTGGGCAAGAACATTCTGGGAAGCGGGTTTGATTTCGATATCGGCATCGCTCCAGGAGCGGGAGCGTTCGTCTGCGGGGAATCCACTGCTCTGATGTACTCTATAGAAGGCAAGCGCGGCATGCCGCGAATCAAGCCTCCGCGGAGCGCTGAGGCCGGTCTGTGGAACCAGCCCACGAATCTTAACAACGTGGAGACCTTTGCCAACATCAATCCTATCATACTCAACGGAGGGGAATGGTTCGCTTCCATAGGAACCGAGGGGAGCAAAGGGACCAAGGTGTTCGCCCTTACCGGTGCCGTGACCAACGTGGGGCTCGTGGAAGTCCCCATGGGCACGACGCTCAAGACGCTGATTTTCGACATCGGCGGTGGGATCCCTAAGAAGAGGAAATTCAAGGCAGCTCAGATCGGGGGCCCCTCAGGAGGGTGTATTCCCGCCGGAAGTGAGGACGTAGAGATCGATTATGAGTCCCTCTACGATGCCGGCGCCATGATGGGATCCGGCGGTGTCGTGGTAATGGACGATTCCACGTGCATGGTCGACACAGCACGATTCTTTACAGGCTTTTGCGTCGACGAATCCTGTGGCAAATGCACCCCGTGCCGGGAAGGCCTCAAGGTCATGCACGACAAGCTTACGGACATTTGCGAAGGGCGAGGCCAGGAAGGTGACGTAGAGTTTCTTATCTGGCTGGGACACCATATTAACAACACCTCCCATTGTGGACTGGGAAAGAGCGCAGCCAACCCTGTTCTCTCGACGATTCGCCATTTCAGGCATGAGTACGACGCTCATATACGTGACAAGCATTGCCCTGCGCTCGTGTGTCCTGATCTCATAGACTTCGTGGTTATAGAGGAAAAGTGTAAGATGTGTGGTATGTGCTACCGCAACTGTCCCTCGGGCGCTATCACGTGGGAAAAGAAGCAGGTGGCCAGAATCGACCTCAACAAGTGTACCCGGTGCCGCACGTGCATCATGAACTGTAGGTTCGGAGCGATCAGATAATCTCGGCTTGCACTGCCGTCCGTTTGCCGGCGGTTGACGAACGGCACTGAAAGCAGATACCTAATCTTCGAATGCGAGTGAATTTCTATGGTTACTTTGACCATCGACGGTGTTGAAGTCTCTGTCGAACGTGGAGCCACTATCCTGGAGGCTGCTCAAAAAGCCGGGATACGGATTCCCACTTTGTGCCACGATAAGCGTCTCATTCCGTATGGCTCATGCCGCCTGTGCATCGTGGAAGTCACGGCCAAAGGTCGTACTCGCACTATGCCGGCCTGCTTCAATCCAGCACGGGACGGCATGGAAGTGGCCACCAATACTCCCAAGCTCGTCGAGATCCGAAGAGTGCAGCTCATGCTGCTGCTCAGGTCGCATCCTCTCCTGTGCCCGAGTTGTGACGCTGCAGGGAATTGCCAGCTCCAAAACCTCGTGTACGAATACAAGATCGGGGATCTGCCGTTTTCCAAGGAGAGTCGATATTTTAATGTGGACAACGATTCGCACTTTATCCGCTTCAACATGAACCTCTGCATAAAGTGTGGCATGTGCGTGCGCATTTGCGACGAGGTGCAGGGAGAGCGGGAGCTGAGCTTCGTGAACAGAGGAATGTTCACGGAGGTCTCGACCGATTTCCAGCGCCCCCTCGCATGCGAGCTGTGCGGTCAATGCGCGTCGATCTGTCCCGTGGGGGCCATATGCTCGAAATGGCTCGTGGGAACCGGCCGCTTGTTCGAATTGAGAAGGACTGATACCACCTGTTCCTTTTGCAGCCTGGGGTGCAGGCTCACAGTGGGTGAGAAAAACAGCAAAATTGTGTACGTGGGATCGCCGGCGGATAGCCCTAATGAGGGGAACCTGTGCGTAAAAGGGCGATACGGATGGCCGTACATATACTCGGATACTCGCCTGACAAAGCCGTTGATCCGAAAGGACGGCTCGCTGGTCGAGACGGATTGGGCGGAGGCGCTCCAATTCGTAGCCGGGCGCCTCAAGGCGCTGAGGACGGAGCACGGGGGCTCCAAGCTCGCTGCCCTGGGCTCGGCGCGGCTTACCAATGAGGAAGCCTACGTGCTCAATCGCTTCGTGCGAACCGTGCTCGAATCCCCGAACCTGGATCACGCGGGCGGCTATTCCTATCGAAGCTTGACCGATGCTCTGCGTCCTATGCTCGGATACGCAGCAGGCGCGAATTCCATCAGGGAGATCAGGAAAGCCGACGTCATTGTTCTCTTCGGAGCGGACCTCAACGAAACCCACCCGGTGGCGAAGAATGAGGTCATCCTCGCTCATGGTCGCAAACGGGCCAAAATCATAGTCGTGGACTCTGTACGGACCAAGCTCGCGGAACGCATGGGCAGCACGTTCCTGCAGGTTCCTCCGGGGTACGAGCATCTGATTGCATATGCCATGCTCAAATGGATCGTTGATGAGGGGCGGTTCGACAAGAAAGCCCTAGATTTGAAGGTCGAGGGTTTTGACGATCTAGTGGCTTCGCTGAGCGATTACACCGTGGAGCGGGTGGCAAGTCTTACGAACAATGATCCGGAGGTAATCAGAGCTGCCGCGCAGGCATATGCCGATGCTGAGCACGCCACGTTGATTCTCACGACAGGGATGAATCGTGTGGCTCACAACGTAGAGCTAGCCCAGGCTGCAGCGAATTTGGCGCTTTTCACGGGGAGGATAGGGAAGGAAGCTTGTGGCCTCCACGTGTTCGGCGAGAAAGCAAATTCTCAGGGGGCAGTAGATATGGGACTGACCCCGGAGTTCCTCCCGGGCCTTTACCCCATAGCAGACGAAGCGGCCAGGGCCAAATTCTCTCAGGCATGGGACGCGGCGATCCCCGAAAATCCAGGACTGGGTGCGAGGGAAATTCTCGAAAAAGCGGAACAGGGGGAGATAAAAGGCCTGTACGTGGTGGGCGAGAACCCCGTGGAAACGTATCCTGACCGGGGCCAGGTAGAGCGAGCGCTGTGCAAGCTTGAATTTCTCGTCGTTCAGGACATGTTCCTCACTCCCACAGCGCAATTGGCCCATGCCGTGCTCCCTGTCAGCTCATTCGCCGGGAAATCCGGTACATATACGACTGCGGACCGGCGGATCCAGCGGCTGGCTCCGACCACAGACGAACGTCGTGCAAAAAGCGACCTGGAGATCTTTATTGCGCTTGCTACTCTGATGGGGAATCTCTCTCTCACCTATTCCGGTCCCGAGAGAGTAATGGAAGAGATTGCGAGTCTAGTGGACGTGTATGGAGGTGTGTCGTACCAGAGGCTAGGAAGCCAGGGCATCACGTGGCCCTGCGTCGATTCCGAGGATTCCGGCAAGGAGATGCTCTACGAAGGGGGCTTTCCGTCCGGCAAAGCCCGGCTCGTTCCGGCTCCAGCCATCATGAGCCCCGCCCCGGAAGCACTTCCTCTGTTCCTGATCCCCGGGATATTGAAGTTTCATTCGGGGTCGATGTCTCGTCGTAGCGCTTCCCTGATGGAGGTGGTCTCAGAGGCTACCGCGGAGATGAGCCCCAAGGATCTAAAATTGCTCGGTCTGAAGGATGGACAGGCCATACGGATCAGCAACGCCAATGGCGCGTCGACTGAGCTCACAGTGAAGGCTTCCCGCCGCGCCTTACCGGGAACGGTCATTGTTCCCTATCATTTCGGTGAGCTGAAACTCAACGCTTTCCTCCGGTGGGGAGAGTCCGCTGTGAATGTGAAGGTGGAAAAGGTTTAGATACCGGCGAGGTTTTACGTATGGAAGGCACGATTCCGGCAGTGATATTCCTGATTATTAAGATCCTGATCTTCATCGGGGCAGTATTGACCTTTGTCGCATACCTCACCCTGCTGGAGCGCAAAGTCCTTGGGTGGATCCAGGTGAGGCTGGGACCGAACCGCGTCGGGCCGTGGGGGCTGCTTCAGCCGCTTGCAGACGGGGCAAAGCTCTTGCTGAAGGAGGAGATAACGGTCTCTGGAGCGAATAAGTTCATTTACGTGCTCGCTCCCCTCATTGTCGTGACATGCGCTTTGACACCGTTTGCAGTGATACCGTTCGCACAGGGATTGGGTCTGGATAGGATCCTGGGACCGGCCGCAGACCGGTACGGCCTGAACCAGGGCGTGATCTCAGACATGAACGTGGGCATCCTGTTCATCTTTGCCGTAACGTCCCTGGGTGCATACGGTGTCATACTTGGCGGTTGGTCCTCCAACAACAAGTATTCGCTTCTGGGAGCGATACGAGCCGGGGCACAGATGATAAGCTATGAGCTCGGGCTGGCCCTCGCCGTCATAGGGGTGCTTATGCTGGCAGGGACTCTGAGCCTTGTCGAGATCGTGCAGTCCCAGGATTCAATTTGGAAATGGTATATTTTCCGACAACCTCTTGGGTTCCTCCTGCTGCTTATAGCGGGATCGGCGGACATAGGGCGCACGCCTTTCGATTTGTTGGAGTGCGAAAACGAGCTGGTGGCTGGCTACCAGACAGAATATAGCTCAATGAAATTCGGGCTGTTTTACCTGGGAGAGTACGCGCATCTGCTGTTCATGAGCTCCCTTATTACGACCCTTTACTTTGGGGGATGGCAGGGACCCGTGCTTCCCCCGGTGGTCTGGTTCCTGCTCAAGACGTTTTTCTGGGTGTTCGTGTTCGTATGGATTCGTGGGACGTACCCGAGATTGCGGTATGACAGGGTCATGAGCTTGGGCTGGAAGGTGCTGGTACCGGCCGGACTGTTCAACGTTATGCTCACTGCCTTCCTCTACACCCTGTGGCTTCAGCGCCACGTAGGATGAGGACATCGGCAATGGATCCTACTTGTGCACGGACAGTGTGCCCAACCATACGTGAGGACGGAGAAAAATGATCAAACCCCTTCTTCAGGGACTCAAGCTGACACTGGATTACTTCTTCAGCCCCAAAGTTACTCTCCGATATCCTGAGGAGAAGTGGGACGTTGCACCCCGATGGAGGGGCCGGCATGTTCTGACGAAGCATGCGTCGGGAAAGATCAAGTGTGTCGCTTGCATGCTCTGTGCCACCGTGTGCCCGGCGCAGTGCATCTACATCGAGGGCGCGGCTGAGCCGGACAACAGGAAGTATCCGGAGAAATACGTGATCGACCTGGGACGATGCATCTTTTGCGGCTATTGCGTGGAGGTGTGCCCGAAAGAAGCCATCGAGATGACGACGGAATATGAGATCTCGGCCTACAGCCGGGAGGGGTTGATTCTCGACAAAGAGCAGCTTCTGGAGCCTCCGCAGCCGAGGTACGAGGCCAAGAAGAAGGTGGCAAGCTGAAAGAAAGGCACACGCGTCGCAACGTGACGAGGGATCTCCAGGTGCGTGGTCGAGTGACAAAGGATCATGGCAGGCCGAACTGACGGCCAAGGATGATGCCGTAGCCCGCGGTGCTGTGGAGTTTAGGGACCGCTACGCACACGGATGAATAGGTAAACACGTAAGTAGGTGAGTAGGTAAACACATTTGGGAATGACTCTGACGGACGGGTGCAGGAGATCTTCCACTCCTCTCTGGTTGATCCGAGTCGAGCGTCGCCCATAGTGGAGTCGATGCGGACTGGGCCGTCGAGCGGCCCTGAGGGACAGCGGTGGCAGCGGGACAGGTCAGTCCGTCGATGGAGGTATGTATACCCTGATGGAAGCGGTGCTGTTTTATGTACTGGCCGTAATCGTAACGGTCTCGGCACTTTGTGTGGTTTTTCTCCGCAGACCCGTTCATAACGTCGTCTTCATGATTCTTGCAATGGTCAGCCTCGCGGGCCTGTTTCTCATGCTGAGGGCCGAATTTGTGGCCATGGTACAGCTCGTGGTGTACGCTGGAGCCGTCATGGTCCTCTTCCTGTTCGTGATCATGCTTCTGAATCTTGGTCCCACGATCTTCCAGGCGGACGCGAAGTCGGCACGCTGGTGGATAGGGGCAGTCCTGGCACTGGGTGTGCTGACGATGATCGGGCCTGTCCTGACAGCGGTGATTCCGAGGGCGCCTCAGATAGGCGCTCCCGCGGCGGTGCCCGAGATGAGCAATACGGAGATATTGGCCAGGGAGCTGTTCACGACATACCTGCTCCCCTTTGAAATCGTCTCCATACTCTTGCTGGCGGCGATAGTGGGCGCGGTGATCCTTGCGCGGAAGAGGTCCACAGGAGCGACGAAGGGATAGCGTCCCTCTCTCTCCAATTTGACATGGGATGAACACAAATGATCACGTTGGAACACTACCTATTCTTGTCTGCTCTGCTGTTTACTATAGGGATGATCGGAGTGATGATCCGCAGAAATGTGATCGTCATCCTCATGTCCCTCGAGCTGATGCTCAACGCGGTTAACCTGAGCTTCGTGGCGTTTTCCCACACTCTGAATTCCATGGAAGGACAGGTGTTTGTTCTCTTCACCATGGTGGTGGCCGCCGCTGAGGTTGCTGTGGGACTGGCAATAGCGGTAGCCATCTTCCGGGAGAAGGGCACTGCGAACGTGAACGAAATGAGTCTCATGAAGTGGTAAGCAAAACCGCGGGCATGGACCGGCGCCAAATCGAGCATGATGTCCCGCACTATTGCATTGGGAGCCTGGAATGATTGATCTGGTCTGGCTGATACCTGTTTTCCCCTTGATCGGATTTGCGATCAACGGGCTAATCGGCAAAGCATTCTCGGAAAAGGCCATCGGATGGATAGGATCCTTATCCGTAGGAGCTTCTTTTGTCATAGCTGTGTCGATTTTCCTGGAGCTTCTCGGAATGGATCCGGGCTCTCGCTCCGTCCAGAAAGTGGTGTACACGTGGATCATCTCTGGAGATCTGAACGTGCCTATCGGATTTCTCGTTGATCCTCTCAGCACGGTCATGATGCTCGTCGTCAGTGGCGTTGGCTTCGTCATTCACGTGTACTCCATTGGGTACATGCACGGAGAGTTAGGATTCAGACGCTTCTTTGCATACCTGAACCTCTTCGTGTTCAACATGCTCATCCTGGTGTCGAGCAACAACTTCCTTCTGCTTTTCGTGGGCTGGGAGGGAGTCGGGCTGTGCTCGTACCTGCTCATCGGCTACTATTATGAGAAGAAGTCTGCTGCCGATGCCGGCAAGAAGGCCTTTGTCGTAAACCGGGTGGGTGATTTCGGGTTCCTTATCGGGATGTTCCTCATCTTCGTCACCTTCGGAACATTTGATTTCACTCAGGTTTTCTCGGAAGCCCACGCTAAGCTGGCACAGGGAGGACTGCTGGTTACCCTGATCACTCTTCTCCTTTTCGTCGGTGCCACGGGAAAATCCGCTCAGATCCCGCTGTACACATGGCTCCCCGACGCGATGGAGGGCCCGACACCGGTCAGCGCCCTGATCCATGCTGCCACGATGGTTACCGCGGGTGTGTACATGGTTGCCCGCTGCAGCATCCTCTTCGCGTTGGCGCCTATCTCGCTTTCGGTCGTTGCCGTTATTGGCGCTGCCACTGCATTCTATGCGGCGACCATTGGCATCACGCAATTCGACATCAAGCGGGTCCTGGCATATTCCACCATCAGCCAGTTGGGATACATGTTCCTGGCATGCGGCGTCGGCGCCTTTGCCACGGGTATATTTCATCTCATGACCCACGCCTTTTTCAAGGCCCTGCTCTTCCTGGCTGCCGGCAGCGTGATGCACGCGATGAGCGGCGAGCTGGACATGCGAAAAATGGGGGCTCTGAAGAGCCACCTGCCGCATACTCATTGGACCTATCTGTTCGGAACGTTGGCCATAGCGGGGATCCTACCGTTCGCAGGCTTTTTCAGCAAAGATGAGATCCTCTTTTTTGCCTTCGAGCGCGGAGCGGGGTTCTGGATCGTTGGCGCAGTTGCTGCGCTCATGACCTCCTTTTACATGTTCAGATCGGTCTTCATGACCTTTTACGGAGAATCCCGCGTGGAGCCTGAAGCTGCCCATCACTTGCACGAGTCTCCCCCGATCATGACCGTACCGCTGATGATACTCGCTGTGCTGTCGCTGGTGGGGGGATTCGTCGGAATCCCCATATTGAAGGGTTGGCACGTGTTCGGCGATTTTCTGGCTCCGGTCTTTGCCCCTGCAGAAGCTGTCCTCAAGGGGGAGCACGCGGCTGCGCATCACAGTGTGGCGCTGGAATTGACCCTCATGGGCGTGTCCCTTGCCATAGCCATTGCGGGGTTCTTCTACGCGCGATGGATGTACCTGACAGAGCCCGGGGCAGCTCAGAGAATGGTGGAGAGATTTCCGGGACTGCACAAGCTCGTGTACAACAAGTACTGGGTTGATGAGATTTACGACATCTTGTTCGTTAACTCGATTGTGCGATTCTCCCAGTTTCTCTGGAAAATGTTTGACGACGCGGTGATCGACGGCATCGTCAACGGAACAGCACGCATAGCCAGAGGCTGGGGCGCCGTCCTGCGGAGGCTTCAGTCGGGTGTTGTCAAGGATTATGCACTCTCGATCCTGGTAGGGGTCGTTTTTGTCATCGGTTATCTCGTCCTGCGATAGGACATGGAGGAATTCCTCTCATGGAGAACGCTTCCTTCCCCGTACTCAGTTACACCACGTTCCTTCCCTTGGTTGGCGCGGCAATTCTCCTCTTCATTAATAGGGAGAGTCGAGAAACCCTGCGCTGGATAGCTCTGGTGTTCATGTTGGCGGACTTTGCGGTGAGCCTCGCCGCGTATTTCATGTTCGATTCTTCAACCGCAACCATGCAACTGGTTGAGAGCCATCCGTGGGTCAGGGATTGGGGGATCTCGTACAAGCTTGGTATTGACGGAATAAGCCTCTTTCTCGTCCTACTTACGACGTTTCTGGGCCCAATCTGCGTCTTGGCCGCATGGAACGACATCCAACACAGGGTCAAGGAGTTTCTCATCTCCCTGCTCGTTTTGCAGACGGGAATGATCGGTGTGTTCGTGGCCCTCGATCTCTTCCTCTTTTACGTTTTCTGGGAGATTATGCTCATTCCCATGTATCTCCTCATAGGAGTGTGGGGCAATCCTGCCAGAAGGCTGTATGCAGCCATAAAGTTCGTGCTCTACACCGTTGTGGGAAGCCTCCTGATGCTTGTCGCAATTCTGGCCCTGTATTTCATGGCCGGAGCAGGTGGGGAAGGGTACACGTTTGATCTACTCAAGCTCTACGAATTCCCTGTTCCCACCCACGCTCAGTACTGGATGTTCCTGGCTTTCTTCTTGGCATTCGCCATCAAGGTACCCATGTTCCCCTTCCACACATGGCTCCCTGACGCGCACACCGAGGCTCCCACCGTAGGAAGCGTGATGCTGGCGGCGGTCCTCCTGAAGATGGGGACGTACGGGTTCATCCGGTACGCTATTCCGCTTTTTCCCAATGCTGCACTGGACGCAGCCTGGTGGATTTGCCTCCTCGCGGTGATCGGAATAATATACGGCGCCTGGGTGGCCATGGTGCAGGCGGATGTGAAGCGGCTCGTCGCCTTTTCCAGTGTCAGCCACCTGGGGTTCGTCATGCTGGGGATGTTTGCCTTTACCGCTCAAGGGGTGGAGGGGAGCATCATCCAGATGGTGAATCATGGCTTGAGCACAGGCGCTCTGTTTCTTATCGTCGGCATGATCTATGAACGACGACACACCCGCTTGATAGCCGAGTACGGCGGGATCTCGAAAGTCATGCCGATGTACGCTGTATTCTTTATGATTTTCACGCTCTCCTCCGTTGGGCTGCCTGGGCTAAACGGATTTGTGGGAGAATTCCTCATTCTCGTTGGCACCTTCAAAGTCTATCCGTGGTACGCGGTGTTTGGGGCAACAGGTGTAATCTTTGCCGCAGTGTACATGCTCTGGATGTTCCAGCGCGTGATGTTCGGAGAAGTGACCAACCCGAAAAACCTGTCGCTCAAAGATCTCAGCGGAAGGGAGTTCGTAATTCTGGCTCCGATCGTGGTGTTTTGTGTTTGGATCGGCGTGTACCCGAACACGTTTCTCAAGCCCATGGAGCCCTCGGTGAAGAATTTCATCCAGGTGGTTGAAAAGAAGAGAGCGGCCGTTTTAGACCTGGAAAAGGCGAAACAGAAGTCAGCCGGTAATGGGACGACAATTGCCGTGACATCATCACTCGAGACGATCGGCCGCTGATAGCGAGAGATTACGCGGATTAGGAGCGAAGTGTATGATCCCAGTTCCCGAGATCAATCTAGGAGGCATTCTGCCGGCGGTCATTCTTGGTATTGCTGGCGTTGTGGTCCTCATCGCGGGCTTATTCATCCGGAAGGGTGCGATAACGGTTCCCGCCATCATAAGTGTGGTCGGAGTCCTGATAGCAGGAATGGCCAACGGTCCTCTGCGAACGGCCAATCAGGAGTCTTTCTCAGGTCTGGTGGTAGTGGATACATACACCTGGTTTTTCAACCTCCTGATTCTTTTAGCCACTGGTCTTACTGTTTTAATCTCGGTAAGATACATGGCTGACGATGAATTGCGGCTCCCCGAATATTTCGTGCTGCTTCTCTTTGCAGCGGTGGGCATGATGTTCATGGTGTCCGGAAACCATTTGCTCACCATATTCGTAGGTTTGGAGACCCTTTCCATGAGCGTATACATCCTCACGGGCGTCCTTCCGGGTAACCAGAAGTCCAG
This sequence comes from Thermodesulfobacteriota bacterium, assembly GCA_040753915.1. Lineage (GTDB taxonomy): Bacteria > Desulfobacterota > Desulfomonilia > Desulfomonilales > Desulfomonilaceae > JBFMDN01. Next base: position 34,859 of record JBFMDN010000012.1, on the reverse strand, counting down.
CGAGGGTGCTTTGAAGTATCTTGTGCTTGGGGGCTTTTCCAGCGCTATCTTCCTCTATGGGGCAGCGCTGCTTTACGGATCCGCCGGTTCCCTGGGGCTGCCAGCGATCATGAAATACATGCAGTCGGGCAATGCGTCGTCTCTGGCATTTGTGGGCACTGGACTGCTGCTCATCGGCTTCGGGTTCAAGGTCGGTGCTGTCCCCTTTCACATGTGGACGCCCGACGTGTATGAAGGTGCACCCACTCCCATAACAGGGTTCATGTCTGTGGGAGTCAAAGCTGCCGCATTTGCCGCGTTTGTGCGTGTCTTCTTTGACGCTCTTCCCGCATTCCAGGCAGATTGGACGCAGATCCTGTGGATGGTCGCGTTCCTGACAATGATCCTGGGAAACCTGGCTGCATTGGTGCAGGACAACATCAAGAGGATGCTGGCGTATTCGAGCATCGCACACGCGGGGTATATTCTCGTCGGCATGGTCGCGGGAAACGAACAGGGAACAGCGGGTGTGCTCTATTACCTGCTTGCGTACACGTTCACCAACATTGGGGCATTCGGAGTCGTGGCTCTGGTAGGACGCAAGGGAGAGGCCAATGTGCTTATCGATGATTACCGCGGGCTTGCTAACCAGAATCCATTGCTTGCCCTGGTAATGTCTGTGTTCATGTTCTCACTGGCAGGGATGCCGCCGACAGCCGGTTTTGTGGGCAAGTTCGCTATCTTCGGCGCTGCCGTGAGCCAGGGATATATATGGCTCGTCGTAGTGGGTGTCCTTACGAGCGCTGCCTCAGTATTCTACTATTTCCGGGTTATTATGAAGATGTATATGGAAGTTCCGGACAGGACCCCTGCCCGGTTGGAGTTCGATCCGGGAATGCTGGTGGCGCTGGGTATTGCCGTGGTAGCGGTCCTGTATATTGGGATTTTTCCGACGACGTATTTGGACCTTGCACTCAAGTCCGTGAAGCCGCTCTTCTAGTCCTGTGTCTTGGCGACACGCGGGCGCCCTGCCTGAAGGCACGTGCTGACGGCCGAAGGAGCATGTGGTGCGGTGCCGGTGGCTGTTCAAGGGCATCGGAAAGCTCGGCGGAGAGACTGCCGGGCGTGGATCACGGGAAATGACAAAGCGGGGGAGATGCCTACCCAGGGTTGAGCTCGGAAACGGGAACCGCCACGCTCCTCTCACGGGAGTTCCGAGCACAGTCACCGACGAGAGGGCATTGATCCCCATGGTTGCTTGACATACACACAACGTGCCGTGCGGAACCTTCCTGACGTGGCTCCTGTCCTCGCTGCTCACGCGCGCCTTCCATGCTCGAACGCTTCAAAAGCGAGAAAGATTGGGGTATTGTTTCCAGGCGCGAGACTGCCTCATCCGAGGTAGAGATATCGCTTGTTTGCCCCAGAGATACGGGTGCTGGATTCACGCGCGGGCTGCGATAGGTAGAACCTTTGGGAAAGGCGTGACACCTGGGACAACCGCTGTGACCCCTTGGACAGAAGGCTGCGATGAAAATGAGTGAGCGTGAGTGATCACATGAAGATACAGGCACTGGTGACTACCGGTCACGGGATTAACTGCGAAATCGAGACGCAACATGCCCTGGAGATGGCTGGATTCGATCAGGTGGACTTGGTCCATCTCAATTTCCTCGTGTCAGGGGATGTGGATCCCAGGTCGTATCAGATGGCAGTGTTCCCGGGCGGCTTCCTGGACGGAGACGATCTCGGGGCTGCACAGGCGTGCGCCAACCGGATTCGCCACTCGAGGATAGGGGAGGAGCGTCTGATAGATCGTTTGGTGCAGTTCGTGCACAAGGGCGGGCTCGTGCTGGGAATCTGCAACGGCTTTCAGCTCCTGACCAAGCTTGGGATGCTCCCTGCCTCCACCGGTGATTACACGCGACGGGAGATTTCCATCACGGCGAATGACAGCGGACGATTTGAAGATCGATGGGTGCATCTCGCTGTGGACAGGAACTCGCCGTGCGTATTCACCAGAGGATTGAAGCGGCTCTATCTTCCGGTCCGTCATGGAGAAGGGAAAATCGTAGCAGGGGGGGCGTCGTTGGTGGATCGCCTCCTGGACACTCACCAGGCGGTAGTGCGGTACGTGGCGTCTTCCGACGGTGAGGCCACCATGGAGTATCCATATAATCCGAACGGCTCCAATCATGCAATTGCAGGTTTGTGCGACCCTACCGGCAGAGTTTTCGGGTTGATGCCCCATCCTGAGGCCTTTGTGCATCGGGTCAACCATCCCTCGTGGACGAGACTGGACCTTCCTGAGGAGGGGGAAGGCTTGGCGGTCTTCAGAAATGCAGCAACATTCCTTCGGGAATGCTGAACCTACTCCCACCGTGCTGAGGCTTGCGCGTGGCGGCACGGGGCTTTTTCCCTTGCTATGTTTGCCGGGAGAGATTAAAATACCTAAGTTTTCTCGCCCACGTATGAAGATCACTCTCTCGTGAACCAAACAATGAATAGCGGCGTTGTGAAGCGCTGCGAACTGTATTAGAGGAGGTATCTATGGCTCTGGATCCGACCAAGATGGCTGACTGGCAGATAGCCGAAGAAGCCGAAAAAACTATGAAGACGGTGTATCAGCTCAGAGACGAAATGGGGCTCCTTGACGAAGAGCTCCTGCCGCACGGGCATTATGTGGCAAAAGTCGATTTCAAGAAGGTCCTTAATCGACTCAAGGATAGACCTGATGGAAAGTACATCGACGTCACCGCAATCACTCCCACGCCACTGGGAGAAGGAAAATCCACCAGTTCCATGGGTCTTGTGCAAGGGCTGGGCAAGCGGGGCAAGAACGTGGTCGCGGCTATCCGGCAGCCTTCGGGCGGTCCCACCATGAATATCAAAGGTTCCGCGGCTGGAGGCGGACTGGCACAATGCATCCCGCTGACGCCGTTCTCTCTCGGGCTTACGGGGGACATCAACGCTATCATGAATGCGCACAACCTGGCGATGGTGGCTCTCACGGCTCGCATGCAGCATGAATTCAATTATGATGACGAAGAATGGGCAAAGAGAGGGATGCCCCGGCTGAACATTGATCCCCGTAATGTGGAATTCGGCTGGATCATCGACTTCTGTGCTCAGGCGCTGCGCAACATTATTATCGGGATCGGCGGCAAGATGGACGGCTTTATGATGCGGTCGTCCTTTGGCATCGCAGTCTCGTCCGAAATCATGGCTATCCTGGCAGTTTCCACGGACCTCAAGGACATGCGCGAGCGTATGTCTAAGATCGTGGTCGCGTATAACAAGAGTGGTGCCCCGGTCACTACTGCGGACCTCGAAGTTGACGGTGCCATGACTGCCTGGATGGTGGAGGCGCTCAATCCGAACCTTCTCCAGTCTATCGAAGGACAGCCCGTGTTCGTGCATGCCGGCCCCTTCGCGAACATTGCAATCGGCCAGTCTTCCATCATCGCAGATCGAATAGGGTTGAAGCTGTCAGATTATCATGTAACCGAATCCGGATTCGGAGCGGATATCGGCTTCGAGAAGTTTTGGAACCTTAAGTGCCGCTTCTCAGGACTGAAGCCCAATTGCGCAGTTGTCGTAGCGACAATCCGGGCCCTGAAGTGCCACGGCGGCGCCCCGGTACCTAGACCGGGCTTGCCGATGCCGAAGGAATACGAGGGCGAGAATGTAGGCTGGGTCGAGCAAGGATGCAGTAACCTTTTGCATCACATCAGGACGGTGAAGAAGGCCGGTATCAATCCCGTGGTTTGCATTAACTCATTCTATACCGACACCAAGGATGAGATTGCGGCCGTGAAGAGGCTGGCAGAGGCCGAGGGCGCTCGCGTGGCGGTATCGGAGCACTGGCTCAAGGGTGGCGAAGGCGCGTTAGAGTTTGCCGACGCAGTCATCGATGCTTGCAATGAGCCCAATGAATTCAAGCTCCTATACGAGCTCGATGTTCCTCTGCGTCAGAGGATCGAGCTTATTGCCAAAGAGGTCTACGGCGCAGACGGTGTGAGCTACACCGCGGAGGCAGAAGCAAAGGCGAAGAAGATGGAAGCGGATCCGGAGCTCTCCAAGCTCGGAACCTGCATGGTCAAGACCCATTTGAGTCTCTCCCACGACCCGAACCTCAAGGGAGTACCCAAGGGATGGACACTGCCCGTCAGAGACATCCTCACCTATCGTGGAGCAGGATTCGTCGTGCCAGTGGCAGGAGCGATTTCTCTCATGCCCGGAACTAGTTCCAATCCCGCGTTCCGCAGGGTCGACGTTGATGTGGAAACAGGCAAGGTCAAGGGCGTGTTCTAGCGGTTACTCTTGGACGCACCGAACCCTACCCCGCCGCGGATATGCATCCGTGGCGGGGCTCTGAGCCGAATCCTTGTTACCGAGTGGAGGGCGGGGTAATTGGGAAAAGCCGCGAAATGGGGTTGCCTTGTTACTAAGAATGTATAAGATGTAAATGAGCGCTGTCGCTCCTCCCCCCGGTGCGATCAGAGCTCAGAAACCTCCGGGATAAGCGATGGGGTCCCGGAGGTTTTGCATTTCCAGGGGCGAATTCAAGATGCTCACTTTTCCACTGCATTCCATGGACGATCCGGAATCCGATCGCATTCCGGAGGGACTGCCACCTGTGGTGGACGCGCACGTTCATCTTTTCCCCGACAATCTGTTTCAAGCAATCTGGAGCTGGTTTGACCGCTTTGCCTGGTCAATCAGGTACAGGATTCCCTCTTCCTCTATCGTTGAGTTTCTCTTGTCCAGAGGTGTGGAGCGCATCGTGGCTCTACACTATGCCCACAGACCGGGCCTCGCCAGACATCTGAACGCATATATGGCCGCGGTGTGCCGGGATAATCCCCGAGTGATCGGTACGGCAACGGTCTTTCCTGGAGAAGAAGGAGCTTCAGCCATTCTGGAGGAAGCATTCAAGTCCGGTCTGGCGGGCGTGAAATTGCACGCGCACGTGCAGGGGTTTTTCATGGATACCGCGGCGATGCACGAGATCTACGCCACGTGCCAGGCGTTCGACAAGCCCCTGGTCATGCACGTGGGGCGTGAACCGCGCAACCCGTACGTTGAGTATGTTGAGGATCCTTACACCACGTGCAGGGCCGACAAGCTGGAACCTGTGCTGAGAGATTATCCTCGGCTGCGAGTGTGCGTGCCTCATCTGGGGGCAGACGAGTTCGGCTCGTACAAACATATGCTGGAACGGTACGACAATCTGTGGGTGGACACGGCAATGATTCTCGCTGACTACTTGCCGGTGACTGACATACCATCGCTCTGGGAGATTCGGCCGGATCGTGTAATGTATGGAACGGACTTCCCTAATATTCCCTATGCCTGGGATCGAGAGTTGAAAAACCTGAGCAAGCTAGGGCTGTCTGATGCGGTGCTCGAGCGGATACTCGGCAGCAATGCGAACGATCTCTTCGGTGTTCGAGCGTAACTTAGTGCTCCATTTCCTAAATACGGTCACGTAATCTGCCACGACGTAGGGGCACCTCATATGGGTGCCCAGGGCGGGCACGAGGCCCGCCCCTACAGTGCCAACGATGCGTTCACCATGTACACCGCGGTGCAGATACGGTACCGTATTTGTGCCGTCGACCACTTAGTACACCGTTTCATGAATAAGGTCGCGGACTTACTTCATCCCTGTTCAGGGAAGGGCAGGTTAGTGACCGGTCCTGACCGCAGGGAGGTCGTCACGATTCTCCCGTAGCGCCGGCATCTCGCCGGTGTTCGTGTGTCATAGTGGTTGCCAATAATTATGTCCGTTTCTCCGGTTCGACAATGACGGCGAGATGCCCGTCCCACCGGTCTGTAATCCTCCCATAAATGTCCTCGACACGCGGGGAGCTCATAGTACTTTTGGTAATGTCTTAAGCGATTGTCATACTGACGTGCCTGCCAACCTATGCAGCTTTCAGCAGCAGCGTACCGAATTCTGCCACTGCTGCAACCGTCAGCGATCAGCCTTTCTTGGCAGGGACGTTGCGCGCATAGAGGATCCTGAGGCCGTCCATGGTCAGGTCCTTTTCGATCACGTCCACGTTCTCGGTGTGTTCCACGATGACTGGCGCAAGCCCACCTGTGGCTATCACCTTGGGTCTGGCGCCGAGCTCCTGAAACATCTTTGATAGTATGCCGTCAACAAGGGACGCGTACCCGTAAACGATGCCGGATTGAATAGCTGACGCGGTGTCTTTTGCAATGACGCGTTCTGGAGCGACCATTTCGACTCTGAACAATTTTGACGCCTTGTGAAATAGGGCTTCCGCAGCGATTTTGACCCCTGGAGCTATGACTCCTCCTTCGTATTCTCCGGCAGCGTTTATGTAATCGAACGTTGTGGCGGTCCCGAAATCTACGGCTATCAATTCGCACTTGTACTTCTCATAAGCTGCGACAGCGTTCACAATCCTATCGGCTCCCACTTCCCGTGGATTGTCGTACCTGATCGGCATGCCCGTTTTCATGCCGGGTCCGACGAAAAGGGGACGGACTTTGAGAAAATCGCTGCAAAGCTCTCCCAGCGCGCTGATGAGGGGAGGGACCACGCAAGAGATGATGACTCCATCGATCTTGGATGCGTCAATATTGCCCATCATCGTTAAGTTGGTGAGCTTGATCCAGTATTCTTCTGCGGTACCGCCTTCAACGGTCTGAATGCGCCAACTTCCGAGCCTGTTCGGACCGTCATAAACTCCGATAACCGTGTGGGTGTTTCCCACGTCTATTGCCAGCAGCATTTCCGTTTGTCTCCCCACGTGTCAGCGAGACTGGGTATAGTCCGAGCATACGTGCAAAGCGTGTCCAAGGAAAGGAGAATTTTCGGAGGTTCGATGGACATACGGCAATGGACACGTGGCACGCTGACGCTTTGTGAAAAGAATTGACGGATGGGACTCCAAGTGATAGGGTTAAATATTCGGTATAATGCACAATTTGGAGAGACGCGCCAATGGCGGAGTCGGGCTCGCAGATACCCAAGAAGGTCAATGTATGAAACCTACCGGTATTATCACAGACTCGATTTATCTCCAGCACGAAATGGGGAGTTTTCACCCGGAAAGCCCCGAACGGCTCAATGTTATTTACGAGATGCTGGAACAGGAGCGAACTCGGCTCAATTTGGTGGACATCCCTGCACGCATGGCCACGATTGAAGAGATCTCAATGAATCATGACCGTCGCTATGTGGAACAGATTGCGGCAACTGCCAACCGGCCCCACACGTACCTGGATCCGGATACCTCCACATGCGCGTATTCGTGGGAAGCTGCCTCTAAGGCGGTGGGAGGCCTCTTCAACCTGGTAGACGCTGTGGTCGGCGGAACAGTGCGGAACGGTTTTGCAATGGTTCGGCCTCCCGGCCATCATGCCGAGTACAGACGTGCTATGGGATTCTGTTTGTTCAACAATATCGCATTGGCAGCGCGGTACGCCTTGCGAGTCCACGGCATGCGCCGCGTGGCGGTTGTCGACTGGGACTTGCATCACGGGAACGGGACCCAAAACGCGTTTTACGAGACAAATCAGGTTCTATTTTTCTCCGCGCATCAATTCCCGCATTACCCGGGAACCGGCAGGATCGCGGAAGTGGGCAAAGCCGAGGGAGAAGGCTATACGGTCAACATCCCCCTGGCCGGAGGAGCCGGGGATGCAGAATACTTGACCGTTTTTCATATGGTGGTTGCCCCCATTATGGAAGCGTTCAAGCCTGATCTCATCCTAGTCTCTGCAGGCTTCGATGCTCATTACTCGGATCCCCTCGGCGGGATGAGGCTGACCGAGGACGGGTATGAGCTTATGACCCAGATGCTTCAGCATATGGCAGCAAACCATTGCTCGGAGCGATTGATCATGACGCTCGAAGGCGGGTATAACCTCGATGCCCTTCGCAATTCAGCGAACCGAGTCATTTCTTGCTTGTCCCAGTATGATCCGAACAACGAGTCCGTGCCCATGGAAGCTTCGTTCGAGGACTTGGTCCCTTCTTTTGCTAACCGACTTCGGGACGTGGTCGGGGCTCACCGGCGATACTGGCCAAACTTGCCTCAATTCTAATGCCTTGTTTGATCATGGCGGTGCACGTGCAAAGGCTCATGAGCCCCCCGCCGGATCGGGAGGGGAGGATTGCCATCCTCCGGACCAGCGGCGAGCGGTTTGCTCAAAAGCGATCCTTAGCCACGTTGTTTCGGACCAGATCGAAACTTTTGTTGCAGCAATTGCCATGAACTGGGCTGTGCACGGAATCGTGAGAGCCCGGTGCCAAAGAAAGAGAACATGCACGGAATACTCTTAGTCGACAAACCAGAGCACATGACATCGAACGATGTGGTCCGGCTCGTCAAGCGTCTGGTGAAACCGGACAAAGTGGGACACACGGGAACTCTCGACCCCGCTGCTACGGGCTTGATCGTGATATTGATTGGCTCGGCAACGAGATCGCTCGATTACCTGGACGAAGCGAAGAAGACCTACAGGCTTACGGTAAAACTGGGCGAGCAGACCGATACCGATGATAGCGAAGGCGTCGTGATACGGACGGGCGATCCTTCCGGAATAACCAGAAGGCACGTGGAGCAGGTGCTTGGAGCCTACCGAGGGGTGATCGACCAGGTGCCTCCACACTTTTCCGCGATCAAGAGAGATGGGGTGCCCCTGTACAAGCTGGCACGTCGGGGAGTATTCCCGGAGTTGGAGCCGCGCAAGGTGGAGATCTTCTCTCTTGAGGTTACGGGTTGGGATCCACCGTACGTCGATTTGGAAATGATCTGTTCCAAAGGGACCTATGCCAGGTCCCTGGCCAGAGACATCGGGGCCGATCTCGGGGTGGGGGGGCGACTAGATCGGCTCAGAAGACTGGCTTCGGGCACTTTCTTGGTGGACGACGCTATCACGGTGGAGGACATCTCCGCGGACGGTCGCGATGCGATAGCGAGAAACCTGATCAGCGTGGTGAATGCTTTGTCCCATATTCAGGACTTTCAGATTCCTGGCCCGGAGCTACGGAGAATTCTTCGGGGAGCGTCTGTCTCCCTTCCGAAGTCAGTATTGCACAGATTCGGCGAGGCGGCTGCTCGACAGTCGCAACTATTCAAAATTGTTTCTGAAAGGGGAAAGCTCGTGATCCTCGTGCGATGTGAGCCGCGGGGCGCGGATGTCCTCGTTCAGCCTGTCCGTGTATTTAATACGCTGGGGAACGGGTGATACGTCGGTAACGGATCTGACTGACGCGTTGGTCGCTTAGTACACGATTTCATAAGTACGGTTACGTATCTCAGGGTTATTAAGAAGAGGAATGATGGTGATCATTGATTGCTTCATGCCCCGAAGGGGCATACCATGAGTAGCCGTGGGGTTCAACCCACGGAAGGAAAAAACCGACAAGGGGGGACCCTGACGGGGTCCACCATGTAAGTGCAGGAGAACCAAGGCTCATTCATGATCGGTTCCTATACCTGGCGATGAGAATCCTCTTGGTCGACCCTTTCAGGGTCGGTTGGTGGTTGTGCCGTGCCGAACCACAGGTTGAAACCTGTGGCTACTCAAGGTGCGCTCCTTCAGAGCGCAAATCCCCGACTGAGTCGTGGCAGAATACGTAACCGTACTTATGAAATCCTATTGCTTAGGGACTATCAATTGCGGGAGTGAACAAAGAAACCGATTCCTTCGGGAGAGGAATGACAACGGTGAAGGTGCTTCCTTTGCCGAGTCCTTCGCTATCCGCCCAGACCCGACCCCCGTGCAGCTCAACCAGATTCTTTGTCAGGGCCAGGCCCAGTCCGGTTCCTCCCCTTCGTCTATTGTAGGAGCCATCCAACTGCTCGAACGGAGCGAAGATGCGCTCCAAGTCTTGAGGCCTCAATCCTATTCCCGTGTCCGAGACGCTCATTTTCAATTGCTCTCCATTCCTTTGGGCCGTAAGCGTCACGTTTCCTCCCGGCGCGGCAAACTTGACGGCATTCGAGAGGAGGTTGAAGAGGATCTGTTTGAGCTTTGTTACGTCCGCCAGAATGGGAATGCTGCTCAAGGATTCATCTATTCCGACCTCGAGCCCAATGTCATTTCTCTTGGCCTTGTCGCTGACTGTGGCGAGGGCGGCTTCCAGGACATCGGCCAGGTACACCTCGGAAAAATCGAGATCCATTGTACCTGACTCAATCTTTGCCAGATCGAGGATCTCATTGATAACGCTAAGCAAATGGTACCCGCTCTCCCGCACATATGCCACGTACTTGACTTGCTGGTCGGTAAGAGGACCGTAGAGCTCATCTTGAAGAATCTCGGAAAACCCTATGATGGCATTAAGGGGGGTTCGGAGCTCGTGACTCATATTTGCCAGGAAGCGGCTTTTGGCGACGTCCGCAGTCTCGGCGGCTTCTTTTGCTTTACGGAGCTCGATTTCGGTGAGGACCTGGCTGGTTATGTCCCTGCAGAACACTGCAATCTTCTCGACGCGCCCCACGCCCTCGCGAATGGGATGCAGCAAGATTTCTTCATAGGTTTCACTGCATCCTTCGACAAACCGCACAGGACCTCCTGATTTAACCACTTCAGCGATCCGTGTCCTTCGTGCTTGGGCGAGCTCGACAGGATACAGGTCGAACATATTGCGACCGATGATGGCATCGAGAGGGAGCCCGAATGCCCGCGCAGAGACCTCATTGGCTGCCAGTATGGTTCCATCAGCTCGTACGAGGGTTGCTGCGTCAGATGCGGCGTCCAGGAGTGCCTGTGCCCTTCCTTCGCTCCCTCGCAGCGCCTCCATGGCGCGATCGCGCTGCACTCTGACAGCGGCAAGCTCGGACACGATTCTCTTCAATTGCGAGGTTTCCTCGCGAGGATCGCATCCATATTCGTCCTGCCCCATCATGAGCAAGGCCCCCCACGTAATGCGTCAATTAGAATCAAAAGAGAGCGTAGACTAACCAATTCTACAGTGGGCGGTCGCACGGGTCAACGGAAATGCGAAACCACGCGTAACCATTCGTCCTCCGGGTAGACGTTCCGCTCAAAGTCTCGCTGCACGGTTGAAACAGTCGACCATTCTTCCTCCCTATACTACGGTGGCTGCTCGCGGATTGGCCTTGCGGGACGGTCAGATCAGGGTTCATCGAGGGGGGAGACGCACAATCGTGAAAGAGCTTCAAAGAATTGTCTCCGGCTTGCACCTGCAAGTTGCGCAGCCATAGACTGAGAGCGCCGCGCTGAACTGGAGAAATGGCAGGCCCATCATATTGCCGACCACCAATTATTCCTGTAAAAGTCTTGAGAGAGCGTTACGCTCCCGTGCGGGAAAAGAAGGGAGGATGTCGGTCATGTGGAAGCTGTCCCCCACCGGGACCATTGGCAGATCTCTCGACCGATTCCCTGAGCCAATCCGAGAGATCCTGAGGGACAAAGTCGTTCCTCGAGAGTACCACACCGGTGATTACATCGTTGGGCCGGGTAACAGGGGAGATCACGTTACCTATATCGTCTCGGGGAGGGCTAGCCTAGTTTTATGCGAAGGCGACGAGAAAATGATCGTCGATGAATTGAGGTCGGGGGACATTTTCGCTGAGGTGAGCTTCTTCATAGGCGGTCCATGGCCTTCGAGCTCGCTGGTAGTGGCAGAGGAACCTTGCACGGTCATCGAGATAGCCCCCGCGGATTTCGAGAATCTTCTTAGGCAGGGGCCGGAATTCACGATTCCGTTGGTAACGAGTCTCGGGCGCAAGATAATCCGTTTGCATCAGACCATCTTCGAGACGAAGATGAAGCGCCGAGCCCTCCAGGACATGATAAGTCGACAAGAGCACGTGTTCCCGGACTTCTTCATGGGGGATTACATCCGAAAGCGGGTCACCGCTCGCGTCGAGGAATTGGCTACCTCGGACTGCCCGGTGTTGATTATCGGGGAGCCCGGTGTGGGAAAAGAAGGGATCGCACATTCCCTCTACGGAATGAGCCATCACGGCAAGGAGGTGTTCCTCCAGGTCGATCTTCTCAGAGTGGATATAGGTGGTAACGATGGAGTATCCCCGGAGGGAATCCCTGTGGACGAGGAGAGTCGTACTCGAAAGCAGGTTGAGCTCTTTTTCGGAGCCGAAGAGCAGGCTCCCGATGGAGGGGTGAAGGAGTCACCCGGATACTTCGATCTGACGGAAGGCGGTACCCTGCTGATTCGCGGTGTGGACAAGCTTACTCGCGTAATGCAATTGAAGCTTCTCGAAGCTCTTGTCACAGGGACGTTTCGTCGGTCAGGAGGAGTACGCTCAAGGAAGGGGAAAGTTCGCGTCATCGCTACGACTCGATTGGAAGCCTCCGAGATTACGGTTGAGGACCACCCCTTGCTGTACTCCTTTCTGGATTGGGCAATCACCATTCCCCCCCTGAGAACAAGACGCAGGGAAATCCCCGGCCTTGTCACCCATTACCTGTCCAAATATTGCCAGGAGCTGCGACGTCCGGTGGCCGAGCTACCCAAAGAAACCTTGAAAATCCTTGTGAACTACCGTTGGCCGGGAAATGACATGGAGCTGGCCACTACCCTGAAGCGTGCCATCCTCGTATCCCACGGAGGCGTGCTACGGCCGGAAGACATCTCATTTGACCTCAAGAAGTTTGAAGGAAAAGGTAAGCTCAATCTGCTCCAATTCAAGCCCGTGCAGCAGGCTGTTCGAAGCCCTTTGTTCCCCGCCATTCTCCAAAGTGCTGTTGCTCCCTTCTTCGTCATTATGTTGGCCGTACTGTTCTTCGGCCCGTCGGACCCCTTGAAGAACCCGGCCTCCCTGATAAGTTGGGCCCTGGGGTGGCCTTTGCTGATGTTCGGAGCATTTCTCGGCGCACGGTCCTGGTGCGCGATTTGTCCCATAGGGACGATGAGCAATTTGGCAAAACGCGTGGTGAACCTCGGTAAACCGTTTCCCGATTTCTTTAAGCTCCACAGTGATTTTGTGGTGGCAGGAGCGGTTCTCTTTATTATCTGGTTCGAGACCGTGACGGACATACGAAGCTCGCCGGTTATTCTGGGGCTGCTCCTTTTGGCCATGCTCGCCTCCGCAATACTCGTGGCAATAGTGTACGAGCGCAAGTCGTGGTGCCAGCATCTTTGCGGACTTGGCGGGATGATCGGCATTCTTGCCAAGACCTCGCTCATTGAATTGCGGGCAAATCGCAATGTGTGTATCTCTCAGTGTTCGACGAACGAGTGCTACGTAGGAACCGACTCCGACGACGGCTGCCCCTTCGGGAACGCCGGTCCCAGACTCCATAGCAACCGCTGGTGCAACCTATGTGCACAATGCATCAAGAACTGTCCGCACGATGCCATCACGCTTAATCTGAGGATGCCCGGCCGTGAAATCTGGGAGATTCGCAATCCCAGAGCGGGCACGGCTTTTCTGGTCCTCGGGCTGATCGGTGGCCTCCTCAGCGAAATGATGGTCAGAATGGCGTGGTACGCGGACGTGAGCTCGCACCTTCCGCTAGGAGAAACGGCTCGAATTACCGTTACCTTCCTACTGCTCGTGCTCGGCGTCAATGGGGGAACAGCCGCGGCATCGTTGGTCTCGCGCCGCGTTTTCGGGGACGGCTTTCGAGACAATTTTGCGCGCTTCGGTCTGGCGCTCCTTCCTCTCACCCTAGCTGCGTACCTTGCGTTCCATTCGTACTATCTGGTGCACCTCGGTACCCAGTTGCCGAAGCTGGCCTGGCAAACCTTCGGCTTCGAGATCTTTCGAGCCGTTGCCATAGAGATCTCGCCATCGATCACCCACGCTGCGCAAGTGATAGTGATCCTTGCAGGTCTGGTTCTCAGCTTGATGGTCATTTACCGTCTCAGCCGCAACAGCAGTGATTCGCCGCGGAAAGTAATGATCGGCTTTGTCTCGCACGCTGCAGTTGTCGTGACATTGTCAGTGATCCTGATCAAAGCCATTGGCATATACTTTTACGGGTGATTCACAGTACCTGTGCCGTTTCCAAAGAGCACGGGTCCAACGTGGCTCTCTCTGACGGGGTGTCAGCATTCTTTACACGAAGTCAAATGAGCCAGATAGGGCGGACCGTCCACCTGCCCGTAGAGTCCGCCATGTGACTGAAATTGAGCCACTATTCGGAGTTTAGCCTCCAGCGATGACTGCAGGAAGCCCGGATCTTCCGCGGCTGAAAATCGGGTTGACGGGGCAGGGGGTCACCTCACATAAGAACTGTCCGGATTCTTCCACAAGAAATTGTGAGCTAAATTCAGGAGATTGCCATGCACTGTCCTGCCTGGAGGGTTCCGACATGTGGGCTTGTGCTCGAGGACGGTTGTATGCCGTCGGGTAAGAGACTTTGGCACAAATCATGCTCGCATGCGTCCATTGGGGAGTAGCGTGTACCTGCGGGAAAATTTCTCGCCAATCGATCCAATTGATGTCCCCGGCCGGATATTCATCGCGGATGAATTGCGGTACCTCAATCGTGAAGGCTCTCCAAGATGGTCAAGCAATCGGCAGAATTCATCAGGAAGTTTGTTGCAAGCCTGTCTTTCAAGCTAAGCTTTTTCGCAGGACTGATCACGTTCGTTGCAGTGGTGGCGTTTGCCTATCAGGCGATATCTCGCCAGGAACAGACATTGATTCACGAAAAGATCAATGGCGCGTTGAAAGACTCCGAGGTGATTGAGGCCGCGATCTGGAACGGCATGATGACAAAGAATCGGGAAGTGATCCAACAGATCGTGCGGGCCATCGGAGAGAAAGAAAACTTCGAAGAAATCAACATATACGATAACAAGGGGGTTCTACACTACACGAGCAACATGGACAGAGCCCTCAGCCTCGGCAGCGCATCGGTTGCTTCGGGGAATCCGCTGCTCCGCGATGTGGCTGAAAATACTCGGGCACAATACCGGTTTGTGGAAAACGGCAACAGCCTCAACGTTGTAAGTCCTTTGAGGAATACGGTGAGCTGCTCGACAGGGAGCTGTCACGCCAGCCCGTACACCGAAAAGTCACTCGGCGCGTTGGAGCTCACCGTCCCTCTGCACGATCTGAGGGCCAAGATAGACGACCTTAGATTTCAGACCATGCTTTTCGCTTTCCTCCTCTTTATTCTGATTTCCAGTGCGAGCGGACTGGCAGTTGTCCTGGGTGTCATACCGCCCATCAAGAGGCTTCAGGAAAATGCACGGAAGATGGCGCGAGGACAGTACACTCCTGAAGGGTCGACAGCGCGGGGCTCAAACGAGATCGCTGAATTGTCGCGTATATTTGATGACATGAGCCGGCAGATCAATGACAGGACCAGGCAGCTCGAGCAGAGCCGGCGCCAATTCCAGGAATTGTTCGAACAGGTTCCCTGCTATTTGACCGTCGTGGATCGAAACTACCGAATTACTGCGGCCAACGCGTCGTTCAAATCGGAGTTCGGGGAGCAGGTGGGCAGACCTTGTTACCAGGGGTTCAAGGGGAAAAATGCCAAGTGTGACCATTGTCAGGTTGAGAAAACCTTTGCCGATGGATTTTCGCACCGCTCGGAAGAGGTGTGGTCGCTCGGTGACCGAAAGGCATTTGTCATTGTTCACACTTCGCCCATTCGAGATGAAAAGGGCCATGTAGCGGAAGTCCTTGAAATGGCGGTCGATGTAACAAGAGTTGAGCGGCTGCAAGCGGAGTTGAAGCGCAAAGAAGAACAGTTCCGCCATCTCTTTCAAAACGTCCCGTGTTTCCTGACCGTTGTCGATAAGAACTTCAGAATTGCATTTTACAACAACCAGTTTGCCGAAGAATTTGGAGACAGTTGGGGAAAGTATTGTTACAAGATTTACAAGGGAAGGGAAACCAAGTGCGACAACTGTCCGGTTGAGAAAACCTTTGCAGACGGACAATCCCACGGCTCCGAGGATGTTTGGCGGCACAATGGCAAAGAAATCCACGTGTTGATTCAGACTTCTCCTATCACCGATGAGAAGGGGACAACGGTCGCAGTGATGGAGATGTGCACGAATATCAGTGAGCTGAAGCTCCTCCAAAGCGAGCTCGCCGCCCTGGGAGAAACGATTGCCGGAATGTCCCATTCCATCAAGAACATCCTCGCAGGACTGGAAGGCGGAGTATACATGGTCGATTCCGGTCTGAACAAGGGAAAGGAGGACCGCGTTCGCCTAGGGTGGGAGATGGTGAAAAAGAACGTGAACAAGGTCTCAGACCTAGTGAAGGACATTCTCTACGCGTCCAAGGAAAGAGAGCCGGAATACCGGGAGTGCGATCCTGCCGAGATCTTGCATGACGTCTATACCCTGTACCGGGAAAAGGTGTCCAAGGAAAGCATCGAGCTGGTCCGAAACTTCCCTGACTCACTTGGCGTAGCAGTCCTCGATCCTGCCGGCATCCACACGTGCTTATCGAATTTCGTCTCGAACGCCATCGCTGCATGCCTGGCGGCAGAGTCCAAGGAAGGCCATCGAATTTCTCTTACGGGATACGTCCAATCGGACAGCGTCGTCTTCGAAGTATCCGACACCGGCGCAGGAATGAGTGACGATGTGGCGGAGAACCTGTTTACGAAATTCTATTCGACAAAGGGATCGAAAGGGACGGGTCTTGGGTTGGTGGTCACGAGAAAGATCGTCGAGGAGCACGGCGGTAGCATCCGTGTCGCGTCCGAATTGGGATCGGGGTCCGTGTTCACTGCGAGAATCCCGCTGAAAAACCCGCCGTCGATCAAGGCCTCAGGGACGCGCGCCTGAACCAGTTGACGTTGTTTGCCTCGTGGTCGACCGCGTTGAGGGAATGGGTCCCGTGGCTCCGGGACGGCGCGCAGCCCATCGGATGTTCAGGTGTTGTCGGACGGAGGAGAGGCTGGGGAGGCAGGATTGCTTTCCACGCTATCCCAGGTGTTTCTACCTGAGACCCTTGAGAGACGGTGATATTGCCAGGCCAAGTGACAATGAAGGATCGCTTCTTCCACCCAATCCCGCAGATCGGACATGACTCCGCTTGTGCCCGCGGCTTCTTCCTTGTCCGCGCCTTCCTTCACTACACCGTCCACCTTTTGAAGCAGCTCAAAAATTTTGCCGAAGCACTTGTGGACGTGCAGCTCGAATTCCTCGTTGGTTGAGAATTTCACGTAGGATCCTTTCCTGAAATCGGCGTGCCTCCAAACGACGGCCGGATTCCTGAACACCATGGCTGAATGCGCCGAATCCGGGAAGTCGTGCCGTCCCCTCTGGCCTCTTGGACAAGGCATGCGTGAGCTCGACGGAAGCCATGATCGTGGTAAGGCCGCGTTCAAGCCATTGTTCACGTTCGTCTTGGAGAAATCCCGTATGGGCCTGCATATCCCGAATCCGGTCTCAATCGTGCCGCACGGTGCACACGAGCTTCAAAGCAATCTTCTCAATCGATAAGTTTCCACTTACCGTCAGGGATCATCAAGTCTTCCAATCGCTTCCTCGCCGGCTCGTTGATGTAGAAGGAGTCGGGAGAATCCGGTCCGACGAGAACGACGGGTCCCTTGAACTTGGCAGCGAATTCGTTGATCGTGGTGGTTCCCCCAAAAGGGACTCCCTTTCCGTGATACCCGACTACCAGTATTTCGTACTCCCCCCTGCGGAAGCACTTTCGCAGCTCCCATTCGTCGTTTCCCTCGCACAGGCGAAACCCCACATCCGTATACTCTCCCAGACGGTCGTCAAAAGACTCTCTGAGCTCCTTATCTTTTTTGGCGATGAGCTCTGGCGTGACAGCGGCCACCTCTTTCTTCTCAGCATCGACAAAGACGAGATCCCGCCTGAGCTGGTATGGTGATTCCAAGAAATGAAAGATATTGAGCTTGGTCTTGTGGTGCCTTGCCAACGAGAGGGCGTAGTCAAAGGCCCAGTCCCCTTGCCGTGAGAAGATGGCACATAAACCGATGCCGTTCATGAGTCCTCCTGATTTTTTCCTGTGGTAATCAGACATTCTGATGACGGTCGAATTCGATTGGGACACGACACACCCCCTGTGGCTCTTGCTCTCCGATAGCGATTTATGATCTCAGGTGTCCAGCGGCCTCACCGCACTTAGCGATGCGAACCCCAGTGCCTGGACGACCTTCTTGACTATTGTACACAGCATCCGCTACGGTCTGTCAATCAATCATCGATTGTCGGGCCTGTGCTTTCTCCTGTGATGCTCATACTCGCTATACGTTGAACGGGGGGCGAAAAACGCTCCTGGCGGCTTCCGAGCTCGGCGCGGCCCTCCGAAATGGAGCCGTTCCTCGCGCGGAGGGCTCCTTCCGGACAGAAAGCCCTCCTGTCCTGCCGGAAGCTCCTGTGACCCATAGGGGAGCGCACCGAAAACAGGGCCGGGACCGGCTCGCAAACTGAGCGACAAATCATTGAGCTCAAACTCGGTCCGAGCCCCCCGATCCGTCGGCTGCAATCCCAGAGCTCCTCAAGGGCGATTCGGGAATATCAGCCCCTATCGGAAGAAACTTCCGACACGGGCGTTATCTTGAAACCCACGGGCGATGTTAGCCGATGGTTTTCCGTATCACATCCAGGAGCACATCCTTGTTCACGGGCTTTTCGATATAAGCTTCCGGCGGTCTAATGGCCCTCTTCTGGATCCACTCCTTGAAGTCCATGCTCGGAACGTCGTCCTTTGTGAAACCCGTCACCATCACGACGGGAATGTCCTTGATCTCATCGTCCTTTCTCAACTCCCGATACATCTTGATGCCCGTTTTGTTGGGCATGAGGAGGTCAAGAGAGATCAGGTCCGGTTTTTCGGCTTTTGCTCTTTCGAGGCCATGTTCTCCGTCCTCCGCGGTGACGGTCTCATACCCGTTGTCCTCCAGCAGCGCTGTAAGGAACGCCAACATATCCGGCTCGTCATCGATCACAAGTATCTTCTTGGCCATGGGAAATCCTCCTTGCAGTTTGTTTTGGGGCCTTCGTGCCAGTGCCGTCAAAGGCTCGGCGCTGCTCCTCACAACACCAGTGCCGGTGCGACAAGCTCGGCAAGGTTCATCACTTTTGCGTGGATGCCGTAGTGCTCGCAAATCTCCTTCAACTGGTCCGTGCAGTTATGGCAAGACTGGAGGACCACATTGGCGCCTGTAGCGCGGATCTCGTCACCCTTTATCTTGCCCGCTGCGATGCGACGCTTGGAAAACTCGCTCATGGCCAGGGCGCCTCCGCCTCCACCGCAGCAGTAGCTCTTTTCCCTGTTATGCTCCATTTCCACGAAGTCATCGACGCATGCTCGAATAACAATCCTGGGCTCCTCGAGTATTCCTCCCGATCGAGCGATATTGCAGGAATCGTGGTACGTGAAGCGCTTGCCTGCGTGCACGGACTTGTCCAGCTTAATTGCCCCATCCTCGATAAGCTTTGCCATCAACTCCATAACGCTCGTTATCTTGAAGGGAACCCCTCCGAGCCAGTTGGGAAGCTCCCAGCGCAAAGCTCGGTATCCGTGACCGCACTCGCCGGATAAAAGGTACTCGCAGCCCAGACGTTTCACATCTTCTGCCTGCCACAGAGAAAACAGGCGAGCATCCTCGTCATTGCCGTTAAAGAGAGCGTAATTCGTCAGATCCCAGTAGCGAGATGAGATCGTGAAGTCCACACCCGCCGCGTTCAAGACCTTTGCTGTGGCCTGGATGGTGAGCGGATAGTATTTCGGCTCCCTTGGATTCAGGGTCAGAAAAAATTTGGCCCCTTTCTTGTCAATGGGGATGGTGAAGTCTTCGCATCCATCTTCTGATTGAAGCTCTTCCTCGATCCACTCGATCGTCTCGATAAACTCGTCCTGAGGAACAGCCATGTTGTTGCCATGATTGTAATGAGTGTCCACCGTATCTTGCAGATTCTGCGGACACCTCCCGACCTGTTGCATGATGCTTCTGGCCGAGCGAACCATCATTCCGTAGTCAACTCCCATCGGGCAGTTATACGTACACCGGCGGCACATGGTGCACCCGCCGAAGAGCTTGTCGAACATCTCCTCCGCCAACTCCTTGGTCAGAGGTTGAGCCCCCACAAAAGATGGAAAAATCTTAGCCATCCAGTCGTATCGCCATTTGTACCATTTTCTGAAGCGGTCAGCCTTGTATGCCGGGACAAGGGTCTTGTCGTCAGGAATGGAAACACTGTAATGGCACGCGTCGCTGCACATTCCGCAGTGAATGCACCCCGCGAGCGATGTGGCGACCACCCGATTGAGCTTGGTGGGGAGAAGCTTTTCCATTTCCGCCAGCATCTCCGGAGTGAATTCCGACTTGAGGGGCCACTTGCGCTCCTCAGCGGCACCCAGCTTTTCAGAGCCTGTGGAAGCTACGGTCGTCGCCAGGGCCTTGTCTTGTGAATCAGACATTGATCTCCTCCGTAACACGAATTCTCAACCAGAGCCTGTGTCAGGGCTTCCACGTTATATTTTGGTTCCCTTTATTGAGGATGCCTCTGCCACCGAAAATCATTCCGTAGTTGACCCTGCCGAAGGGATAGAGGACATAGTGCGAGATCTTGCTGAACGGTACGTATATCAAGAAGAATGTGGTCATAAGGAAAAAGGCCCACATCCAAGATGTCTCCATTTTACCTTCGAGCCATGTCCACATGGTGACCGCACCGACACCGAAAAACGCGGTCATCAAGATGACGGCAAAATAATCGTCAAGAGTTGAAATTATCCTTATCTCCGGAACTGTCATCCGCCTGTAGATGCGACGCAGCCCAATGAGGAAGGCCAAACACATGAACACCATGATGATGACCGTGAATGTGGGAGTCATAATCTGGGGCACGAGCGGGATGAAGAATGTCGCACCAATGGTTAAGGCAACAGCCACGTGGAAGATCATGAACTCTGCATAGAAATACGGGTTCTTGCTTGTGCTCTCCATGTCCCAGGGGCGGAGCACGTTGAATAGAGACTGGATGGACCCCGTAACGCGATCGCCCTTGAGCTCCGCCCTTTCCGGAGGGAACGGTCTCTTGAGCAACTGGCTGATCTTTATCGTGTACATTGTCGCCATGAACAGCAGCGCTGCATATTGGACAGGCTCCTGAAGCACGTACAACGCATAACTCACTTTGTGTTCCATGCGTCCTTGTCTCCTTTCTCCGGTATTTCAATTTCCTTATAAATTTCGTGCACTCTTGTCTCGATTCCCCGATCCTTTGCCAATGATATCGGTTGATGTAGCTGACTGGAAATGCGGCTACCCGTTCCGGTACGACGCTGTCTTCTCATCGCTATTGCAGACCTCGAGACTCAAGAATGTTATCTTCAATTGCCACTCTTTGTTGCATAGGCTTATCGGGCGGATCCGCCAAGACTCAGGAGATTTGTCGCGGATCGCTGCCTCTGCACGGATCTTTCCGACGGACATGGTCCGTACAGAGAGGTCGGGATCGGAAATGCAACGCTCGTGCCAAGTTAAAGACGGGCTACTACTGGGGCTGAAGCTCGCAAGTTCTTTCTTAGTTCAGTGATAAGAGAAGGCTCTCCCCTACCGTCAGAATTCTTTACAGAATGTAAAATCACGTGACCGCTCTCGAGCGGCCTCCGGAGAATACCCTCGAATATCCGCAAGGGAGGACCTCATGCTTCGGCACTCATCACAGGTGCCGTTACTCGGCCGAGAAAGGCGGTGGTAAGGGGGGCTCGTGGTGGGATATAGATGAAAAAACGGGGTAACGGGAGGGCCTCAGAGAAAAGTCCCCGGCCCTCATTTGCTGGATGTATCGATCAATGGCCCGGATTCAAAGCAACGCGAGGTTGTTTGGTTCTTTGACGGGCTGCAGCTCGAGACTTCCCTGTATCGCGCAGTGCCTTGCGGTAAATGAGCCGCGTGTCGTGGAAATGATCGGGGCTCCCGAGGACCACAATGAGAAATACACGCCCTCCAGGTGTGAATGCAGAAGCCAAGCAATGGCCGGCGCGTGCGGTATATCCCGTCTTGCCTCCTACCACTGGGAGATTGTCCTTGAGCAGCCGGTTCGTGGTACGGATACGGTACCCTCGCCCATTGAGCGAACTGTGCATGACGTAGGACTTTTTCGCGCAGATGCGCTTGATGGTCGGGTTGGAAAAGGCCGTACGAGCGATGACGGCCATTTCGCGAGCTGTAGAAACGTTCGAGCGAACGAGCTCCGATTTTTCGTCTTTCCCTGAACCAGGCACCCTTATGTCAAGCCCACTGGGGTTGTAGAACACCGTGTGCTTGGCTCCCAAGCTTCTCGCCTTACGGTTCATTGCCGAGATGAACGCCTTCTTTCCGCCCGGGTACGCATAGGCCAGAGTTTCAGCACAGTCGTTGCCGGAACTGATCAGCAATCCGTGGAGCAAGTCCCGTACAGCGACGCGGTCCCCTGGCTTCAATCCGACCACAGACTTTGGTATCTTCTTGATATGCTCGGGCACGGTCACAATTCTTTGTGCGGGCATACGGTCCAGGACGACGAGAGCGGTGACCAGTTTCGTGAGGCTCGCTACGGGTAGCCGCTTGTCCGCGTTGCGGGAGACTATGGGCTTTTTCTCATGCAAGTCGACACAGTACGCCGCCTTGGCCTGAACGGTATTTGCAGGCTTCTGTGCCTTGACGGCTCGTGGTTTGACGGGGGCCTTCTTCTTTTCAGCAGTCTTCTGCTTCTTCGCCGTCCCCCCTCCTGCCGCGAACGTCTCTGCACCAGACCAGGAGAGGAGAGCGAGGCAGGTAAGACTGAAAAAGAGGATTACAGGAATTCCGCACAAACCTTTGACACAGAGCCGACCAGGATGGTATTTCATGAGTAGGAAAACGCCCTTCATTTTCTCTTGTCAAATTCATTACTTAATGGGCTACTCTATAACACAGTTCGATCGATTTGAAAAGGTATTTTTCCTGTGTTTTGATATCCATAGGGAAAAGAGAGTGGATGTCATGTCACAACCGAAAGAGTTTGATGCAATCGTTTTCACGCAGAAGGAGATACAGAATGATCAGAGCAAAAGTCTGGTTCAGGTGCGCTGCCATGCACGATCCGGTGCTACCAGTGCTCGTCAAGCCCGCGGTCATTGGCTGGCAGGCCAAGTTCCGTGATGTGGATCTTGTGATAGAACGAGGCTTCTCAGGTGCCGAGCTTCTCCGGAGAATGAAGGGGTGGATTACCATCGACCCGACGAAGGCGATTCAGGTAATCGAGAAGCATGGGAGGCTGAAAACATTCGATAACGGCGAGCTTGTCGTGGAAATTGAGGACCAGGCGGCACTGGTAAACCTCCAGCGGGATGTGTTGGAGCATTTCGGAGATCAATGCGACATCGAGCCGATTCCTCGGGGAGTATGAGGAGAGACCTCCGAGCAACTCCCGTGAGCTCGGTCCGCTCTCAGACTTCTGTCCCGAGACCGTCGTTTCGTAATGAAGGCAACGCTGTCTACCTCATTGCAGTGCCCCACGCTGAGAATGATAGCAAAGGCGACCATCTTCAAGTAAGGGCAGGGCTGGCACCCTACTACGGGGATCTCGGCACGAATATGCGCAGCGCCGGCGTCTCGCCGGCATTCTTGTTTTGAGCTGGCCTTGAGGGAAGGTCGGGCTTCAGAGCCGCTTGATCCGAGCTCTCCGGTTCATTGCAGGCCTCAAGAGGGAGGATACGTCTTATCCCAGTTTTGTTCCGCACTCCTGACAAAACTTTGCCCGCGTATCCGCGGCTGCTCCGCATTGAGGACACACCTGCTGCTGAGGAGCGCCGCACTCCTGGCAAAACTTGGCTCCCGACGATATTTGCTTGCCGCACTGGGAGCAGAACTTTTCCGCCGCCCCGGCCTGGAATGTGCGAGCCGATTGCCCCGCTTCTGCGCCCGTGGTCTGCTGCTGTCGGAAGCTCCCCGCCATGGCATTGGCCATTTGGTGGCCCATGGCAATTCCCGCTCCCATGCCCATGAATTCCCCTGCTCCGCCGGCTCGTGCTGCCTCGGGAATGGCCTGAGCTGTCTGGAATTGGGTGTACCTGCCCAAGTCTCCTGCTATCCCCATCTGGGTCCTGACATCGAGCATCTTTTCGACCTCAGGCGGGACAGAGATGTTCTCGATGATGAACATGGTGAGCGACAGACCATAGCGCTGAAATTCTTCATCCATCCCTGCTCTGGCCCTGTCACCCATGACGCGGTAATTTGCGGCCAAGTCCAGGGCGGCTATCCCGGCCGATGCCAACCGGTGCGTGAATGCGGAGACCAACATGCTGCGCAATTGGCCTTCGATCTCGTCTGTCGTGAACGACCCCTCGGTTCCCACTACTTCCTTCATGAATATGCGAGGATTCACAACCCTGATACCGTACGTGCCGAACGCCCTCAACCGAACGACCCCAAGATCGGAATCTCGCATCATGATCGGGTTTTGGGTCCCCCACTTGAGGTTAAGGAAGTTTCTCGTGCTTACAAAGTAGACTTCTGCCTTGAAGGGTGAGTCGAACCCGTATTTCCAGGACCTTAGAGTGGTCAGAATGGGAAGGTTCTGAGTGGTGAGGGTATACAGACCGGGCATGAAAACGTCTCCGACAGTTCCTTCATTGACGAAAACCGCCGCTTGACTCTCTCGCACCGTCAGCTTCGCCCCGTTCTTTATCGCGTGGTCCTGGTCCGGAAAGCGCCACACCAGCGTGTCGCCACTGTCGTCGATCCACTCGATGACATCGATCAGCTCGCTTCTGACAAAGTCCAAGATCCCCATCGGCACAACCCCTCTCGCCTTGAAAAGCCTGGATTCTTGCTTCCCGCTTTCGCGACGCCGCCTAAACCCCTGCACAAGCACGCGCCGACATGACGACAAGACCTGCTTGAAGAACTGCAGGCGACCGCCTTCGACGTCGCTGGCGCCACACGTGCACCGTATACAAACGATTCGCCCCCCCTGCTCGGGTTTTCCCATGGGCGTCCCGCTGAACCAAAGGTACCATTTGCAGCCCTGATTTACAAGCATGTCACCACGAATCGTCTGACGAAGGAAGAGAGTTGCCCTGACCTGTCGTTCGGTGATACTGAATGTATTGACCATGAGCAACGGCGGACAAGGCGTCGGGTTCATGGGAAAGGTTCTTGTCGGAGAGTTTCCCGGATGGAGGCTGAAATGTCGGAAAAGAAATGGACCGCGGAGAAAGTGCATAAAGAATTGTACGATGTTCGAACGAAATTGTTTGTCATAGCCAAGGTGCTGGAGACAGGCTCGCTCAACTTGAGGGAGCATCCCGAGTGGACCCTCGTCATAGAGCCCCTTCTGAAGGAGGTGGTTCAATACGCCGAACAGATCAAGTCCCATGCTGCCGCGGAAGAAGAATCCGGGCCAAAAGAAGATAAGCAAGATAAAGAAGATGAGTAGGGGCGGGCGGTGACGTTCCGCCCGAATGCCATACCCGCAGCGGAGGATCTCAGCGTGCTGGGGGCTGCCTGTGAATCTATGATGAAGCGCATCAAGAACAGGTCGGAACCTGATTCGCAAACCGAGTCGGAAGCGACAGCGTGTAAGCAACGGCCGCGTTCCACTATCGTGTTTGCCATGAGCTAGGAGCTCCACAGGCACTGATGGGAAATCTCGACCTCTGTTATGAATCCATGTCAACCGAAGGCTCATTGGTTTTCAACTGCGATGAGTGCCACGCATTGAATATGTGTGGCAGTCATCGCTCCGGAGAATGCGGGCGAGTCAAGATGACACGGTAGTGGAGGACCACGAGTGATTTTCACGCAGAAAGCTAAAAATAACCCTCTGATTTAACTGATGCAAGTTTCATACAACGGGATTTTGACACGTATCGTTCCTTCGTCGTTGCCGGCAGCCGTGATCTCGAAGCGTCTCCAAAATCTATCGTATTGGAATAACAAATTGTATTAGGAAACATCCTTACGCGCTGTCCTGGCACGCTTTATGCTCCCCCTCTCGCAGGCCATCACAGAAAAATTCCCTCCTTCCTGCCCGGGTCATCAAGATGGAGGGAAGGCGTCCGTCGCGCGAGCGGACCCCCGTGTAGGAGACGGAATCTTCTGCACGGGAGCGACGGACGCTCGCAAGAAAGGAGCTGTTTCCAGATGGACTTGGTGCTCATGGGGCTCAAAGAGGCTGTGAACGGATGCGCTCTTGCTTTGGCGGTGTGGTGCGCTGTGCTTGTTGTCACGTGGCTCTTCTCAAGGAAAAGGAGAAGGGTGGGGTCAGGCCTATTCTCTTGATCTTTCTGTCGCCTCTTAACCTCGCCTGCTCGGTCTGGAGCATGCCAGTGGCCTATTCACAGACTATCGTCATCTTCGATTCCTCAAGAAACAAGCCTGACCCCCTGGGCGAATTGAAATCATTCGTGTCGCATGATAGCGTGGAGCTGGCCCTCCTAAAGGTGGGACCACGACCGACAGGTCAGATTCGACGTGTGCGGTGCCGAATGAGGAAGTCGAGCTCCACCCTAAAGAATCTCCGAGAACATGAACGTGAGGTGAGAAAGAACCTCATTATGGATGCTGCCATCAGCCTCTTTGGACACAAGTCGTTCAAAGAGGTCGGAATGCGTGACATCGCTCGACAGGCAGGGATTTCACCTGCATCGATCTACCGGTACTTCGCGGACCGTGACGACCTTTTTGTGGAGGCATTCGCTCGCCAGTGCCAGGAAATGGAAGGACGGTTGCAAAGCATTCTGAGGAAGGCCTCGGATCGCACTGCAGAGGAGACCGCGAGGGACTTCGTCCAGTACCTGCTTGAACACGGCTCATTTTTTGAGATGATGACCCATTTCATGATCCATGGGACTATCAAGGAGTCGGCGGTTGCCAGATTCAACGAAATGGAAAGACGGCTCCTGGACGTGTTCGACCAGATCTTTGTGCAGGCAGGTGTAAAAGGCAATGTGAGATTGGTTTCCCACGCGTTCTTTGCAGCGCTCAACGGGATTCTGATTACCTTCAGGAATTATCCAGGCCGTACGACGGAAGAGACTAGGCGCCACGTTCATCGGTTAGCATCACTGGTCGCAACCATCTTTGAAAAGGGGGCAGTCTGAAGCTCTGACAGAGGCGTGCCGCCGGCGGTCGTTGCCGCTTTCCTGCTCGGCAGGGCGGTCTTCAAACCCGCCCGCACCTCAAGGCCAGTTCAAGAAGAGAATCGCGGCGCTGGCGCTACGGAGAGCTCCCACAGCGGTCCCCGTGGTGGCGGAGGCCTATTAGTTCTGGCAAATGCCTGTCACCCTTCCTGAGCTCTCAAAACCGTCTTGAGCACCTTCCCAACCGGATTCTTTGGCAAAGCGTCAACGAAACGAACTTCCTTGACACACTTGTATGAGGCAAGCCGCTCACGGCAAAGCTGAACGATCTCTTCCGCCACGACTTCCTTGTCGGGCTTCTTGACCACGTAGGCCCGGGGTATTTCGCCCCATTTCGGGTCCGGTCGCCCCACGACCGCTACTTCCGCAACGGCCTCGTGTGAAAGGATAACAGTCTCCAACTCGGCTGGGTAGATATTCTCTCCTCCGCTGATGATCATATCTTTGAGCCGATCCACCACGTACACAAATCCTTCCTCATCCTTCTTCCCAAGATCTCCCGTACGGTACCATCCGTCAACGAGAGCGGCTTCAGTTGCCTCCGGATTGTTCCAGTAGCCCGTGAAGGTCATGGGCCCAGTGCATACGATCTCGCCCACGTTCCCTGTCGGTAATTCTATGCCAGTGGCAGGGTCAACCACCTTGAGCTCTCCGTGGAACACGGATTTTCCTTGGGAGTTGCAGGTTTCCAGAGGCATATCGTGCGTCCAAAACGTTACAGCGCCCGAGTATTCCGTAATGCCGTAGACCTGCTGGACCTTTACCCCCATTTCGAGGTAAGTCCGGATAAGCGTTTCAGGAACTGCGGAAGCACCGCAGGTAATCGTGACGAGGCTGGATGGGTCAACAGGCATTGCTTTGGCCACCATGAGCATCGCCTGAAGCATGAGCGGAACGGACATCATGGTGGTTATCTTCTCTTGTGCAATGATTTTCCAAACCACCCCAGGGTCAAAGTTCGGCAGGAAATAGGTCATGGCGCCCGTGTGGACGTTGGTGATAAGCGGAGCGAGGCCCCCAATATGAAACAATGGCGCCATGAGCAGGAAGCGATGGTCCCGGTTCCATACGATGGAGTGCGAGATAGCCATTGAAGATGCAAGGAGATTGTTGTGGCTCAAGACTGCGCCTTTTGGCCGCCCGGTGGTCCCGGAGGTGTACATGATTACCGCTGCATCGTCACCGGTTCCTTGATACGCCGGCTCGTCGGCCGAGCTTCCGGCTAGAGCTTCATGAAAATCCACGCTGGCCTCGCTCCCACCTACGCACACGTAGGAACGTGTCGGGATGTGCGGTTTCAGCTCCTCCACTGTCTGAGCGAATTCTGCATCGTAAACCAGCATGGTGGCCCCGCAGTCCGAGAGAATGTAGCTCAGCTCAGCTCCCTGAAGCCTCCAGTTCAGAAGGACCGTGATGACTCCGATCTTGCCGGATCCCAAAAGAACTGTCCCTATGTGCTCCTCGTTCTTGCACAAGACGGCCACACGGTCACCGGCTTTCACGTTTTGAGCCGTGAGGTAGGCCGCCCATTGATTAGCACGGTTGTTCACCTCCTGGAAGGTGTAGCGGTAATTCTGACCCACGAAGCCTTCCCGTGAAGGTGAAAACCGCGCGCGATGTCGAACCATGTCGCCAATAGTGAATCCCATTTCCTTCTCCTCCATGCGTCGAAATGGCGTCTCTCGATCCCCTGAATCAGATGGTTACTCCGTCTTGGTCTCGGGGATAATGGGGGCCTTGCCCACCTCGTTGAGAGCGACCGTCTGGTAGGTCTTGAACAATGTGTCGCAAAACATGTCCCACGCCTCTGCTCTCCTCATGGAAGCCGGGTCGGGATCCTGGAACGGCGGTTTTGAGAGAAACTCTTTCAACTCAGCCCCCAGCGCGGATACAGTGTCGTCCGGGGCTCCGCTCAAGATGCTCCTGGTGAACTCCTCCGGAGAATACCAGGACGAAACCCGCTGAAGGTCGCGAAATACCTGCATAAGCAAGACATTTCTTGGCCCTTCCCACAGCTCGTTCACCATGGCGTCGCGAAACAGCCGAGGCAGTGAAGAGAAGTCCTCGATCACTCCGTGTCCGCCGAAGATTGAGATCGCTTTGCGGAGCACATCCACGGTTTCCAACGCGGTGCACATCTTCTGCAGGATAATGAGCTCTCGCAAGTCGAAGCGACGGCGACGAACCTCCATGGGTTCCGACGAATCGAGCCCCGCTTGCAGCCTGCGACCGAGACGGATGTGGAGATCGTACACCTTGAACAGGCCTGCAGCGGTCCGCTGAGCGGCTTCGACCAGGTCCTCCAATTGCTTGGCAGCGAGCGACCACTGGTAAATTTTCCGGCCAAACACGTCCCTGAACTGACTGTACAGGAGGGCTTCCCTCGCTGCTCTCGTCATCGCAGATGCACTTGATATGGCTACGGAGACTCGAGAAAGGGTGAGCACTATCCCCACCGCATTTGCTACTCCCCTATCCGTTGGACCGACGGCATACGCGAGTGCGCCGTCATATTCCACTTCCGCTGTGGGGAGCTCAGCGGTCCCGAGCTTCCATTTGAGGCGATTGATCCGATAGCCGTTCCGCTTTTCCAGAGCTTTGTTTCCCGGCAGCCACGATGGAACGATGAACGTGCCCACTTCCTCGCTCCCCGTAACCTTGGCCGTGATCACGCTGTAGTCGGCATGCATGGCGGAACAGAAGAACTTGGTGCCATAGATCCTGTAGTGGTCCCCCTGTGGTTCTGCCTCGAGCACGTTGGACGGGATGTCCGACCCTCCTTGTATTTCGGTCATGAATTGAGCACCGATTCCGAAGTCACCGTCCAGGCCCTCCTTACAGTGCTCGACGATTCGGTTCACCTCCGGCGGGTTTGTCCCAACGAATTCCTCTGCGAGCGCAATGAGACCCTCGGTGCATGCCAGGGGGCACCCGACGCACGCTTCGCCGATTTGATGCAGCAGGTATCTCTTGGCAAGATTTTCCCAGGGAGGCATGGCAGCAGAGAAGAGTTTCTCCTGCAGGACCTCCTTTTCCAGCTCGAGCGCTTCCATGGGCCGAACGATTCGATCGACCCTGTGGTTGTGACCATCGTACTGTACGAGGAGAGGCCGGACCTCCAACCGGGCTATCTGGTCGGCAAGATCCCGCCATCTGGTGGAGGCTTTTGAAGAAAAGGCAAGGAGTCGTTGATGGAGCTCGGGCCACTGTTCCCCGGTGAAGTGTTTGACAAGTCTCTGGAAAAAGGGGTCATCTCGGTAGAAGTCGAAGGATCGCGCCTTCTCCAGGAATGGATCGAAGGAATAGGGGTTGTTACGATCAGGCAGAGTCATGGTTTGAACCTCCGATGAGGGAGATAGGAGAGAGGTCTAGGATCATTGTATCGGAACTATGTTTTGTGTCAAGAACATTGTTCACCATAAAGCGCCGCAGCTCGAACGCTGCGCAAGACACGAAGACCCCGAGTCCCCGCGATATTCCAGCAAATATGCTTGAATATTTGGCAGGAATATTCTACAGTCCAAGGTTTGAGGCGCCACAGGCTCACAGGGGATTTCAAGGACGAAACGAGGATGTAATGAGAGTTTTGCTGCTTCATGCAGACCATTTTTCCTATAGAGTTACCGGTGAGACTTCGATAACCAAACTGCTCGACCCAATACCGGAAGAGATGAACCGCGGCCATGCAAGCGAAGTTCTCGTGT
Source organism: Thermodesulfobacteriota bacterium (assembly GCA_040753915.1). GTDB lineage: Bacteria > Desulfobacterota > Desulfomonilia > Desulfomonilales > Desulfomonilaceae > JBFMDN01. Next base: position 4,123 of record JBFMDN010000012.1, on the reverse strand, counting down.
GTATGATTGCCGTGGAAAAGGGCGACAGCGCCGCTGCAGCGCTTGTGGAAAACGCTGTCAACGAGATAGTGACACATTGTGAAAAGATCAACACCAAACGGGTCTTCATCTATCCGTACGCTCATCTCTCGTCCTCTCTGGAGGCCCCTCGGGCAGCCGACAAAGTCGTCAAGGCCCTTGCGAGCCAAATCGACTCTATGGCTGGATTTGAGGTCCATCGGGCACCTTTCGGGGTCTACAAGGAATTCGAGATCAAGGTAAAGGGGCATCCGCTTTCTGAGATGGCCCGTACCATCACGGCCGGAGCCGCTGGAGGTGTGGCCGAGAGCGCTGCGCTCAAGGCGGAAGCCGAAATCAAGTCGGAATGGTTGGTGGTGACTCCTGATGGTGTCCGACATCCCGCGGAAAGCTTCGACTTCACGGCGTACCCGTCTCTCGAGAAATTCCGAAACTATGAATTCAGCGGTTCGCGGGTCTCGGAAGAAGCTCCGCCCCACATCAAGATTATGCGGGAGCAGGAGCTGGTCGACTATGAGCCGGGATCGGATCAGGGGAATTTTCGCTGGTATCCCAAGGGGTACCTGCTGAAGAGCATCCTGGAGGAGCAGGCAAACCTGACGATGAACCGATACGGCGCCATGCAGGTAGAGACTCCCGTGATGTACAGTTTTCAGCATCCTGCTCTTGCAAAGTATCTGGACAAATTTCCCGCAAAGCAGTACGTGGTTCGATCGGAGCGTGATGAGTTCTTCCTGAGATTTGCGGCTTGTTTCGGGCAATTCCTGATCGAGCATGACATGAACATAAGCTACAAGAATCTGCCCTTACGCATGTATGAGCTCACCCATCACAGCTTCAGGCGCGAGCAGTCCGGGGAAATTGCAGGCTTGCGGCGTCTCCGTACGTTTACTATGCCCGACATGCACACCATGTGCTCGGATGTTCCCCATGCCAAGGAAGAGATGCTCAAGCAAGTGGATTTGTGCTTCCAATGGCTGAACAACCTCGGGTTCGACAGCAGCGACTACGGTATCGCCATCCGCGTGGTGCGCGACTTCTACGAAGCGAACCAGGACTATATCGACCAAATCGCCCGGATGGCAGGGCAGCCTGTGCTCCTGGAGATCTGGGACAAGCGCTACTTCTACTTTGTGACCAAGTTCGAGGTGAACTTCAACGATACCCAGGACAAGTCGAGTGCCCTGTCAACGGTGCAAATCGATGTCGAGAACCCAGAGACTTTCGGGATAACCTATGTGACGCCTGATGGAAGCTCAGCCGTGCCACTGATGCTCCACGCATCCGTGTCCGGCTCCATAGACAGGACAGTGTACGCCCTTCTTGAGAAGCAGGCTATGAGGATGAAGGAGGGGAAGAAAGGAGGGTACCCGTTCTGGTTAGCCCCCACCCAGACCCGCCTGATTCCGGTCAAAGAGAGGCACATCGAGCCATGCAAAGAGATCGCTGGCCGGCTCAAAGGAAGGGTAGACATCGACGACCGGAACGAGACCCTCGGCAAGCGTATCCGCGATGCTGAGATGGAATGGGTTCCCCTGATTATCGTGGTCGGTGACAGGGAGCTCGAGAGCGATATGCTTCCCGTGCGGTTCCGGGACCGGGGCAGCGAAGAGAAAATGTCCGTGGAGGAGCTTCGCGATTATTTTGACGAGCAAATGCGCGACAAGGTGTACCGGCCGGCCAACCTGCCTCAAATGCTGTCTGTACGCCCCGTGTTCCGAGGCTGAGGCTCGGTAGATGATTTCAGATTTCTGGTGACATAAGATTTCCGGTGACATAAGATTTCCGGTGACATACATCATGTTCCTGTTCGCATTCATGAGATCGCCTCGCCACATGAGATGATGCCTCGTGTGTCGCTCATAGTGGTCCCCGGACATCCGCGTCGCGTCACGAAGCGTGGTGTTCGGCCATGAACGTGTTTCTGGAAGAATCGGACCGTCGTGAGTATCTTGGACTGCTGGGAGAAGAAATCGCCCGGCACGGGGTTTCGGCACTTGTTTGGTGTCCCATGACCACCCATGTCCACTTTGTAGCGGTGCCGCACTGAGAGGACTCCCCGGGAAAGTGCCTTGGCCGGGCTCACTGGCGATACACACGGATGAAGGACTTCGCTGCAGGGGGGGCACGGTTACGTGTTCCAGGGGCGGTTCAGCTCGAGTGCTCTGGACGAGGGTCACCTCTTGGCGGCAGCACGTTATGTGGAACAGAATCCGATACGGGCCGGTATGGCAAACGTACCATGGGACTATCCCTGGTCAAGTGCGCGAGTTCACATGGGATTACCGAGCACGACCCGCTCGTCACGGATCGAACCCTATTGGGACTTGTCCAGGATTGGGAGCGATCGCTGCTCTCCTCTGACGAAGGCCTGTTGAGCTCGCTCCGAAAACGGATTCGGACGGGGCGCCCGGCCGGAGATGCAGCGTTTGTGGCAAGGGTGGAGACCATCGCCCGTCGAGACCTCAGCAAAGGAAAACCCGGAAGACCCCGCACGCGGCAACCTTACAAGAAACAAGGTGTATGGCCCTAGATATCCCCAGATATCCACCAGATTTCCACGGACGAGGAGTTGGACTTCATCATAGACTACGATATCAAATACCGTATGGGCAACGATACGGGGGAAGACGAAGCATGAGATTGCCCGATGCGGAAAGAGGGCTGGTAGAGAGAGACAAGGTTGTCAATTACCTGATGAATCCCCGGCATCCTGAAGGCGCGGGCAAAGCCGTTTTCTTCTTTTCATTGGGCTTCCGACTGGAAGAGTGGCAGGCGTTGGCCCACGCGCTGCTCCGCGTTGCCGCGGAAGGCATAGTTACTCAGGTGGTTGAATCTTCTCATGGAAGTAAGTACATTGTTGATGGGACATTGCGTACGCCCAAGAACAAGACCGTACTGGTGAGGACCGTATGGATAAGGGAGCCGGGGCGAGACAGGCCACGGCTAGTCACCGCATATCCCAAAGAAGGATGAACTCATGGAGATTCGGGAACATGAACGAGTAGTGTTGAAGACTCCGGTCCCGAGCGAAGGACTTCAACCCGGCGATGTAGGCGCTGTTGTGCATGTGTACGCCGACGGTGAGGCGTACGAAGTGGAGTTTACCTCGCTGGACGGACACACTGCGGCTGTTGTAACCCTGGAAGCCGATCAGGTGCGCCCAGTTTCGCGGCAGGACATCACCCACGCTCGAACGATGCCTGCCGTATAACCAAGTCTGCTTCTGGAGAATATCCTGAAGGCGCACGTACTTGCTCTTGGCTCCCATCAGCAAGGTTGCGTAGCCTTGTTGCCGAAGCGCCTGAGACGCCAAACCCGCCCGAGCTTTTTGCTGTCGGTATTCCCGACATCCCGGATTTCGGGAAAGTGGCGCTCTTTTGCTCTGTCCGCTGTCCGGGAGACGCAATTCTTGCGGCATATGACTGAGCACCATCCCTGCGAGAGCAAGGTGCCACAGTGATCGGCGGGTTCCACCAATGGAAGAGTCCTAGAGTTCAGTTCTAAATCCGTTGCGAGGCGGGCTGGTGACTCGACTGGACCACTACCCCTGGAGCAGCCACAGGGCTTATTTGTCCCGTGCAGCCAGATGGGCTTGGCTTTCCAGTGAGCTGGCCCTGTCCATGCTCTGCCCGACCGGAGAGGATTCGGCCAAGGCTTACCGAACGTTCGTGGCACAGGACGAATCGGACGAGCTCACGGCAGCTCTATCCGAAAGAAATGTCCCGTCTTTCCTGGGATCAAAGGAGTTTGTGGGGCGGGTGAAGGCCGGCTTTCAAAGCCTGCGATCGCATCGAGAGATTCCAGCTTCGCGCTCCCTTGCTCCGGGATTGGAGGACATGCAATCTGCCGTATGCGCGAGCTTTGGCGTGGATCGCAAGGGGCTCCTTTCGAGTGGGAGAGGAATGAGCAATGACGCGCGAAATGTGGCCATCTATCTTGCCAGGCGGCTGTCCGGTCAGACGCTGGCAGCCATATGGGTTGCCTTTGGACTGGAGAATTACAGCAGCGTGAGCAGCGTGGTATGTCGCATGGAGCAAAGAATCGGAAAGGACAGGAGCTTAAGGAGGAAGGTGGAAGCGATCGAGCGACGCATCCTATGAGT
>JBFMDN010000011.1:59671-104474 GCA_040753915.1 Thermodesulfobacteriota bacterium | reverse complement strand
GGAAGGAGCCCTTGTGCCATAATCACGTCACCTCGTTGGTGATAGAATCGTTTTGACAAAAGCATTCTATCTTCTTGATCTGTCAAGAACAACGAGGTTTTTCACTTTTTTTGACCCGCGATCCAGGTTAGGTCGAGAGCAAACCGGAGTACGCCAAATATACGTTTTCCTCTATATGGTTGCGCATTCGCCTCAGCCAGTCTAGACGCGTGCCAGCGCCATCGGATCAACCGCTCTGCCACGAATAGGGCGCCGTGTTTGTGAAATCGTGTACGTGGCGTTTCGGAGGGTTTACTGCTCGGCAGGATGGTCCCAAGAGCACAACAATGAACGTGCTCGAGAGCATCTTCGGCCGCAAGCCTAGCCCCATAGGACGAGACGAAACGGACAGCGGACCTGACGCCTACCGTGGGATTGTGAATTGAAATTCCTATAATTCTTGATGGGTGAGGCCAAAAGGGCGTACGTCCTTGAATAGGAAAACCCTATTTGCTTGGTTTCTATTGACAAAATATGGAGCGAACCTCTATAATCGTGGGAAGCATCGCTCTGTGGCTCACTAGCCTCAGGACGTCTTAGCAACCTTGAGAGGAGACGCGCGCATGAAGTCAGCCCTCGCAGCCACAGTTACCCTCATCGGCATCGTCCTCCTCATACAGGGGTGCGGTGGCTCGCCTCCCGAAAAGGTTCCTGTCCAAAGAGACGCTCCCAGCGATTTGGCCGCAGTCCTTGAGAAACAACTCAATGAAGTCAGACAGGATCTTGCCCGGCAACAGGCGCGGAATAATGATCTCGTTGATCGAATTCAATCGCTCACGGAAAGACTCTCCGAAAAAGACCAAGAAGTGACAAAGGCTCTGGATGCTACGCGAAAATCTGTGTCCGATTCGGAAGCTCGCTCGAAAGGCGCTGGATCTCCCGACAGAATCGGATTGCTCGGAGCCAAAGCATTGGCAGAGCACAAAGCGGCTCAGCTCAGCAAACGGCTCGAGACGCTAACCAAGGACCTCAAGGAGAAAGAGCAGGCTCTCGAAAGCATCAGGACGAACGCAAAGCAAAAGGAAGAGCAGGTCGCAACCCTGACACAAAGAGTTGAACAGCTCCGAGATGAAAATGAAACGCGCACAGCGGAGCTCTCCGAGAAAATGAAAGAGCTCACACGCCAATTGAGCGAGTCCACCGCAGCGTCTCGCCAGTTCAAGCAGGAACTGAAGGAGAAGGAAGAGCTTCTTGCTGCCCTGAAGAACGCAGTGAATGACGCATCCCGACTGAAAGACTCCGCGGAAAAAGAGGTGGAACGACTGGCGGGAACCCTTGCTGATACGATGAAGAAATTGGAGGCCTCGCAAAAGGACGCTGAGTATCAGCGACAGATCGTGAGCCAGTTGAGCAGCCAACTGGAGGGAGAGAGACAAGCGTCTGCGGCACTGGCGGAGACTCTCCAAAACGCGAAGGGAGAGATAGAACGGTTCAGGAGCGCAGCAGATGGGTTCAGGCAGGAAAACGAGAGACTGTTCGGTGAGCTCAAGCAGGCAAAGGAGTTGGCCCAGCAAAGTCAGCAGGAGGCCGAACACTATCGGGCTCAGGGGGAAGAGTTTCGTACCGAAGCTGTAAAGCTGCGTGTGGAATTCAAGCGGACCGCGGATGAACTGGAGGAGCTCAAAGCGCGCTCTCGTGAGCTGGCAGCGAGAGTGCACGAATTGGAGGGAATGTCCTCTGCTCGGGAAGAGACCGAGCCCTCTGCGGTGGACAGGGTTATGGAAAGCGGGAGGCCATCCGCGGCCAGGAAGGCCGCAGCAGAACCCCCGGCAGAAGGGGAAGAGGAGCTCCAACGTCCGACCGGCGTGACCCCAAAAGGGGAGCCCGGAGAGGCGGAGGTAGAGGAGCAGCCTTACGAGGCCCCATCGTTCGACCAGTTGGAAGCAACCATGCCTCCTCGTCAGACTCGATCGGAAAAGAAGCCCAGGGGAGCGAAGGAGGGGAGCAAGATGGCCAACGGTAAACCAGGAGCCGAAGACCAGGCTCCACCAGTTTCGGATCTCTATTAGCCGAATCTGCCGCTTACCAGGACCCCATCTTTTCGAGGAATGTCAATGAGTTTATGTCTGCCCCTCGCAGGTGTCGCACCAGTGCAGAAAGGGCCCTCCTGAGCTCACCAAGCCCCTTATTCCCGAGTCTGAGCCGATCGACCACACGCGCTCCCGATTCAAGCCCCTTTCTGACAGCCGCAAGAGTATCGGGGGAAATAGCAACGCTCCGTTCTCGATCAAGGTCCACACAGGAGAGATGACACACCCCCCCTGTTGCAGGTGAGAACAAAGCGTCCTGGCCCGGATCGAGTCCTGTGGCACATGCAGGACATATGTAGAATTGCGGTCCGTAGCCAAGCAGACCGAGCAGCCGAATTTCTTCCAGGAGGAGGCGAAATTTCCCGGGGTCCGAGGTGTCGAGAAGGTCATGAAAAGAAAGGAGAAAATCGAAAACTTCCGGCTCGGGTGAGGCTTCCGGCAGGAGCAGTGAGGAGAGCTCCAGAAAATATGAGCACCAGGACACCTTCAGAAGCTCTGATCGTACTCTCGTGAAGCCCTTCACGAGATTCGAGTCATCAATCCATACGAGGGTATCCTTCTTTCGCGGCCTTATAGTAAGGTCCACGAGCGTGAGCGGCTCAAGGTGCCCTCCGAATCGTACGCGGCTCTTACGTGAATTCTTTGCCACTCCGGCAAGCCAGCCGAGATCCCTGGTCAGGAAACCTACAAGCTCATCCGCTTCTCCCCACGCCTGTTTTCTCAGGATAATCGATTGGACCACGAATTCCTCTTCACCTTGTCAACGGAACGCCTGCGTCGCTCCGTACACTCGGTGTGTCCGGACCCATTCCACTTGATGCCTAACGAAGGACGAGACCTCTGGGACAGAGGTAAGAGCCGGCGATTCCAGCGCATCCAGAGCCTTTTTCTGCATGGCGGGGTTGAGGACCAAAACCATGCCACCGACTTGTTGGGAAACCGCTCGGTGAGCCGGAGCTCCCCGAAGGCCTAGGATGGCAAGAGAATTGATTCCCCAGGGCCGGAATATAGCCTCTCCCTCTCCCTGGGCTGCAAGCATTGAAGCTTTCAGAGAGTTGTAGTCAGCCAGATCGTCAAGGCATTCCAGCGAGGTCTGGAGCAAGTCTAGCCTCCTTGAAGTCAACGACAAGAGATTCTCGGCATGCTGGCGCTCTTCAGAGCCTTTGGGAAGTATTCTTAGCAGTCCCTCCACCCCGTATTTTTGAAATGTCAGCCCCCACAAGTAGGAATGGAAGCCACCGGGCTCGTCGAAGCACTGACGCCCCAGAGAAATCAGGCATCGGTACACGTGGTCGGCCGTCTTGTAGCTCCCTCGCTTCTCGAGAACCTTCCCGTACTCCGCGGCGCCAAGCGCATAATCCCGAATCACATCCCAGGGCATGGGACGTCGTTTGTCTGGAGAGTTTCCCACGAATTCTCCGCGATACAAATCCTTAAATCCCGCAGGCCTGCGCATGGCCAACTTGAGAAGGACCTGGACGCCTTGGCTGCCGGGATCCACGCCCTTGGGACTCCGTTCCTTGACGTGCAGGCTCTCCAACTCCTTGAGCTCGGCCGTTGCCGGCCCTTGAGTTGTACGACCGATCAAGGGGATGTCTTCTCTTCCCGGCAGTCCAATACTCTTAAGTACCGACGCCGAGGCCTGGAAGCGCATGGCCAGCTCTTCCTGGCGTTGCGTCGGGTACGAGCTGTTCGAGACGACAAGGAATTCCATTTCGACGGGTCTCTCCAGGAACCATTCCCGCTCTTCCAACGCCCAAATCAACACCATCTTCAAGGTCGAGGGATCCGGGTACCGTGGGTCCAGGGAAGGCCCCGTGAAGAGGAGCGTTGCTTGAAATCTTTCAGTCTTTCCGTCCTCGGACGTGAACCGACGGTCGATGACAATGTTCTTCAGCTTGAGAGTGTCAGTTCGGAATCTCTTGAGGAAAGCTTGTACGTCGGACAGGCGAATTTGCTTCCCAGTTCGGGTGTCCGGATGAATGATCTTCATGATGCCCGCCGCGTCTTGCGCCAAAAAAAGGGAGGCAAACTTGGCTGCTACCTTCTCAGGCTGTTCGGCTTGGGAGAACAGAGACAAGAATCCTGCTATGCCCACTACGGCGATGCAACATATACGATTCGTGCTTGTTCGTCTCATGGTCATCGCGATATGGTTATTGACTCCGTAAGATTAGGTGATGGTTGCACTTTAGATCGAGGGCTGCCGAAGATCACGATTGAGGAGTCTTTACCGTGTTCGGTCTATGACTTCAAGGGAATTTTCAAAATTGCCACCGTGGAAAAGCGATCACAATTCACCGTCTTTTTCGAGAGACTTGATGAGAGGGATCGTGATGCGCCGCTTGAGTCTGAGGGATGCGTGATCAAGAATGCCGATGATCTTGCTTAAGTCGCTGATATTCCGAGATTTATGAGTAACCAAGTAATGGGCCACGTCTCGCGAAATTCGGATGCTTCTATCCCGGGCCATCTTGTCAATGATGAGCACCCTGACCGCGTCGTCTGGTGCCTGGAGCTCCAAGACGAGGCCGGACGTGATCCGCGATGTCATGTGGGGGTCGTTTGGGAATGTCTCTTCCGGGATCTTCCTGGAGCTCATGAGAAGAGCCGCCCCGCTGCGGGTCAACTTGTTGGAGAGGTTCCAGATGTGCGCGGCTGTCTGGCCTTGCGCTTCATGGATGTTGTCCACTACTACTCCGCACAGGTCAGCCGTGCCATCCGGGTTGGCGAGCAACTCATCGAAAGCCGCGTCAGCGGCAAGACTCTCGACGCTCACGATTTCGACCCGGAGACCCTCCTCGCGAAAAACTTCACGCAGGAGCTCCGCCAAGGCGTTAAGGAGATGAGTCTTTCCCGTTCCCGGGAGACCGTGGAGAAAAAGTGAGGGTAGGGGCCTCTTGGGAGTGGCATATGTGGAATGAATTGTCATTACGGCATGTTGTATTCCCTCATGCACCACAAGCGACTCGAATGAATACCGTGGTGGAGTTGAGAGAGAGAGAACAAGCTGATCCATGCAGCCCATGGTACGACGGAAGGCAGAAGGAATCAACGCGAATTCTCCTGGAAAGGAGGGGTCGATCTCATAATGCTCCCCAGGGACATTGGACGGTCCAGACCTTGGGCTTGGCAGAAATGTCGAACAGAGCGCGTCACGTTTTCTCGACGACGAGCGCAGGCCGCAGCGAATGCTCGTACAAAACTCTTGACAGACCCGTTTGGGTTGATTAGTACCATAGTAGCCACTAATGAGACTCCCTGCCAGGAGCCGTAGTTCCCACCAAGGAATATCGCTAGATAATACTCGGGGTCGCGTTCGGAAGGAGCGGCTCCGCCAGCTTGTAGGACCTGTCTTGCACTCCTGACGGACCCACTATTGAATCGATCTCATGAGACGACAGCCGAAACGAGGAGACGACCACATGGATGTTGCGCAACTGAAAGAAAAGAAGGTCAGTGAATTGTTGGCGATTGCTAATGCGCTAGAAGTTGAGGGCGCCAGCAGTATGCGCAAACAGGAATTGATCTTCGCCATTTTGCAGGCCCACCAACAAACGGAGAAGGAAACACCGATACGGGGGGAAGGGGTGTTGGAATGCCTTCCGGACGGGTTTGGATTCCTCAGGGCTCCCGATTACAACTATCTGCCCGGGCCCGATGACATTTACGTCTCTCCGAGCCAAATCCGACGGTTCGGTCTAAGGACGGGTGACACGGTTTCAGGGTATATTCGACCGCCCAAAGACACCGAGAGATATTTCGCCCTCCTCAAGGTGGAATCGATCAACGGTGAGGACCCGGAAGCTGCTAGGGACAAGGTGCTTTTTGACAACTTGACGCCTCTGTACCCCAACGAAAAGCTCAAGCTCGAGACCGGTCCGACCACGTATTCAATGCGCATCATGGATCTGCTGACCCCTCTGGGCAAGGGCCAGCGGGGTCTTATCGTGTCGCCACCGAAAGCGGGGAAGACCGTTCTCCTCCAGCAGATTGCCAACAGTCTTGCCATCAATAGCCCAGAGGTTTACCTCATTGTCCTGTTGATCGACGAAAGGCCCGAAGAGGTGACGGATATGCAGAGGACGGTCAAGGGGGAGGTGATCTCTTCGACCTTTGACGAGCCGGCCCAGCGCCACGTTCAGGTGGCAGACATGGTGATCGAAAAGGCTAAGAGGCTGGTGGAGCACAAGCGAGACGTGGTCATCCTGCTCGACAGCATCACGCGCTTGGCACGCGCCCACAATACCGTGGTACCTCCGAGTGGCAAGATTCTCTCTGGTGGAGTTGATTCCAATGCTTTGCACAGGCCGAAGCGCTTCTTCGGCGCTGCCCGAAACATAGAAGAGGGCGGGAGCCTCACCATAATTGCCACGGCCCTCATTGACACCGGCAGCAAAATGGATGAAGTCATCTACGAAGAGTTCAAGGGCACGGGAAACATGGAAATCCATTTGGACCGGCGCCTGCTCGAACGGAGAGTCTTCCCTTGTATGGACATCAATCGGTCCGGAACCAGAAAAGAAGAGCTGCTGCTTGAACCACAGGACCTCCAGAGGATTTGGTTGCTCAGGAAGCTTCTCGCTGACATGAACTCCGTTGATGCCATGGAATTTTTGTTGGACAAGATCGTGCAGACCGATTCCAACCGGGAATTCCTCGAAGTAATGAACAAATAGTATTGCCGGCCGAAACGAAAATACAGGAGAGCGTTTGAGATTTTTCTCGATTTGTAGAACAACAGGTGCCTCACTCTCGGGTAATCAATAAGATTTCGAGGAATACGGGAATGCGACGCGCGCAGAGCATGGTACTGGCCATTCTCGGGGAAGACGTTTTGTCTTTTGCCCGGTGAGCACTTGTGATATATTAATTTTTTTAAGGTAGGATCCGGAGGACAACCCATGAAAAAGGACATACATCCCAACTTCACCGACTCGGTGTTCGTCTGCGCGTGCGGTGCCGAAATTCACACCCGGTCGCTCAAACCGGAATACAAGCTCGAAATCTGCTCCGCATGTCATCCATTCTTCACAGGAAAACAGAAGCTCGTCGACAGCGCAGGCCGAGTCGAGCGATTTATGAAAAAGTACGGTGACAAGCCTGTGGCAACCGGTAGGAAGCCGGCAAAGACGCGCAAGAAAGCGGAGCCGGCTAAACCGAAAGCCGCGGCAAGGCCCAAGCGGAAAGAGAAAGCTTCTCCGGAGAACAAATGAAGCGACGCGTACTTTCCGATTCGCAGCGGTGACGACTCGGATGTTTCTCGACCTTCTGTTCCGGTCCAGTGGTGAACGCGAATGATCGTGAGCAATAGTTCCAGCGGTAATCTCCCTCCAATCAAGGTCGGTGGCCAGGCAGTCATTGAAGGGATTATGATGAGGGCGCCCAAGACGTTTACCGTCGTGGTCCGCAGACCGGACGGCAATCTGTCCGTACGAGAAGACAGATGGTATTCTCCCATGGAACGGTGGCCGGTCTTGAAGAAACCGTTTCTTAGAGGAGCAATAGTGCTCTACGAGGCACTCTACAATGGAATTCAGGCATTGACTTACTCTGCGCAGGAAGCCCTGGAGGAAGAAGAGGAGAAATTGGGGCCCTGGGCCCTTGGCAGCACGATCGCCCTGGCGCTCACCGGAGCAATCCTCTTGTTTGTCGTCATTCCCCATCTGGCAACAATGGGGATCGGGCTCCTGGCGGGCACGGATCTGGGAGTCAGGAGCATCTGGTTCCATGTTATTGACGGTATCATCAAGGTCGGCATGTTCGTGGGATACATTGTGCTCATTTCACTGCTCAAGGAAATCCGGCGCGTCTTCCAGTATCACGGAGCGGAGCACAAGTCGATCCATGCGTATGAGAAGGGGGAGGATTTGACGGTCGAGAACGCGAGGAAATATCCCACCCTTCATGCTCGCTGCGGCACGGCGTTTCTGCTGCTAGTCCTGGTTTTGAGTGTTTTTCTCTTTACAGCCGTTTTCCCGCTGGCTCCCAAAGAGCTTTTGGGAAACATGGTGCTCACCACGGCATTCTTTATTTTCGTGAAGATCTTGCTCCTCGTCCCCATAGCTGGGGGCTCATATGAGATTATTCGACTTGGAGAGAGATGGGACAACCCAGTCCTGAATGCGATGCTCCTGCCAGGCCTTTGGCTGCAGAAATTAACCACTCGGGAACCCAGTGACGATCAGATCGAGGTCGCGCTGATTGCACTCAGGAAAACTCTGGAAAAAGAGGAGATGTGGGCCAAGGTCGAAACCTCGGCCTAACACGGTTTATGCAGGTCTACGACAAGCTTGAGGAATTAAATAAGCGCTATGAAGAGCTCAATTCAGAGCTGACTCGCCCGGAAGTGATTGCTGATCCGGAAAGGCTCAAGAGAGTTGCCAAAGAGCAGTCCGATCTGGACGAGATCGTGAAAGTGTACCGGGCGCTCACGAACGTGAATCAAGAAATCACGGAGCTCGAAGAGATCATTCAAGAAGGGGAAGATTCGGAGCTGGTAGATCTCGCCCGCGAAGATCTCCCTGCCCTCAGGGACAAGAAAACAGCTCTGGAGAAAGAGTTGACCCTCCTCCTGCTCCCGACGGATCCCAACGATCCAAAGAACACGTTTCTTGAAATCAGAGCTGGAACCGGGGGAGAGGAGGCCACGCTTTTCGCAGCCGATCTTTTTCGTGCGTACGGACGTTACGCTGAAGGGAGGGGGTGGCGCGTCGAGCTCATGTCCTCGTCGCCGAGCGCGTCTGGTGGGCTGAAGGAAGTGATAGCTTTGGTCCACGGAAAAGGAGCCTATTCCCGCTTGAAATACGAGAGCGGGGTTCACAGAGTCCAGCGCGTTCCCGTGACCGAATCTCAGGGACGCATCCACACGTCCGCTGTTACTGTGGCTGTGCTGCCTGAGGCTGATGATGTGGAAGTGAGTATAGATCCCAAGGACCTCAAGATTGACGTCTACCGATCTTCCGGACCAGGTGGGCAGAGCGTCAACACTACCGACTCGGCCGTGAGAGTGACGCACCTGCCGACAAACGTGGTCGTTACCTGCCAGGACGAGAAATCCCAGCACAAGAACAAGGCCAAGGCTCTCAAGATTTTGAAGGCGAGGCTTCTGGACATGATGGAAGCAGAGCGGCATTCGGAAATCAGCAAAGAGCGGAAAAGCCAAGTGGGGTCCGGAGACAGGTCTGAACGGATCCGTACGTACAATTTCCCCCAGAACAGGGTGACAGATCATAGGATAGGGCTTACGCTCTACAAATTGGACCTGATCCTCGAAGGGAATCTCGAAGACATTATCGATCCTTTAATTATCCACTATCAGACGGAGGCCATCAAGGAAGCCACTCACTGATGGCGTTCCGAAATTGGAATCCGGAACATCACGGCTTCTCTCCAAGATCGTTGATTAGCTCACGGAAACAATTTCACCGGTGTGCCCACGTCCACGAATTCGTACAACTCATTTGCATCGGACGGAAAGAGATGTATGCACCCGTACGACTTCTTGAGCATGCCGTCGCTGTGGTGCTTGTCCGCGTGGATATGGATGCAGTCACCGGTAAAGCCGCGTATGCGGTCTTTCTCGTTCGGATAGTTAATGCTTAGAACAGCCGCTTCGAGCCCTCCGTAGGATTCACTCCAGAGCTTTTCGAGTGCAGGCCCGGAGCTCGCGTCCACGAAGCGATTATCCTTACACCAACTGCGGCCGTCTCTTATCCGGTATCCCTTGGAATGTGCACGGGAGGCCATCCAGGATATTTCATAATCTCCGATCGGTGTCTTGTGATCTCCGCCTCTCTTCTTGCCCAGGCCCCCTTTGCCACAGTCCGCCGGATACTCCCGGATCAGTTCCGTGTGCCTCCAAAGCTGGAGAACTTTCTTTGAGCAGTGGATGGCGATGCGGTATTCCGCGTGCTTTGGGTACGGAATCTGTGGCAATTCGGCAACGGCTGAGGCACAAGGCACGAGGAACAGGACAAGAGACAAGAGGGGGACAACGCTCCCACTCCTGGCAATCTGAGAGATCGGTTTAGCTCTCCTCACGTCTTCATGAGCCATGGGATATCTCCCGGGAATATTCCTCACTCTTTTCACTTGACCTCGGAGGCTCGTGCCAAACACTATAGGGGAACGGTACCGGTGCACAAGTGTTTTCGAGCTGGACGGCACCTCGGGCCGGTCTCAGGGCTCGTGGCGTTGGCCGGTAGGGAAACCGGGCACGTTTTGTCTTCATCGCGGGGACGCATGTCTGCTATGATTAAACAGCACGGGGGCGATGCAGGTATCATGCCGCATTCACAGATTATTTTGAGGTGTGCGCGATGCTAAAGCAGATGTGCACCGAGGTCCTGTCAAGTGTCCTGTGCTTGGTGCCGGTCCTTGTCCTCGGATTCGTTGGAACGCCTTCGGCCGCGAGCAGAGACATTCTTCCCGAGCTTTCGGACGCAGTGAAAATCCGGTCAGATGAGGATGTGCAGGATCTCGTACAGGCAGCGGAACGAGCGTATCACGAGGGTCGTTTTCAGGACTGTATCCGACTGTATTCGGTGGGTATCAGGCGGTACCCGGCTAATGCCTTTCTCTACTTGGGCCGAGGAATGGCGTACGAAATGGCCCGGATGGAGGATGCCGCGACAAGGGATTATCGGCAAGCGATATTGGTGGACGGGAGGAACTATCGGGCTGTTGAGAACCTGGCAGGCATCTTGGAGAGACGTGGCGACGCGGCAGAGGAGGTCATCGCTTTGTACAGGCGAGCCCTCGCTCTCGATCCGCGGCCGGAATGGCGAGAAAACCTCGCGGTATGGATCAAGATGCTGGAATCCACCCAAAGACCTGCTACGGAATCCGCGGTTGCAGCCTGGCACACCGGAAACGCGCTGGCTGGGCAGGGAAGGGTGAAGGATGCCCTAGAGTGGTATTCGCGGGCCATAGAGCTGAATTCGCTTTTCTTTCAGGCATATCATTCCAGAGCGCTCGTCCGTCTTCGCACAGGAGACCGGGATGGTGCTGCACAGGATCTTGACATGGCCATCGCGGTTTCTCCCGGACTGAGAGGAGCGCTGGTCCAAAGAGCCCTTATCCATGAGGAATCAGGAGACCGGCCCGCAGCCCTCGAGGACTTGAGGAGGGCCGTTACCGCGGACCCGAGGGACCCTCAAGCGCACTTTCACTTGGGACGAATGCTCCAGGAGGACGGGCTGAAGCAGGAGGCCCGGAGCTCGTTCCAAAAGGCACTGGAGCTCAGTCCCAAGGCAGATCTTCGTGCACTGATATCCCAGCGAGCCTCAGCGCTTTCTCGGTCTGAAGCGCCTCGATCCGGTAACGAGGTCGTCAAAGACAGGATACGCAGAGTGCTGCAGCGCTTGTGGTGATTCCCTTGGATAGCGACTCAGTGAGAGGCGCCCATTTGCCCTCCTGTACCAGACGTTAGCCGTCAACGGAGGGTTGACATCTCATCGGCAACGATCTACAGTTTTGGGGTATGGAGAGTGTAGCTCAGTTGGCAGAGCACAGGGTTGTGGCCCCTGTGGCCAGGGGTTCGAGTCCCCTCACTCTCCCCACTGCGCTTCAAGGCTGAAAGCGTGCCTGCTCGGAGAGCGCCAGACGTCTTTTCGGGATCGTTCACGTTACTGCGCAAGAATCGGATGCGCCCGTAGCTCAGTTGGATAGAGCGCCGGACTTCGAATCCGTAGGTCCCCCGTTCGAGTCGGGGCGGGCGTGCCACCCATTCCGGACCAGCGTCGTTCAAGTATCTTCGGTGAGGCAGTGCAACCCATTCATCCAGCGGGGTCGGGCCACCTCCACGACAACTTTGCATGTACCAGAAACCGGGGGATTTCCGATGCCGGAACGAGCGGTGGTACTTGTCCGTAGTGATGTCACCGCAGAATTCTCCCTGTTCGTCGCGGATCCGCCTGAACGATCCCTCTAGAAGATCAAGTGAAATTGCAATAATTTCTTGTTGTGCTTTGGCACGCGTTGCATCGGGGCCGGGCACGTGATCGGACGGACCTTTCGCAGGAGCGAAATCTACTGCGAGAGACCTCGTGAATCGCAGGCCGTTCTCGACAGGCACTGAGGTGGACTGATTCGATTCTAAGGGATCAGATTTGTTCAGTTTCCCCTCCAACACCACAAACGTAAGGAGGTGCATTGTGGCTGAAGGTTCAGAATCAAACAACACGGAAATGGCCGGGAGAGGGGGAGGACTCATGCATGGAGCCATATACCTTTTCCAGGTCCAGGGCATTAAGGTAACTCTCAACTATTCATGGCTGATAATCTTCGTGCTCGTTGTCTGGGGATTGTCCGCGGGATACTTTCCCCATTTTTTCCCCGGGTACAGCATCCAGGTGTACTGGTTGGCCGGCGTAGTGTCGGCTCTCTTCTTCTTTGCCAGTATCCTTATCCACGAATTGTCCCACTCCATCACCGCAGTGCGTCAAGGAATTCAGATACCTGAAATTACGTTGTTTGTCTTTGGTGGCGTGGCTCACATAGCGGAGGAGCCGCGCGACCCAATGGTGGAGTTCAAGATCGCTGTGGTGGGACCCTTGGCGAGCTTCGGGCTCGCACTCATATTCTGGATAGTGTCTGCGGCTATATCGGGATCTGTTCCGACCCTGGTGGAGGCAATCTTCGAGTACCTGGCATGGATCAACTTGGCTCTCGGGGTCTTCAATCTCGTTCCTGGGTACCCCCTGGATGGGGGACGGATCTTTCGAGCATTGGTCTGGTGGAGAACCGGGTCCGTGACCAGGGCGACCAAGTGGGCGTCAGACATCGGGAAGGGATTTGCGTGGGCCTTGATGCTTCTTGGTGTGCTGCAGATTTTTGCTGGAGCGCTGGTTGGGGGTTTATGGCTCATTTTCATAGGTATGTTTCTCAGAGGCATCGCTGCCACCGGTTACCATCAGACGATTATAAGGCAATCTTTGGAAGGTGTTCAGGTGGAGAGACTCATGGTGGAGGACGTGATATCCGTAAGTCCCTCCCTGTCGCTGGAACAGGTGGCACAGGATTATTTCCTGAGGTACGGACATGGAGGATTTCCAGTAGTGGACAATGGGAGGGCCGTTGGAGTGCTCTCTTTGTCCGATCTCAAGGAGATTCCACCAAAGGATCGGGAGACCATGACGGTGCGAGAAGCGATGAGACCACTCGGTCCGGATCTCCAGATCGAACCTACTGAGTCGCTGAGCGATGCGCTGAAAAAGATGACCCAGGGAGGGATTGGACGGCTTCTGGTGATGAGGGGCGATCGACCTGTCGGAATGATAACGAAATCAGGCCTGCTGAGGTTCATGGAAATCAAACAGGTGCTGGGTCCCTTTTCATGACGAGTGCTAAGTAGCCTGACGAAGGCGAAGGGGGGGTCATGAAGATCGGGGTTGTAGGAAGCGGTCTCGTCGGTTCAACGTCAGCCTACGCTGTGTTGATGAGAGGAATAGGGCGAGAAGTGGTGCTCGTTGACAAGAATCATGACCGGGCTGAAGCGGAAGCGCGGGATATCAGTCACGCGGTGCCGTTCTCTTATCCCCTTACCATCCAAAGTGGTGATTACGCGGACTTGAAAGGAGCTCGAGCGGTCATCGTATCTGCCGGCGTGAGCCAAAGACCGGGGGAATCCCGACTGGAGCTCCTCAAACGAAATGCGGCGGTATTCGAGCAGGTGGTCCCGAGGATATTGGATGCGGCTCCCGATGCTATCCTCATTGTTGCAACGAATCCCGTTGACATTATGACTCATCTCGCTGTGCTCCATGCCGCTCGGTACGGCCTTCCGAGCTCGAGGGTTATCGGCACGGGGACAATGCTTGACACAGCCCGATTTCGTAGCCTCGTGGCGGGAGCAGTGGGTGTAGACCCTCACCACGTGCACGCGTACGTGCTGGGCGAACATGGGGATTCCGAAGTCTTGGCGTGGTCACTCGTGAGGATCGGTGCTGTTACTCTGAAGCGCTTCTGCGAGCTTCGAGGGATCAATTTCGATGAGAGCTCCCGGATGCAAGTTGACAATCAGGTCCGAAACGCCGCGTACGCCATTATTGAGGGGAAGGGCGCCACCTACTATGGGATAGGGAGTGCAGTGGCCAAAATCGTGGACGTGATTCTCCACGACCAACGCTCTATCCTCACAGTTTCCACGCCCGAGGAAGAGGTGGCAGGGGTACGCAATGTTTGTGTGTCGCTTCCACGCCTCGTGGGAGGGGACGGAGTTCTCGCTACTTTCCCTCTTGAGTTGAACCCTTTGGAGCACGAAGCTCTCCACAAGAGTGCAGCAGTGATCCGCGAAGCCATGGATGAATTGACATGAGCTTTGGACGAAGAGAGGGTTCTTGGCTCGTTACGAGTTGCAGTCCGCGGATTTCGCCTGGAGAAGAAGCCGCGGCTGAAGGAATCGCCCTGAAAATAGGACGTCATTAGAGGCGCAGATCCGATCCATTGCTTCCTCGAGGTCGGAGTCGGCCGTACTGGAAGGCACTTCTTACCGGGGTGCTATTCTATCGCGAGGGCCTTGATATAGTGTTTGAGGGCGTACCGGGAAAGCCCGAGCATTGACGCTGCACGAGTCCGATTTCCTCCTGAGCGTCTCAGCGCCTCCTCGATGAGATTGCGTTTTACCGCCCTGAGGATATCATTAAACGTTTCGTCTGTAGACTTCTTCACTACTAGGGAATCGTCGGACGTGGGCCCAGCTTGGTCCAGAGGGAACCCAATGGCGTGGGGATCGATTTCCCTTCCCTGTGAAAGAATGAGAGCACGCTCCAGCACATTCTTCAGCTCGCGTACATTGCCAGGCCACTTGTAGGCCGTAAAGATCTCGAGGCATTTCTGGTGGATCAGGGGAGGCTCGACGAAACCCAGCTTCTTACAAAGGCCAGCAGTCAGATCTCTGACAAGTATCGGAAGATCGTCCACTCTGTCTCGGAGCGGGGGTACAGTAATGCAGATCACGTTGATCCGGTAGAAGAGGTCTTGCCGAAATCGACCTTCTGCCACTTCCTTTTCAAGATCGCGATTCGTTGCTGCCAGCAATCTCGCATTGACCGTAGTGCTCCGCTCGCCGCCGACTCGTGTAAAGGACTGGGTGTCGAGAAATGTCAACAACTTTGCCTGAAGAGCGAGGGCCAATTCTCCGATTTCATTGAGAAGGAGCGTCCCCCCTTCCGCGAGCTCCAGCAGGCCGCGTTTGCGCCCCTTTGCCCCGGAGAACGCGCCAGGCTCATGTCCGAACAGCTCTGATTCCGCAAGCTCGGGTGGCAATGCAGCACAATTGATAGTGAAGAACGGTCCTCCAGAGCGCGGCGAGTTTTCATGCAGGTACTTCGCGACATAATCTTTGCCGCTGCCGCTCTCACCCATGAGCAGCACTATGCTGTCGCTGCGCGCTGCGAGTCTGGCACTCTCGAGGGTCGCGCGCATAGCGGCGGAGAGGGGCTCTTCGGTCGCAGAGAACTTTTTCCACGTCGTGTACTGGGTCACCTCCCGCGCTATCCCGCACAGGCCGACGGTTTCCCCGGCATGGTCGGTCAGGGGTACCTTGACGCAGTTAAATGCTACAAGGCGTCCGTTTACGGTGATAGCATGCTCGGACTGAACCGCCTGCCCCTCCAGTACGCGAGCATCTACTTGCGTCAGGCTTCGGGCCTGGTCCTCTCCATACAATTCTCCATCGGTGCGTCCGATGAATTCTTCAGACGCGATCCCCAGAAGATTCAACATAGCGGGGTTAACGTGGGTATATCGTAGCTCACGATCTTTGATGAAGATGCAGTCCAGGGCGGTCTCAAAAACGGCGCGGAACCGCCGTTCGCTTTCGCGAAGGCGTTCCATTACCTTCTTCTCCTCAGTCGCATCCTCCACTATGGCTTGTGCTCCAATCACGGCACCCTCGCCGTCGCGCAAGGGCACTATGTTGAGCCGCAGGAACACATCCTCTTGGGAGGAAGTGACACAGTTGCCTTCGCACGCAACCATTTTGCCGCCGGCGAGGCAACGGTTAATGCATTTGGCGATACCAGCAGCAACGAATGAGGGATCAGTAAGGACATTCGCTCGTGTGCGTTTCTCGGGGGTGAGAGAGCCGAAGATTGCCTGAGCCTGGCAATTTGCATCCACAACATTGCCTGACAGGTCGCAGGAGATGATTCCCACCGGGGCGTTCTCCACCAGCATGCGGTACCGCGCTTCGCTGGCTGACAGAGCCTCGGTACGCGTTTTGACTATCGTCTCGAGGTCCTCGTGGTACCGTTTGAGCTTGTCTCGAGCCTCCTTCATCTGAAGCAATGATTCCATACGAACCCGGAGCTCTACCTTGTCAACCGGCTTGGTCACAAAATCGTTGGCACCCGCCTGCACGGCCTGGAGTCGGTCTTCTCGGCCAGAGAGAACCGTGACCATAACGATAGGAAGATCCCCATATTCTGGATGCGCACGAATCCGTCGAGCGATTTGAAATCCGTCGAGCCCCTTCAACATTACATCCAGGAGAACGAGGTCCACACCGGGTCCGAGTTTCTCCAGGGCTTCCTCTCCACTTGATGCAAGAATTGATGCGTATCCGAACGATTCCAGGAGAAACTTCATGAGTAGGAGATTTCTCTCCTCGTCATCAACCACAAGTATGCATGGCCGGGTCATTAGCCCGTCGGAGCCCGGATTGTTCGGAACTGGCGACACCATGTTGCCTATACGAAAAGAATTCATTTATCGATCGCTGTTCGAGCGGCCTCATTGCCACTCGTAAAACAGGAGACAACGCGACGGTACCTCATCCTTTTTTCCCCGTCAATTACTGGGCAGGCGGCTCCAAGGAAGCCGCCCGCCCCAATCTCTCCGTCTGGATCCAATCTCAGAGGGGCCGAACTATTTCTGCCCCGAATCCACATTAAGCCTGGCAAGAATCTTCCCGTAGACTGGGATCGCTCGAGCATGGTCTCCCCGTCTCATTTTTAGATCAGCGAGGGCTTTCATGACCGTTGCTAGGGTGAGATCGCAGCTAGGGCTGCAGTCGCTCAGTGTCATCATCGATTTCGTGTAATACCGCTCTGCGAGCTCCCAATTGCCTCTCTCAGACTGTAGATCACCAATGCATTTCATGGCGATGGCAGACTTTATCTCGTTTCCGCCTACGTTGCGGTACGTTGCCACTGCTTTCTTGTACTGCCTCTCCGCTCGCACTGGCTTCCCCCAACGGACGTAAAGGTCGGCCAGTCGCATCCGTGCGTCGGCTGTCTTTACATTTTCCGAGCCGGCCAACATCGTGAATTTTTCGATCGCCCTCCGGTAAGATTCGGCTGCAAACGGGAAGTTTCCTCGATCCTTATCCATATCTCCTAGATTGCAAAGGATGTCGGCCGCCGGTTCATTGAGGGCAGGTCGATATTTTCTCGACATGTCGTACGCTTCGAGTGCCTGTTCGTAAAGCTTTCTCGCTTCCTGATTCTTCCCGTCGGTCCGGTATATCGCAGCGAGCCCGACCAAGGCCGACGCGACCTCCAGGTCCGCTACCGATCCAGCCTGTGCTCCCGACTTCACTGCCGCGCGATAGTAGGATTCCGCCTCACTATACTTTCCCTCCCTTGCACTCAGGTCGCCGAGAGCCACCAGCGAGCGCACGGAGCTCGGATGCGCATTTCCGTATAGCGCTAGGCACACGGTGTGAGCCCGAGTGCAAAACTTCCGGGCCTCCAGCAAGTTTCCGCGCTCTCTCTGCACCTTGTCCAAGAGGCGCAGCGACCGGAGTGTATGCACTCTCTGAGAGCCTTGAGCAGGCTCGGCCTTCTTCAGAGCCATTTTCGCCACTCTTGCTGCATCAGTCCACTGGCCCTGGTCGCACAGGATCACTGCCTCGGAATAGAGACCTTTGCATGTTTGACCGCTCCCGTGACCCGAAGATATGAAGATCAAGAGCACACATGAAAGTGTCAGGGTACCGAAGATGCTCCTCTTCATGATTCCATCTCCCTTGTGACTGTCTTTCTTGATTTTCGGTCAATTTGCCTTGACCGACCTCATAGCCTGCCTCTTGGCTCGGCTCTTCTCCGTTAGCGAGGGCGCACTTCGGATCTTTCCAGCACCTTTCTGTGGAGGCTCGCCGGCTGCTGTGGTGCGCAACCGCTCCCACTCGATGAGCTCTCCGTCGTCAGTTGCGTCCTTTTCGCCTCTCAGGGGGGTTGCGGGCAGTCCCGCTAAATTGAGAGCGCCCGCCATGCAAGAAGGTTGGGATATCCACAGCGCAAATACTGTGGAACACCTGGTCTTCTCTCAAAGCAATCATTATGCCAGTGGCGGTACAATAGGAGCGGAGACTATCTTATGCGTGAATTATCACTATGTTGAGAGCGAGTCGGAACGATTGCCCTGAGACGCGGCACAAACGAAGACCCACAGAATTTGGGCCTAAAACGCCCGTCTCCGCGAGCGTCTTGAAAAACGTCAGTGTTATAGGTTGGTTATCGTTGGGCGAAATCCCCCCACCAAGCGGGGAGTGGGGGAATTTTTACCCCAGCCCAATCATGGCGCTGGGGCCCACGTCAGTGGGTTTGTCGCAGCTATACTGCCGCGCATTGAATTTGCTTGGCATTCATCGCAATTGAGAGCCAGTGAGCCTTCGATCGACATATGGTCAAAGCGGACGTGGAGATTTCCCAACAGTGTCTGTAGACCTCTTGACTCATGAACAAAGCGATACCGGAACGGTGCCAGTGTTGTCACGCTATTGTGTGTGATTCGGCTCACGAGTAATGGTCGGACCTGTTCTCAATCCCCTCCA
The DNA here is from genome assembly GCA_040753915.1 of Thermodesulfobacteriota bacterium. GTDB lineage: Bacteria > Desulfobacterota > Desulfomonilia > Desulfomonilales > Desulfomonilaceae > JBFMDN01. Next base: position 85,625 of record JBFMDN010000011.1, on the reverse strand, counting down.
CTATAGATTGACAGGCAGATGCCCCATTGCTACAGTGCCGCGCATCGATAGTCGGTGCGTGGTTCTGTCGGCCTCGGGCAGAAGATAGGGTGCGAAGGGGGTGTACTTATGGACCTTGGTTCAGATAATCTCAAGACGCCCCTGCACGGGTGGCATACTTCTCACGGCGCCACGATGGCCCCCTTCAGAGGGTGGGAAATGCCCTTGTGGTATCCCTCCGGCGCGGTCGCCGAACACTTGGCAGTAATTGAAGGTTGCGGCATGTTTGATACGTCGCACATGTCCGTGATCAGCCTGATTGGGCCCGGAAGCTTCGACCTTCTTCAGAGCTGCTTTACGCGAGACCTCGATTCCTGGAGACAGCGAAATGGCGGTCCTCCCAGATCGGGAAGGGCTGCCTTTGGAGCGTTCCTCAATGATCTGGGCCACGTGATTGACGACGCAGTGGTCTTCTTCTTGGCTCTCGATACGTATCTCGTTGTGGTGAACGCCGGTAAGGGCGAAGAGGTATGCTCCCACCTGGCTGCGTGCAAGGGAAGCCACGTTTTTGAACTGGATGATCTGACAGGAAAAATCGGCAAGATCGATCTTCAGGGACCGAATTCGGCACGAATTCTCGCGAAAGTGCTGCACGAGCCGGAACGAGCTCTGCTCCCCATGAGCTATTTCTCGTTCAAGGGGCATTTTGACGAGGATTCACCGCTGGCCGATGTTTTCTTGAAGAACGGGGCTGCGGTTTTGGTCTCCCGCACGGGATACACTGGAGAATTCGGTTTCGAGCTCTTTGTCCGTTCTGCTATGTTGGGCGATACATGGGAGCTGATTCTGGCTGCTGGTAAGGAGTTTGGGCTCATTCCGTGCGGTCTGGCTGCGAGAGACTCTCTGAGGGCGGGAGCGGTGCTGCCGCTCTCGGGGCAGGATATCGGTTCCTGGCCGTTCATTAACCACCCTTGGCCGCACGCCCTGCCCTTCAACGAAGACGGCACGGGCTTCACCAAAGACTTTCTCGGCGACGTGGTGCTTGGCAAGAGAAATAGCGCAGAGCATACTCAGGCGTTTGCTGGATACGATCCCCGTAAAGTTTCCGTCCACGATCCTGCAGTCGTCTTGGGACCTGACGGAACGGACCTGGGAATTGTCCTCACCTGCGTGGCAGACATGGCAATCGGCCGCGTGGGTAATCGAATCTACAGTGTTGTGAGCCCGGACAAGCCGGATGGCTTTAAGGCCAAGGGGTTGAGCTGCGGCTTTGTTCGCGTGAGGCATCGCTTGCCGCTGGGCCAGGTCGTGGAGCTCAAGGACAAGAGACGGAAGATTCGGGTGGAAATTGTCGAGGATATCCGACCGGACAGGACGGCTCTTCGGCCCATGAGCCTGATGATTGAAAGGAGAGGGGTAGGGAGTGATGAAAGAGATTCATGAGTTACATTTTCCGGAAACGGTCCGGTATGCCCACGATCATGAATGGGCACGCCAGGAAAATGATATCGTTGTGGTGGGAATCTCCGATTATGCTCAAGATCAGCTTGGGGACATCACCTTTGTGGAATTGCCTCAGGAGGGGGATTTCTTCGAGAAGGGAGAAGAATTCGGTACCCTGGAGTCTGTCAAGGCGGTCTCAGAGGTCTTCATGCCGGTCGCAGGAGAGATTGTGGCAATCAACGGAGAGCTGGGTGAGTCTCCCAGGTTGGTGAATGAAGACCCGTATGGCGCAGGTTGGCTGATAAAGGTCAGGCCGACAAATGCGACCGACCTTGAGAATCTGATGAGCGCCAACGAGTACGAGGACATGTTGAGAGGGCTCGAATAAGATGCGCTACTTACCTCATACCGAGGATGACATCGCTCTCATGCTCGAGGCCATAGGGGCTACTGACTTGGACGAGCTCTTTGCAATGATTCCTCCCCAGTGCCGAAAGGACGGGGAGCTCAGGATTCCCGGTCCTCTGACGGAATGGGAGCTCGAGAGAACTGCGCAAGAGCTGGCGGAAACTATGGGTGCGGGCCGAGACTACGTCGTTTTTCTTGGCGCGGGAAGTTACGAGCACTTCATTCCGGCCACCATCCGGTACCTTCTGGGGAGATCAGAATTCACAACGTCTTACACGCCGTATCAACCTGAAATCAGTCAGGGAACGCTTCAGGCCGTGTACGAGTATCAAACTCTTGTGTCCCGATTGCTCGGAATGGAGATAGCCAATGCCTCGCTTTATGACGGTGCGTCGGCCCTTGCAGAAGCGCTGCTCGCTTCCGTCAGGATCACCCGTCATGATCGGGTCGCAGTGTCTCAGGCTCTACACCCGCATTATCGGCAGGTGGCTGAGACCTACCTTCAATCAACAGGATTTGAGGTAGTCGAGCTTCCCTTCGACGGAGATGGCAGGACCGATTTGTCAAGAATTTCCGGTGAGAAGGGGTTTGCAGCCGTAGCGATACAATCTCCCAACTTCTTCGGGTGCATAGAAGATCTCCAGAGGGCCGCAAATCTCTCGCACGACACGGGGGCTCTGTTGGTCGTCAGTTTTTCTGAACCTCTCGCGTACGGACTTCTAAAGAATCCCGGGAGCTGCGGAGCGGATATTGCGTGTGGAGAGGGCCAGAGCTTTGGTGTGCCGCAATCCTTTGGAGGTCCCGGTCTAGGGATCTTTGCTACTAGGATGGCCCACGTTCGCAACATGCCGGGACGTCTGGTGGGGCGCACTCGGGATCTGGACGGAAACCGAGGATTTACCCTGACCTTGGCCACGAGGGAGCAGCATATCCGTCGCGAAAAAGCCACATCGAACATCTGTACAAATAATAGCTTGTGCGCCGTCGCTGCCGCGATGTACATGGCATCGCTCGGGGGAAATGGACTGAGGTCGCTGGCATCGATGAATCGCGACAAGGCCGAATACCTCAAGAGGGAGCTGGCAAGCGCTGGATTTTCCCCCCGGTTCAGTGCCCCCACTTTTAACGAATTTGTTGTCCAGGCTCCTAGCGGGTTCCACCAAGCATATGAGCGGTTGCTGGAAAAGAAGATCGTGGCAGGACTCCCGCTGGCGGGTTACTATCCCGAATTGGATGACTGCTACCTACTTTGTGCAACAGAGACCAAGTCCAAGGCCGACATGGATGCTCTGGTCCGGGAGATACGATCATGAAAGACTTTCCGGGAGCGAATGGGCTCGTACTGAACGAGCGCCTCCTGTGGGAGAAGGGCAAACCTGGAAGGTGCGGCATGAGCCTTCCGGAAGCGGACGTGGATCCTGTCCCGATGGATGAGAATCTCGTCGGAGAAATCCCGGATTGGCCGGGTTTGAGTGAAGTTGAGGTAGTACGACATTTCACTAGGCTATCCCAATGGAATTACGGGGTAGACAGCGGCATGTACCCTCTGGGGTCTTGCACCATGAAGTACAATCCCAAGATCAATGATCAAATTGCGGCCCTGAACGGATTTGCTCATGCGCACCCCTTGCTCCCAGCTCTGCTCTCCCAGGGGGCGCTCAGACTGATGCATGAATTGGGCTTGCTCCTGGCGGAGATCACGGGCATGGATGCGGTGTCCTTGCAGCCGGCAGCAGGGGCTCAGGGGGAACTGGCCGGTATGCTGATCCTATTCGCCTATCACCGGAGCATGGGGAAGCCGCGGAAAAAGATCATAGTGCCCGACACTGCGCACGGCACGAATCCAGCGAGTGCTGCCCTCTGTGGATTCAAGCCGGTCGGCGTCAAATCAGGCCCACTGGGAATACTCACGCCGGAAGCGATCGCTCAGATTATGGACGAGGATACTGCCGGAATCATGGTAACCAACCCCAATACTCTTGGGCTGTTCGAGGAGCACATCCAAGACATATCGGAGATTGTGCATGGAAACGGGGGCTTGGTGTACTGCGACGGTGCGAACATGAACGCGCTTATGGGCAGAGGTCACGTGGGCAAAATGGGGGTCGATGTTCTCCATCTGAATCTTCACAAGACCTTCTCTACGCCTCACGGAGGAGGAGGCCCCGGTGCGGGCCCCATTTGCGTGACCCAATCCCTAGAGCGATTCTTGCCGGTACCCCGCGTCGTGAAGGACGGTGATCGATATTCACTGAGCACTGACTATCCCGATTCTATCGGGCGGCTCCACGGCTTTTATGGCAGTTTCGCAGTCATGGTGAAGGCCTATGCGTATATTCTCTCCATGGGACCGCTGCTCAAACAGGCTAGCAATCTCGCGGTGTTGAATGCGAATTACGTGAAGGCCCGGCTCAAGGGAGTTCTCGACATAGCGTATGACAGACCTTGCATGCACGAATGCGTTTTCTCGGACAAGCTTCAAAGAAGTTCCAAGGTTACAACCTTAGATATAGCGAAGCGACTCATTGATTACGGCTTTCATCCGCCAACCATCTACTTTCCGCTCGTCGTCTCGGGCGCGATCATGGTGGAGCCGACGGAAACGGAATCCAAGGAGGAAATAGATCTCTTTATCGAAGCAATCAAATCAATTGTGAAGGAAGCGGAAGAGGACCCGGAAAAACTGAAACAAGCTCCCAGAAGAACAAAAGTGAGACGCCTCGACGAAACCTCTGCCGCGAGAAATCCCTGTTTAACAGGGTAGGGGAGGTGAGGGGCAGAGGCCGAGATGACGATTTCGTGGAGAAATGGATGAGAAGGCCGTCTCCTCCAATCAGGGAGTCTTTGCCTCCCCCAAGGAGAGCGATCGGAGGGGGCTATTGTCCTTACAAATCTGTTGTCTTGAGGTCGGAATCCGTGGTCAAGAAATGAGAATCGAGCCGACGATTCTTGTTGTATCTTCGCAGCCAAACCTTGTCTTAGCAATGGCCACAAAGTTCGAGCTCCATGAAGGAAAATCAGATAGTTATGCTGAATGATCCCACCTTTACGCGTCTGAGGGGTTGTGATTGATTTCGCCACGATTGAATTCGCGTGCTGGAGTGCAACCATTGGGATAGTAATCACCAGACCTATCAAGGCCAAGGGAGAAATAGGCCTTGAAATCCCCGACTTCAGGCCCGTACGGAATAGCGGCGGAAAAGCCGTCCCCTCTGGAACAAGGCCTCCATAAGGACAGGATGAAGGGGGGCTGCGCTGAATCTTTCGATTCACTTATGCCCTATAGCCTCTCAGATTGAGAACGGGGCATTTGGATTGGGCCTTTCCCTTATTTGAGCTTCACAGACAGTATTCAAAGTACGACCGTGGATTTTGATAATGGTTGCCAAGTTGCCATGGATGATATAATCTTGAAAAGGCTAAAGAATACTCATTTTGGAACGGGACGGTTAGAATTTTCCACGTCCTTGACGGCTTGGAGGGGTCAGGAGTGAAGCAAATGTGCATAGAGAAGCCTCACCGCTAGAGATCGAACGGGGCCATTGCGACGCAACTAAGATGAGTGGCGGTGAGGAAGCCCCCGGGGCTACGAATTGTCATGAAGATCGGAAAACCTATCCTGATTGTCGTCATGCTGTTGCCTTTCCTCGTTCAACTATCGTACGCCCTGGAACCAAAAGAGACGAAAAGAATCCTGGTCCTCTATAGCGAAGACAAGGCACATCCGGCTCACGAAATGACCGATCGAGGGATCCGAGAGGCCTTCCGGTCCAACAAGCTCTTCGATATCCAACTTTACACCGAACACCTTGACCTGTCCCGGTTCAGGCAAACGGAGCACTTCCGCACACTGGTCGATTACCTGCATCGTAAGTACGCAGGATTGGAGATTGACGTTATTATCGGCGTCTACCCGGCCGCGGTGGAGGTGATTCTGGGCGAGGCTCAAGCTGCGTTCGCCGGTGTCCCGATCGTAGCTTGTTAGATTTCAAGATCTTACGCTGAGGACCTGGACAACTCCCCTTCGCGAGCTTTAATCACTGGCGTAGTCATGGCGGAAAACATAGCTGGCGTTCTAGATGCTGCCCTTCGATTTAGACCCGGCACAAAGAATGTCGCCCTGATAGCTGGAAAAACGGATAACGACGCTGATAGCGAGCAGGTTTTCCGTAATGCACTCAAGGACTATACCGGGAAGATTCAGTTGATCGACCTTACCAAACTGCCGATGGCGCATATTCTTGCACGCGTCAGTTCTCTTCCGTCGGAAAGCATAGTTCTCTACTCAGTGATTCTTGAGGATGGGGAGGGTCGGTGCTTTGTTCCTCGCGAAGCGCTCTCTCTGATTTCTCAGGCCGCCAATATGCCGGTGTTCGGGATTTATGACACGTACATGGGCTATGGCATAGTCGACGGGAGGCTGGTGAGCTTCGAGAAGCAGGGAGGGGAGGCAGCCGCGATAGCGCTTCGTATCCTGGGTGGCGGGTCCCCAGCATCTATACCCTTCGCTGGGGATCAGGCATACGCCAGTCTCTACGATTGGCGGGAACTTAACCGTTGGAATATCCCCGAGACCGCCGTTCCGCCCGGCAGCGAAATCCTCTATCGACGCCTGTCATTTTGGGAGAAGTACAAGTGGGGGATCAGTGGCGCGGCAGCCTTGATAATGCTTGAGACGACGCTCATTTTCGGGCTTGTGACAAATCTTCTACGGCGTCGAAAGGCTGAACGATCTTTGATCGAAAGCGAAGAGCTTTGGAGGCTGGCGGTGTCTTCCGCAGGTGCCGGTCTATGGAGCCTGGACCCAGGTACTGGGCGCATCTGGGCCTCGGACAAGACCAGAGAGTTACTGGGCATCGCCCACCTCAAAGAACTGAACTTTCAAGAATTTCTCACTCTTGTCATTCCCGAGGATCGCGAGAATGTTAGCCGGGCTGTAGAACAGACTTTACGGGGGGAAAAGGATCCCTCCATCGAATACCGCGTTGGGCTTCCAGACGGAACCGTTCGCTGGATTGCCTCCCGAGGCCGCTTGCAGAAAGTCCCATCCAGGCAGTCCATCCGTCTGATGGGCGTTTTTCTCGACATCACCCAGCGTAAGAAGGCAGTGTTGGAAGCCCAAAAGCATCGAGAGGACCTTGCCCGCGTTTCCCGTCTTGCCTCACTCGGCGAGCTGAGCGCAGCGCTGGCCCATCAAATAAATCAGCCTCTGAGTGCCATCCTTAGCAACGCTCAAGCCGCTGCCAGGTACCTTTCCCAAGAGCAGCCGAACCTTGAAGAGGTGGGTGAGACGCTCTCGGATATCATCGAAGATGACAAGAGGGCAAGCGACATCATTCGACGGCTGAGAACCCTATTCCGAACGGGCAAGGTGGACTTCACGTCGATTGACCTCAACCAGGTTGTCCGAGAGGCTGCAAGATTAGCAAGAGATAGTGATAAACTGAATAGAGTATCGCTCGTGCTTGATTTGGACGAAGGCTTGCCGACTGTTGAGGGGGACGCGCTCCATCTAGAGCAGGTGATTCTCAACCTCGTTTCTAACGGAATCGAGGCTATGGAAGGTTCGCAAATCGAACATTGTGAGATAAGAATCTCTACTCAAAGATACAATGAGGATTGCGTCCAGGTTTTCGTGAAGGACAGAGGACCAGGAATTGATGAAACGACCAAGGACCAAATGTTTCGAGCATTCCAGTCTACAAAACCAGAGGGCATGGGTATGGGACTTGCTATTTGCCGCTCCATCATAGAGGCCCACAGTGGCCGAATATGGGCTGAGAATTGTCCAGATGGTAGTGGTGCGATGTTCTCCTTCACAGTCCCGATATGGAAAGGCGGGGAACGATGACAGATTCCGAAGCCTTGGTTTTCGTGGTGGATGACGATGATTCAGTCAGGAAAGCGCTGGCAAGACTCATGAGATCGGTGGGTCTCCACGTGGAGACGTTTAGGTCCGCAGGCGAATTTCTTGGCCGCGAACCCCATCCTGGTCCAGCATGCCTGATTCTGGACGTAAGAATGCCCGATTTGAGCGGCCTTGACCTTCAGAAGGAGTTGGCCGCGTCCGGAACTACCCTCCCTGTTATTTTCATCACTGGACACGGAACAGTTCCAATGTCCGTTCAAGCGATGAAAGCTGGTGCTGTGGAGTTCCTTGAGAAACCTTTCGACGACCAAACCCTCATCGATGCGGTTCACGAAGCTCTCAAGAAGGACCAGCAAGCAAGGCTGAAGAAAGCCGAATTAAGAGAAATTCACGAACGAGTCTGTTCTCTCACACCGCGGGAACGAGAAATATTTGGGCTTGTCGTCAGCGGCAAGTTGAATAAGCAGATCGCCTTCGAGCTCGGGACCAGCGAAAAGACGGTTAAGGCGCAGCGTTCTCAAATAATGAAAAAAATGCGCGCCGATTCGTTAGCTGATTTAGTGCGGCTAGCCGTAAAGGTAGGCATCACGACTAGCGTTGACCAAGCCTCATAGGGCTAAAGTCCTATGCGCATAAGACCAAAGTCCAATTGCCAAGCTCCTTCCCACAGGCTTAGACTGATTTTCAAGGTGCCACCGCTCTGAGATTTTGATTTTCTTCAGTGGACTTTTTTTCGGGTGAGTGGGTGAGCTCAAATTGGTCCTCCGGCAAATCACAGAACTAGGAACCATATTCTTTTACAGGGGGTACGGACCATGAGTGATTTAGTGGTTGTAGGCTATGACGATCAGTTCAAAGCGGAAGAGGTGCGCCTCATGCTTTGGAAAATGCAGAAGGAATATCTCATCGACCTTGAGGATGCTGTGGTCGCGGTAAAGAACGACAAGGGAAAGGTCAAGCTACTCCAAGCTCATAATCTTACTGCTAATGGAGCCTTCACGGGTGGATTTTGGGGATCCCTTATAGGATTCATTTTTCTGAATCCTCTCCTCGGCCTAGCGGTGGGAGCAACTGCAGGAGCTGTGACTGGGGCACTCAGTGACGTCGGCATCGACAACAAGTTTATGAAGGAATTGGCAGAGAATCTTCACCCTGGAAGTTCTGCTCTCTTTGTCTTGGTCAGAAGCGCAAAGCCGGACAAGGTGCTCGAGGAACTTAAAGGAACTGGGGGCAAGATCCTCAAGACCTCTCTCTCACACGAGAACGAGGCCAAACTCCAGAGCGCTCTGACTGAGGTAAAACAATAATGACTTCGATGAAAGTATGATCCAACACTGTCGTTGTCACTACGCGCACCCGTTCACTAGGATTTCTCTCGCCAGCATAGAACTCGGCGTGCGTTGGTGGCGCAACGGCTCGAAATAGTACGATGCCCACGCTGAAGGCTGTCGTTTGTATAGAGTCTTTTCGATGTAGAGAGGGTGGGAGCGCTTGATTCCTGTCGGTACATGCTGGACGCCCAGCCCTAGTCCTTGGTGCGGAGATCATGAATGGCCGAGAACGAGATCACCCTATCTGTGATCGATGACGACGAATCCGTGCGGACTTCACTCAGGAGGTTGCTCAATGCCTTGGGATTTACTGTGAGAACATTCGAATCCGCCGAGGAGTTCTTGGGTTCGGGTTTGGCGCAGTGCCCCGATCTGTTGATCCTCGACGTGCGCATGACAGGAATGAGCGGCCTTGAATTGCAGAGAACCCTTGTTGAACAGGGCTCCGACATACCGGTGATTTTCATGACTGCATATGACGATATGGACGCGCGCAGAACTGCAATGGAGGCGGGGGCAGTGGCCTTTATGCAAAAACCCTTTGATGAGAAGATACTGTTTGATGCCATTCAGCGTGGCCTCAGCCGACAACCCCATCGGGTCCCCGGCCAAGTCAACTCTGAGTGATTGAGGATGTATCGATAGATCGTCGTCAAAGCCTTGTTGAGGGGAAGCCAGGTAGTGGTGCCTTGATAATCGCAGAACGGGGCTGATTGGCTTCATGAATCTGGAGAGAGGGGTAATCCTTGCATGAGGTCCTACTTGGGCTTGCTGGGAAACCAGGGGGCTACGCAACGAAAAACAGAAAATGCGAGCTCAACGAGGTCGGTTCCAATGATTGGGCACAAGACCAGATTGCTTTCAGGGGCTTTTTCTGCTCTGCTCGCCGCCGCTGTTGCAACTGCGGTTATGGTGGGTCCCGTTTGTGCCGGAAGCGTCCTGGATGCCGTCAAAGCTCGTGGCCGGGTGTACTGCGGCGTCGGCGAGGCCATACCAGGCTTCTCTGAAAAGGATGCCAGCGGCAGGTGGCGCGGTTTTGACGTGGACTTTTGTCATGCTGTAGCCGCCGCGGTGCTGGGAGACGCCAACCAGGTACAGTTCGTTCCGCTTACGGCATCCATGCGTTTTCCGGCACTGCAGTCTGGCAAGATCGATTTGCTCATGCGTACCACGAGCTGGACACTCGCACGTGAGGCAGTTTTGAAGGTGCAGTTTCCGGCTGTGTTGTTCTACGACAGACAAACGTTTCTAGTCCCGACCAAATCAGGCATAAATACGATCGCAGAGCTTAACGGTGCAAGTGTGTGCGTAGAAAAAGGCACCACGGGCGTTCTCAACATGAAGGACTACTTCATGTCACGTGGGCTTTCGGTAAATCCTATCGTGGTCGACTCACCGGCCGAGATGGCTGCCGCTCTCTTCGACGGGCGCTGCGCTGCATGTTCCGGTGACGCCTCACATCTGATGGCCATACGCCTGCGGGCACCAGGCGGGTCATCGGCATTCAAGATTTTGCCGGAGTGCATTTCCAACGAGCCGCTTTGTCCAGTCGTGTGGGGCGGCGACCCGGAATGGGCTACGGTTATCCGATGGGTACTGTACGCGCTGATTCTGGCGGAGGAAATCGGTGTGACCCGCGACAGCCTCCATTCCAGTATCCCAGACAGAAGTCTCCGACTATTCCGAATGCTGAGAGGAGAACAGGGCAAGATTGCGAAAGCAATGGGTGTTCCCGCCGACTGGGCGGTGCGCGCCGTGATGGCTGCCGGCAACTATGGGGAGATGTACGAGCGCAATCTCGGACGCGGAAGCCCCCTCAACATCGAGCGCGGTCTGAACCGGCTTTGGACCGAGGGAGGGCTAATGTACTCCCCCCCGATCGAATAACAGGACACTCGCATGTCAGACATACAGATCTATGTGACTCTGCTGACGTTCAGTGCAGTGATAGTGCTCATCGCCTTCGACTTGATCGACATGGCGGTAGCGGCACTGCTCGGTGTGTGCATCCTATTGATTTTAGGAATATTAGAGGATGATGACTTGGTGGCAACATTTCGAACGGCCGGTTCCCCGGTCGCCCTTCTGTTCGGTGGCATGGTAGTGGCTCGTGTTCTCGCAAAGACCGGTATATTCGAACGGCTGGGAAACTTCTATCTGAGTGCCACTCGCGGCAGTGGGAAGCGTTTCTTGTTGTTACTGGTGCTAATGGTCGCTGTGACGTGCTCAGTGTTGCCGAACGCCACAACAGTGATCCTCCTTGCCCCAGTGATAATTCGCGTTGCCAAGGAGCTTAAATTCGATTTTGTCGGTCCGATGATACTTACGGCAATTGTAAGTAATTCAGCCGGTATGCTCACACTTGTTGGCGATCCCGCCACATTCCTGGTTGGCAGCTCAATCGGCATGACTTTCGGTCACTACCTGCAAAAGGTCAGTCTTGGGGGTTTGTTCGCCGTTCTTATGGTCATTCCGCTACTCCCAGTGCTTGTGCCCCTCATCTGGCGTGCCCGCTGCACACTCCCAGATGAGCAGGCCAAAGTTCCCATCGAGCACCCCTGGTTCGTAGCTCTCGCATTGTCAGTCCTCGGGCTGATGGTAGGTCTTTTTTTCATTGGAGAGCGCTTGCCCACACCGATTGTGCCTCCTGCTGTGGCTATTATAGGTGCCACGCTGGCTCTGCTCGTTGTTTACGAAGTCCGTATCGAGCCGCTGGATAACGTCATACGAGACGTTGACTGGAAGACTCTGATCTTTATCAGCGCGATTTTCTGCCTGGTCCAGGCATTCTCTAAGACGGGCCTGCTTCAGGACAAGGCCATCGCGTTGTACAACTGGTTCGGCACCAACTTTGTTCTTGTGGCGCTTGCGTTGCTGGTAGGTATCGGCGCACTGTCGTGCCTGCTCGCCAACATTCCGGTTGTTGCTGCTTCGTTGGTGATGACCAAAGGTTACTTTGTAGTAGCAGAAGCCGTCCCCGATGGAGCGCTTGCCGCAGGCTTCACGGATTGGCCGGCTGCGACCCTGCCGGTATTCGTCGCCATGATGTTTGGCGGAACATTGGGTGGCAACGCCACTTTGATCGGCGCTTCGGCGAACATCGTCAGCGTTGGCATATGTGAAAAGCACGGTCAGCATGTGAGTTTTGGACGTTTCGTTCGCTATGGCCTGCCGATCACTCTAGCCCAGCTTGTACTGTCAGCAACCTACGTGATAGGGCTTACATGGCTCGGTCCATAGAGTTCCGTTCTTGAAGAGGAGTGGCTTTGGGTTTCCACATGTCCATTTGGAGGGAGCCAAGATCATTTCGAGGGTCGAATAACAAGGTCAGGAGTCCTTGCCGACAATCGCATTCACCGTGAAAATTCCAATCTGGTTTCGGGGAGGATGCTCAAGGTATGGCTGAGAAGCAATTCCACAGAGGAGGTAGGGTTCAAAATGCAGATTACGTGGCCACAAATAGTCGTTTGGTTGATCGTTGGTGCACTGGCTGGTTCCTTGGCAGGCATGGTGGTCAAGCGCAGCAAGGAAGGATTTGGAAGAGCTGCCAACATTGGCATTGGACTAGTTGGAGCCCTTGTCGGGGGGGTCTTTTTCAAGATCTTCGCCATTAATCTCGGTCTGACAAATATACTGGTCAGCCTCGAAGATCTTGCAGAGGCATTTATAGGGTCATTGATTTTTCTCTTGGGGTTATGGCTTGTTCGCAAGTACAGAGCCTAGACGTTAACGTGTTTGGCGCGGTCCATGTTCCGCAGTACAGACGTGCGCAAGAGAATGGCTCAGTAGAAGAGATCAGGCTAAGCCTGAGGCGATATCTCATATTGAATGGATTCAGCCTGATGAAACGGACAACAATTCCCCCACGCATTCATGTTTTGGCCAAGCCGACTGGTTCGGTTTGCAACTTGAATTGCTCCTATTGCTTCTATCTCAGCAAGGAACGTCTCTACCCCGGCAGCAGCTTTCGCATGAGCGATGAAGTGCTTGAAAAATACATATGCCAGCTAATCGAGTGCCACCAAGCCGAAAAAGTGACTGTCGCCTGGCAGGGCGGCGAACCGACCCTCATGGGCGTTGGCTTCTATCGACGGGCAATCGAGCTGCAGGAAAAATATCGCAGGCCGGGCATGACCTTCGAGAACACCATGCAGACAAACGGCACCGTGCTGAACGACGAATGGTGTGAGTTTTTTCGTGAGAACAATTTCCTCATAGGAATCAGCATCGACGGTCCTCACGATCTGCACAATGCATACCGGCTGGACAAGGTAGGGAGACCAACGTTTGACCAGGTGATAAAAGGCCTACGGTTGTTGCAGAAGCATGAAGTCGAATACAACGTCTTGGTCACCGTCAATCGTGCAAATGCCGACCGACCTCTCGACGTCTACCGTTTCTTGCGTGACGAGGCGGGTACGAGCTGGATGCAGTTCATTCCGATGATCGAGCGTCTCAGCAAAGGAGCAGTCACTCCATACCAGCAGGGGGCAACCGTATCGGATCGCACGGTCGAGTCCCAACAGTGGGGCAGTTTCCTGATTTCCATATTCGATGAATGGGTTGGGCATGACGTGGGCCAGATATTCGTACAAACGTTCGAAGCTGCGGTTCGGAGCTGGTTGGACATGGGCTCATCCGGCATGTGCATTTTCGATCCCATCTGCGGTCACGGACTCGCCCTTGAGCATAACGGGGACCTGTACTCTTGCGACCATTTTGTCGAGCCTAGGTATCTGTTGGGTAACATCAGCCAAGTTCACATGATCGACTTGGTCGGGTCCAAGCAGCAAAGAAAGTTTGGCCTAGACAAGCTGCATGCGCTTCCACGTTGCTGTCGAGAATGCGAAGTGCTATTTGCCTGCCACGGAGAATGTCCCAAGAACCGATTTCTCACCACACCGGATGGCGAATCTGGACTGAACTACCTGTGCGCGGGCTACAAGGCATTTCTTCAACACATCGACAGACCGCTACAGATCATGGCTCAACTGATTCGCAGCGGATCACCGGCGGCGCAGGTGATGCAGGTCCTGGCGCACGAACAGGCTCTAAACACAGAGGCTTTCCCGAAAGTCGGCCGCAATGAACCATGCCCATGCGGCAGTGGTTTCAAGTTTAAGAAGTGCCATGGCAGGAGTGGTGGAGCCAGAACTAGATTATCTAGTCCCGAGCCAGTCGCCAAGTCAGAATAGCGTCTTGAATCAAGCCAATGGGAAGTGACGAGGCAGAAGAAGCCCATCTGGTTCTTGACGCAGTCGCTAACTCAAACAAGGGAGGAGGCAAATAATGGCAAAACAAAAGAAGCCGAACATCCTAGTCATCTGGGGTGACGACATCGGCATCACCAACCTGAGCTGCTACTCCGACGGATTGATGGGGTATCGCACGCCCAACATCGATCGTCTCGCAAAGGAGGGCATCCGATTTACCGATTATTATGGAGAACAGAGTTGTACGGCGGGTCGGGCAGCGTTCATTACCGGCCAAAGTCCCTTTCGCACCGGGTTGACCAAAGTGGGCTTTCCCGGAGCGGACCTAGGGCTTCGCGGAGAGGACCCAACTATCGCTGAATTGTTGAAGCCACTGGGCTACGCCACCGGCCAGTTCGGCAAGAATCACTTTGGCGACAAAGACGAGTTCCTTCCTACCAATCACGGCTTCGACGAGTTTTTCGGTAACCTCTATCATCTTAACGCGGAAGAAGAGCCGGAGCATCGCGACTATCCACCTGAGAAAGACTTCCCGAACTTTCGCAAGAACTTTGGCCCCCGGGGGGTACTCCGGAGCTATGCCGATGGGAGAATCGAGGACACCGGTCCGCTAACCAAAAAACGCATGGAGAAAGTTGACGAGGAATTTCTTGCGGCCGCGCTTGAATTCATTGACCGCCAACATAAGGTCGACAGTCCTTTCTTTGTTTGGTTCAACACGACCTGGATGCACTTCCGGGTACGCGCGCCCCAGGAGATACTCTGTCAGTCCGGGCGATGGCAGTCAGAGTACCACGACGTGATGATAGAGCACGACAAGCATGTGGGCGTGCTCCTGGACAAGCTGGATGAATTGGGGATCGCCGAGAACACCATTGTCTTTTACAGCACAGACAATGGCGTGCACATGAACACCTGGCCCGACGGTGGCATGACCCCCTTCCGCAACGAGAAGAACTCCAACTGGGAAGGCGCTTACCGGGTCCCTTCTCTGGCGCGCTGGCCGGGCCAGTTTCGGGCAGGCATAGTTTCCAACGAAATCATGAGTCACATGGACTGGTTGCCTACGCTGTTGGCAGCAGCCGGAGAACCGGACATCATAGAAAAGCTTAAGGCAGGCCATCAGGTGGGCGAAAAGACCTTCAAAGTGCATCTCGACGGACACAATTTTCTGCCCTACTTGACCGGTCGAGAAAATAAGGGTCCAAGGGAAGAATTTTTCTACTTTTCGGATGACGGCGATCTGACGGCTTTGCGATATGACAACTGGAAGCTCGTTTTCAAGGAACAGCGAATGGCGGGCACTTGCCAGATCTGGGCGGAGCCATTTGTGACGTTGCGCGTGCCAAAGATGTTCAACCTGCGCACTGACCCCTTTGAACGTGCAGACATCACCTCAAACACATACTGGGACTGGGTTATCGATCACGCCTTCTTGGCCCTGCCTGCTCAGAAACTCGTGGGCGATTTCCTCATGACATTTCGGGAGTTCCCTCCGCGCCAGAAGGCGGCCAGCTTCACTATTGACCAGGTTATGGAGAAGCTCCTCAGAGGTTATCCTGACTGAATGTTTGCTGGGAGCGGGCGACTCTGGTCATCCGAGTCTCCGTCGGAAGGCCCGGTCCGCTTCCACATTCCCTCTCAAGATTTTGGAGGCAAATGAAAGAAAACTTCAAGACTGCGGTTCACGCCTTCGAGACCGTAGCGGTATGTAATGATATTAGGGACCGTCATCTCTACGGGACTCTACGCCAAGCGAATTCTCCACGGGGCTACCTGAAGCGTACCGCACCACATTCTTATGCTCAGGATTACAACCATGGATAATCCCTTTTTACTAATGCTCGTGACCGTGACTATTTTTTGTCTTATGCTCTCCATGGGGGTTAGCCACTCTTTTCAACAGCTCGCATCCCTGTGGCGTCAGCCTGAATTACTGCTCCGGTCGATTCTCGCTGTAATCGTGCTTGTTCCCGCCGTTGTGGGCCTACTGTTGTGGATGTTCGAATTACCACTCACCGTAGCAACCGGCCTCGCTGTGTTAGCCGCTGCCCCGGGTGCCCCGCTTACCTACAAGAGGTCCCAAATGGCGGGCGGGGACCTCGCCTACACCGCTGGCCTTCAATTAACGCTTGCGTTGCTGGCTGTCGTGATGACTCCACTCATACTGGTCATTCTTGGAAGTCTTTTTGAGCTGGGTGCTGGGAGTGTGAAACCTTTCGAGGTGGCCAGCCAAGTCGCTGGGGTGACGTTCTTGCCGGCGATGACAGGTCTGATCATCCAGCACTTCGCTCCAACAATCGCTGGTTGTATTGGCAAGCCATTGCGAATACTTGCCGATATCCTCTTCATCATCCTCATTATCGTCGTTATCATTCTCCTTGTTCTTTCACCTGACCTCAGGATGACGCTGAATCTGGGTTGGCTGCCCACTGCGACAATTATCATGATGGTGGCGAGCTCCTTGGCAATCGGCCATCTGTTGGGCGGCCCGTCCCGGGCGCAGCGTTCCGCTCTCGCTATAGCCAGTATCGCGCGTAATGTGGGACTCGCGCTGTTCATCGCACAATTATCGAATTACGGCGAAAACTTCATTCCTACGCTCTTGAACTACATGATATTGGGTGGGCTTTTGGCCGTACCGTACTCGGTCTGGAGGAAGCGTCAAATGCCGTATCCGGATAAAGGAACGACAACAGGGTGATAACGGTCTACGGGGTTTATCTCGAAACACAACGCGAGATAGTCGTTCGCAGCTCCGACTCAACAAGGAAGAGGACATGAAGGCAGGAGAGAATAATTCAACACCGACACTGAAAAATGAGCTGGCCAATGATCGGACTAGAGATTCTGCCGACCGAACACTTAATGCATGGATTTGGGACGTCCATCGCATTGATTGGATTCAGGTTTGCCATTGCTCAAATCTATGAATACGTGGAGAGAGGCTACCAAGGATGGACTGGAAAAATAATCGCCCCTCCTATTTCGAGGTGCCTTCATCGTCCCCAGCTTGTTAGGAGCTTCAGCGGCTGTTGTTCAATATGGTCGGATTTTGGATCGCATAAGAAGCGGCCAATTTGTCTATACGGAACCGCACGGTTACCGCGGATCATGGCGAACAGCGTGCTAATCATAGGCCTGTTTGGATTGACGGCTGTCGGTGCCGCGATTTTTCTTCAAGAATCGGACTAGCAGAACAGAGGAAATACACAATGATTATTAGGACAAACGAGATTGTAGGGGACATTCAGACTGTGCCATGGTGGATGGTACTTCTTGAGGGCATCCTCTCAACCGGATTCGGCATTCTCATCTTGTATTACCCCTCCAGGACCTTTGTTGTGTTTCTGGCCGCCCTTGGGTGGTTTTGGATCCTAGAGGGTTTTCTGGGCGTGATTGGATTTGTGGCAGGGTTGCCCGTTGGATCCAAATGGAGGATTGGTCTTATGTGGGGCATGTTGAGCGTAACGGCCGGCGTGTTTCTACTCGGGCAGCCGCTCATGAACAAATATCTAACCAGGGACTTACTCGTGTACATAGTCGCGTTAATGGTCATAGTCGGCGGGGTTTTCTCTGCAGTCGCTGGAAATCGGTGGAGTGAAAATCGGCGAAGCAAGTGGGGAATGATCCTCCTGCCCTTGCTTTTCATCGTTCTCGGAGTTATCCTGTTATTCACTCCGTACATCTCATCTTACATCATTATGATGGTAACGGGGATGATTTGCGTAAGTTTCGGCTCGGTCATGATTGTATACTCGGCCCTGCTGCACGGCGGGCTAGCGCGTAACCCAAATGAGTGACATAGGCCGACGTTCACGTTGAGGGAACAGGTGTTGAGAATTTGCTGAGTTAAAACATAAGAAATGGGCTTTTGACCAGGCTTAGGAGGAACAAGTGAAAAAGATCACCGTACTGTCGATTGGCGTCATCCTTCTTGCATTGCTGGGAGTTGTCCATGGCGCGTCGTTCCCCGTCCCGAACCATGGGGATGTGGCTGTGACGACGTCGGATGCTTTCGACGAGTCAAGCGCACCAGCCCGGTTGGCAAAGAGGAGCGACGGGTGCTTCTGTTGCTGGGTCACGCGCGGGGTGAAGAGATGCAGATGGACGACGCATTCCCGTTGCCGTCTCCGAGGAGGCCGGTGCGAGGAACTCGGCTCCCGAATGAGGAGTGACCAGAAGTCCCGTTCCAGATTGGCGGCGAACGGCAGTTATCCCTCTGAGAGTCTCATGATTCTTGGAAAGTAAGGAAAGGAACAATGAACCGACAGATTTTGAAGGGTGCTCTTTTGGTTGCAGTTGCTGCATTCGCCCCATTGTTTGCCCCATGGCAACACGGTGATGCATGCACCCGAGTTGTTTATCAGGCCCCTGATAGTACAATCATCACCGGGCGGACAATGGACTGGCTTGAAGAGACGGGCACCGACCTCTGGGTCTTTCCGCGCGGCATGAAACGTGACGGGGCGTCCGGGCCAACCTCGATCAAATGGGTATCGAAGTACGGCAGCTTGATTTGCTCCTTCTACGGGATCGGCTCCGTAGATGGAATGAACGAAAAGGGGCTGGTCGCCAACGTTCTGTACTTGGCGGAATCCGAGTACCCCAAGCCGGATGGAAAGCGGCCGACCATGTCCATAGCAGCGTGGGCCCAGTATGTGCTCGATAACCATGCTTCGGTAAGCGAGGTCGTCAACGCCTTGCGTGACGATCCATTCGTAGTGATCGCGCCGGAACTGCCGAATGGAAAACGGGCCGCCGGCCATATGGCCATTTCCGATTCTACGGGTGACTCCGCCATTCTCGAATATGTTCGAGGTAAGCTGGTAATCCATCACGGAAAAGAGTTTCCGGTGTTGACCAACTCTCCTCATTTCGATGAACAGCTCGCCTTGAACGCTTATTGGAAGCAAATCGGGGGAATGGTGTTCCTTCCGGGCACCATCAGAGCGTCGGATCGGTTTGCGAGAGCGTCATTTTTCATTGACGCCGTCCCCAAGACCGCCGATCTATTCAAGGGGATTGCGAGCGTCTTTGGCGTAATCCGAGCCGTCTCCGTGCCGTTGGGGATTACGACACCGGGCCAACCGAATCTTGCCTCGACCTACTGGCGCACGGTGTCGGACCACAAGAACAAAGTTTACTACTTTGATTCCGCTACGAGCCCCACCCTATTCTGGGTACCATTGGCGGAACTGGATTTATCGGAAGGTGCACCCGTCAAGAAGCTTACTCTGCAGGGTGGCAAGACCTACTCAGGTAGTGTGGCCAGTCAGTTGGAACCGGCTCGTCCATTCGAATTTCTGCCGGCTACCGTGGAGTAAACTCTTACACGCAGTGGGTCCATCGTTGTCCTCTTCCAGATCGCGTGTGAACAGATCGCGGTCACGCCAGCAGAGCTCGGCTTCCAGCTCGTCTCTGACCTCAGCCTGGACCGCGCCGGTACGGTAGAAGTGCTGGAGGTCCAGACTCTCGAATCCAGGACACTCCGCGGTTGAGATCCACTGCAATCCGGGAAGGTCTGATCCCGGAGCGCACAACCTCTGCAGGGCCATGGCGAATGAAGCCCTCTACACATCGAATTCGAAGCGGCGCTTCTCTGCCACGCGCGTGATGAGATCTGGCATACCCTGCTTTTCCCGAAAACTGTCGAAGACCAACGCCGGTCCCCACATTAGCGACGAGAGGGCTTGAATATCCGGGGTGCGAGCTGCCTCTACAATTTCAAGATGGTGTGCTAATTGAGCGAGGCTGCGCATAAGTGCATCGATCTTTCCCGATGCAAGTATCTTATCTGTTCTTCCCAGAGTGCCGATAATCTTCTGACCTTATTGCCCTCCCGGATCGATTCGACGATCGGGAGGTACTCGTATGCACCGCTCTTCTGTACACTACGTTTTCCGAATGAACATTTCACTTGAATCTTGTCCAACCATATCTCATGTCAAGACAAATTTCTCCCTACTTTCATCATTCTCGGCACTACATTTCAAAACTTCACCAAAATCGACAACCTCGTAATCACGATATGGTATCAAGATAGGGTAAATCCGTACCCAATAATTACAAACAATTAGCCAGTTCCCCATTTTGGGGGACTGTCGAAGATGAGTGTGAGGCAGTATGACGGAACCTCCAAAGGATTATCAAACGTCATCCCGTTCGTGATGGAGGGCATCGATCATTTCATCGATTCTCCGACAACGAGATTCGTCAAGCTCACAAGTCGCCTTCAAATGCGCCAAAGACGCTGCGCACACTGTCAATTCGAGCTTCTGTGCCACTTCCGAGTGCTCGTCAAGTTTATCCATGTATCCTGAGAAGAGGGCTGGATCTCTGCATTCGGACAGTGACGGCAGCCTGAAGGTTTCGACCCCGAAATGGGCGCTGATGTCCGAATCGATCGGAATTCGCTCCATTGACCTTAGAGGACAATAGACGTTGCCGGGTTTTTGGGAAAGAACTTCATATTCCCGCACTACTGTGGTTTCGATCTTTTCCACCAATTCACCAAAATCTCGGCTCCGAAGGTCCTTATGCCCAGATCTGGCGTACATTGCTTCAAATCGATTGATCAGTTCCTGAATATTCGAATCGCTCGATGGGGCAAAACCAAGCAGGTTGGCAGTCTTCTGTAGGGGGTCCGGTCTTGTTTCTTCAGCGGGCTCATCATCATCGCTGAGCACTTTGCGGGGCATATCGATTTCATCGTCCTGAATGCACTTCAAGCAAAGCGCTTTCTTGTCTTCTCTTAAGCAGTCATGACTCAGAACGCCCAATTGCTCGAGATCGTGAAAAGCTCTCTCTATTGTGTGGACCGTACCGGCGACCGCCTGATGATACAGATAGGTCGAGTCATCCTCCACGTGCTGCCCGGTCAAGTACCATTTCCAGAATTTCTCACCTGCCTCGCACAGGTCTCTCCAAGTCGAAGACGTTGATCTGCTCACGATCTCTGCCGTCATTACACTCAATTGATGAACGAAAGACTCAATGTCAAATCGTCCCTTGAGCTCACCCGCCGACATGGTTAATTCAGGACGAAAAGCCTTCATTCGCAAGATGTTTGATATCACAGCAGGATTTAACTTAATCTGGCGAGTATAAGCCATCGATTGGACATAATTCTCCCAGGCTTGGTGCCCGAAACCCAAGGCAGGTCGAACGTGCTGTGGTGAGCAGGCATCGGCGATTGAGTGAAAAACCGGTCCGAGAAGCTGAAGTCCTACCAGGTGTGAGTTGGGTCCTCTGACTTCCAGAGGGTTGTCTTGATCGGAAAGAAAACGGGTATAATAAAATTTGACTAGGACACTCCATGGCGCAAAAGAGGTGTTTTCAAATCCTCGCTGGAAGTTGGCCTTCCACGCAGAGGCCCCCTGTTGCCAGGCAGGTCTGACCCGATCCAGGACCAGCGAATTCTCTTTATCAACTAGTCCTCGCAGGTACCGGGATATTCCTTTTACAACAAAGGAATCGAATCCCTTCTTGGAAGAAAAGTGATAGGAATAACCGCTACCAGTAGACCATTGCTTGTCGACGTCAGGGTAAGGATTCATGAAGTGATTGAATGCCGTAAACGCATGGCCGAAGAGTCCGGTCACATTTCTTTTGGATCTCCATAGTATTCCGGGCAGACGCAGAGACAAGTCGCCGAACTTGTCCGTGTGCCAGGATTCAAAACCGGCCAGTCGCTCAATTGCACTCTGAGAATACTGAATCTCCTCTATGGATTTTCGTTGGCCGTAAGCTAATTCCAGAGACTGCAAGGCTCTCTTTTGCGAAGGTGTCCCCCAGTTCTTTATGTAAGCCACCGCATCACAGACTATCCAGTAGTGTACTTTCCCATTCATCGGACCCTAGAATATCCTCCGCCAAGATGCCGTATCCATAGTGCAGCAAGAATTTTCCCCTGGCCCCGTCTTTTAGGCGACCTCCGTCTTAGAAAATCCAGTGTCGGCGGTTCGCCGCTCAAACAGATCGCGCACCAAAATTGTCTGCCACAGGCCCTGACGCGGGACCAGCCCCTGTCATCTCGAGACAAAACTCCTTTTCGAGCCTATCTCACAGGCGATCCCGCTGTCAACCAGAATTCTTTAGTTTTCCAATGTGAATTCCTTCTGGACATCTCGTTTACAGCTCGAAAACTGATGCCTGGGAGCCGACCTCTGCAAGTCATCTTACACTTCTCTCCGATGAAATCTTGCGCCAACACTACCGGCGAAGAGCGACCAAGCATCCTTCACAACGATCTTGAACACGGGATCGGCCATGACAAGCATACCATTGCGATTATTCTCGTATTTGGCCAAGGTCCGAACAAAGGTCGTGGCGGGGAGACATTCATAGCGGGCAATCGAGTATAGATCCGCGAGATAGGTGAGCTCGGCTTAGCGGAGAGGATACCGGTCTGGAAGAAGGCGAACAAATTCATCGACTTCTCGGAGACGATCATAATAAGGGAGCACCTCCCAGGCCAGAGCCCGAGTGAAGCCTCCGATCATCTCCGGGCGTCGAGGTGCCACAGGCCGCACACGGCTACTTTTCCTTGACCACAGAGTCAGAGACCTTTTTCTCCTCATCGAGCAGGTCTGTTCGAGGTACATCGGTGACTTTGAGCTCCCCAACTACGGCCCTGGATTCTGAATCGGTCAGAGAATCGTGAATCGCTCCTGCTTTTGCGCCAGCTTCATGACCAACGCGCGGGTTACGGAAAGCTTGTCGCGCAGCAATCGCAGGATCTGGTCCTTTCAGCTTTTTTCCCTGTGAGCTGTTTCGACGGCTTTTTTGATATTCGACGGCGAAACCACATCGTAGCGGATTCGCACAACCCTTCCCAGTTCCAGAAGCCTGGAGAAAGCATTAATCTGCTCGTCCACCGGACGAGGCTAGAAGTCTTTGAAGTGAAGGCTCCACAGCCTTGCAGGCGGTGGAGCCTTCACTTGGCGCATTGAGAATCGCCCTGCGTTTAGATGATGCACCGTGCGAGGCAGGGACCGTGTGAGAGAACGGTTGGTACTAGTGGCGGCTTCGGAGCTTCGCGAGAAGTCGCAAGATTTCTATGTACAACCACACAAGGGTGACCATGAGGCCAAAGGCTCCATACCACTCCATGTAACCTGGGGCCCGTGACTGTGCCCCCTTTTCGATGAAATCAAAGTCTAGGACGAGATTCAAAGCCGCGATAATCACCACGAACAGGCTGAACCCTATTCCGATGAGTCCGCTTCCGTGGATGTACGGGATACCTACCCCGAACAGACCGAGGACAAATGTCGCCAGATACACGACAAAGATCCCGCCGGTAGCGGCAACCACCCCCATTTTGAAGTTCTCGGTTGCGCGGATAAGCCCTGACTTGTATGCAACCAGGAGAGCTGCGAGGGTCCCGAATGTCAAGCCGACCGCCTGAAGGACTATGCCCGGATACTGTGCTTCCGTCAAAGCGGAGATACCCCCGATGAACAATCCTTCCAAAAGCGCGTACATAGGCGCTGTGATGGGAGACCACCGCATCTTGAACACGGTGACAAGACCCACAACCAGTCCGCCGATGGCACCACCAATCATCCAGGGCATTACCGCGGCGGGGTTCTGAGCCTGAAGGTAGATGTGCCAGGTCCAGCCGGACGTCAAGACAACGAGAGCGAGGAGAAACGCCGTCTTGTTGACCGTTCCCCCGATGGTCATTGCCTCACCGGGACTGCCGGCAAACGCTACATCCCGAAACGTTTTTTCACTGAGTGCAGGATTTCCGGATCGCAGTTCCATGAGTCTCCCTCCACAAGAAAGTCCCCGGCTTTGCATGAGTGCCGGTCCACCTCACCGGCCTGTGGAACACATATATCACTTGCCAGACGAAATGTGTGATTTTTCGGAGAACAATGTGCCAAGCGCTCTCGTTCAAGGGGCTTCTCTTGGCAGACCTGTGTCGGCTCGCAGGCAGAGGTAATTTCCTCTATCCACGAGCTATTCAACGGCGGATCGAGAGGGATTACTCTCATCTTGCCAATCCCTTCGTTCTCAAATTGCCGAAGTTTCCTGAGAGCGAACGGGCCCTCTCCCGCAAAGGTTCTCACGCTACGTTTGTCAACTCTCAAAAACGAGCTCGCCACCCACAAAGTGTGCCCCTTCGTGCCCGTGGTTACAGTCTTCGTGTGACAAGCATCAATCATCTGCTTCATCTTCTCCAGGATCGAGGCTGCACCCGTCGCCGGATATCGATCTAGTGTTTATGTGGCGCCCTGAAGTTAGTCCGTTGTCCCGGCCTCGCACCATATTACCGCCGCCCCCGCTACGCGTGGAAACTCCGACTCCGATATTGATGTCTCGACCCGCGCTTATGCTATTCGTCCCGGAGCGGACCGTGTTTCCTCCGCCACCACGGCCAGTCTTTATCGGTTCATTGGTGTTTGGTGGCCATTGGTTGTTCTCCTTCCACACAGCATCAGAGATACTTCTTTGTCGTGAAGACTTGCCCCTCTTTTTGTGCAGCACTCTATCCAGGTCTTTTACGGAGTTCTCGGCACCTGTATTCCCCGGCTCAGTACGCACAGGTACGTTGATGTCTCGTTTTGCAGCGAAGCCGCCCGGGCCTGCTGTCACGATATTGCGGCCCCCTCCGGCCCCATTCTTCACATCCTGTCCCTCTGCATCAATAACCGCAGTCAGAAGGATGAGTACCGTCGCTGCCAATTGTGTGTGTTGCCCTATAGTTTTCATGGTATGTCACCGAGTAACGCCGTCGCCGGTGTTAGCGACGTCTTTGGAAGAAAGATTGATGATCCGAGCAGCTCAATCCCCGTGCGTTAAGAATCTGCGGGCTCTTGCCTGGGGTCTTCCCACTCGACCGAGAGCCCGCCATTAATTCCGAGCATTCGATTTGGCATCAGGGGTGGATCTCCTGCGAGTGCCGCCTATAATCTGGCCCGAATCTGGCGGGCCATGTCGGCTGCCTGCTGAGCCATCTCCGGTCTGCCAGTGGCCATGAAAACTGCTGATTGGGCTTCCAGGGCAACTGCCATAAGCAGATTGTCCGGGCAGGTCCTGTTAAGGATGTCTACGGCCGTCCTCAGAGAGCTCTCTGCAGCGGCGTAATTCTTTTCACTGAGGAACTGTTGGCCCAACTTGATCAGCTCTTCAGGGGCTACCAGGTCTTCCGGTCTGCACCCCGGCACACTCTTTCTCACTGAGACATAGTGTACCTCAGGTGCAGGTTCATACACAGTCGGCACTGCCACTGATTCCGCTACGATTCCGCCGCCACCGATTCCTGCAATTACTGCCGGCAATATCCCACCGCCGCCGCCACCACCACCTTGCGTGAAATTGTTCGTGACATTGTTCTCGGTTGTGATGTTGTTCTGATCTCGTCCCACGGCCGTGCTGCCATTGTCAGCAGTCACAGAGTTACCACCGCCACCGTTCCCCGTGCTAACGCTGCCACCACCCCCCGGGCCGCCTCCCGGCCCGCCTCCCGGGCCGCCTCCGGAGTTATTGGCGCTGGTAGAATTCTGATCCCGCCCTATAGCTGTGCTGCCATTGTTTGCAGTCACAGTGTTGCCACCGCCACCATTGCCTGTGCGGATCCTGGCGCCTGCGCTTGCCCTGTTCAAATCCCTGCCCACGGCTGTGCTGCTATTGTTTCCGAAAACGTGATTTCCTCCGCCACCGCTCCCTGTACGGATCCTGGCGCCTGAGCTTGCCCTGTT
>JBFMDN010000011.1:0-59571 GCA_040753915.1 Thermodesulfobacteriota bacterium | reverse complement strand
GCTTGCCCTGTTCAAATCCCTGCCCACGGCTGTGCTGCTATTGTTTCCGAAAACGTGATTTCCTCCGCCACCGCTCCCTGTACGGATCCTGGCGCCTGAGCTTGCCCTGTTGAAATCTCTGCCCACCGCTCTGCTACCATGATTTGCAATGACGTGATTTCCTCCACCACCGTTGCCTGTTCGGATTCCACTTCCTACGCTGGCCCTGTTGAAGTCCCGGCCAACAGCTCTGCTACCATTGTTTGCGGTCACAGTGTTACCGCCGCCTCCGCTCCCTGTACGGATCCATGCGTTCGATTCACTGGACATGACCACACACAGTATGAATCCGGCCACCAACGACAGAGCTATGCTCCTTGTTGCCTTCATTTTTCGATTCTCCCTTCGGTCTTGTTTTGCCCATTTATTGAGGCTTTACTGACCTATTCGGAGTGGCCGGGAAATGATAACAGCTCGGATCAAAAAAAGAGACCTTCTGTACAGGGCTGGGTCCGGCATGGACACGGCCTTGCACGTGCGCGTGCTTGGCGTAGGCAAGATCTTGATCGAGGCGGCCAATCGGGTCCGCGAAGAAAAAACCCGCACTGGTTGTTCTTAAAAGAAAAGCCCACCGTGCATTGGTGGGCTAATTATCTGTGATTATGTGCTTTATTTGGTGCTCGGAGCGAGAGTCGAACTCGCACGCCCTTGCGGGCGGTGGATTTTGAGTCCACTGCGTCTACCGATTCCGCCATCCGAGCACTCGTAAATCTTACCTTTATCGCCTCAGCAAATCAATGGATAAAATCACCTGTGGGCTAACACACCGCAATCTTGGCTCAATTTTGGCGATCATCAGGAGGGCAGCGGGGGCGGATTAGCTTACCGCATGTGGAATGTGCGCCCTTTTTCTCATAGGCGAACGCTTCAGTAGGGCGCTGACAGCACTTTCCAAAGGCCGCTTTGGGCTCGGTTCACAAATCACTCCGAGACCTACTCTTGTCGGGCTCCACTAGGCTCTTGGTAACTGATCCGGTAGATTGCGCCGGCCTTATCATCGGACACGAGCAGGGACCCGTCAGGGAGCTCTTGCACGTCCACGGGCCGGCCCCACGCCCGCCATCCTTGCAGCCATCCGTCGGCGAAGACTTCGTATTTCACCGGTCTATCGCGTTCCACACGGGCCAACGTGACGCGATAGCCGATCGGGACGGTACGGTTCCATGAGCAGTGATGCGCGTCGCTGGGAAATCGGTCATTGACGATCGTGGGAGTTGGCAGATTGTCCAGCAAGCTCTCGATCCGATCATAGCGCAAGATCCTGTTGATTTCAGCCACGTAGAGCGCCCCATCTCGAAGGGCTACCCCATTGGGCGAGTTGAGCCCTTTGGCAACATGGACCACCTTGGCTGGTCGACGCCAACTTTCCCCTCCAAGGAGAGCGTACCCAACGCCCTGGTTGCGTGTTCGGACGAAGACCGTTCCACTCGGACTGGGAGTCATCGATCGGGCTCTGTCCACATCGTCCGCGTAGGGAGTGATCCGAACCCCCGGCGGAAGCTTGATCTTCTCCAGATGAATTCCCGATCCGAAAAGTTGCGGAGCGAACACGCAAGAACAGCAGAGCAGACCGCAAAAAGCAATGTGCAGTGATGCTGATCCAATGGGGCTTTGCGGGTAGTGGAAGAAGACCTTTTGGATCACTATTGCCACTAATCCAAGAGGAGACGAGTCCCTGAGGAGAATGGACACTGCCCAACGTTTTCTCTCAGAGATGGATTTCTGAACTGGGTCTTTTCCCATATGGTATCGTTCCGCTCAGGTATTTGTGCAGCGCCTGTCCCCCAATTCTCTTGATTTTGACGTATGAAGAGATTACCGTGATGGTGCGGAAAGACGCGGGTACTGAGTCGTTGTACGCTGAATTTGCCGGGTGGAAGAAGTCGCGACAAACATTGTGATAGACTTCTCCCCACAAGTCTGAAGGCCGGAGAGCAGAGGTGGAGATTACCTTCTTGAATGAGGCGATAGTGGGTGTGGCTCAGGTCCACAACCCATCTATCCTCCATCCCAGTTTTCTCAAGGCCCAGCATATAGTACCCGAGAGTTGGGAGCCGATCGAACCACCGATTTGTACTCCCCCTCTGTCAATCGTCAAATACCCGGAGGGGATCGTATTCACCGCAGAGGTAAATAAATTCCAGGTGCTTAAATCTCCTCCGACCGTCGATCTGAGGGAATCAAAGCTGCCAGAATACGTTTCCAAATACGTGCGGATGCTTCCGCATGTGCCGTACCGGGCTGTCGGTATTAACCTCAGCGCAGTGATTCCCTCGTCGACGCCGGAAGCGATGCTCATTGGGCGTTTCCTCCAGCATGGACCTTGGAACTCAAGTCCCCTCACTCTCGCTGAGCTTCATTTGAGGTTCGTCTATCCCCTAGAAGGCGGAGTCCTTAATCTCTCTTGTGGACCCGCCAAGTCTCCTGAGAGTTTCCTCGGAGGTGTGGCGAGTGGCGTGATCGTGCAAGGCAATTATCATTTCCCAGTTATCGATACCGATCCCGCCAGGAAGGCCGAAGAGTTCATCTCGACATTCTATGACCGCTGCACACATTTTGAAAAAGTCATGTTGAGGATCTTCGGAAACGAGGAACAGACAAATGAATCTGGCGAGACATTGGATTAGTAGCGAACTGACTATGCCAGACTATGAACAGGTGGCCGGTCTGGAGCACTTTTGCAGCCAGGACTGTTCGCCTGAACAAGTCTCCCAGATATATCGAGAGGCAAAGAAATCCGTGGAGGATACCCAAGCCTGGGAACCCTTCGGAGAGAGCATGTGTACCTTTACCATAGTCGCTTCGCCTCCCAGAATCCCCGACCCCAGGCCCTCTCTTGAGAGGCAGGTCCGTTGCGCAATAGCAGAAGAACCTGTGGAAGCCGGATATTCGCACCCTGCCGAAGCTATTCTGGCCAAAGCAGTGATCAATCAACCGAGAGAAGTGATCGAATGGTTGGTGCATCTATTGACTGAGGAGCGGAACTATGGCCTTGTGGGGGACATCTTGGCTTGTTTTGGCCGCGCAGTGGAGAAGAGCCCCCCGTGGTGGGCCTATAATATTGCGGAAAACGCGCTTCTCAGTTCATCTGTCGCCGTGAGAGACTCAGCAGCACAGACACTGGAGCTTTGGGGAACCTCTGCAGCTCTGAGAATTCTCAAGAAGCATGACGAGAGCGTAGGGTGGCTGAGAAACTACATCGAGGAAGTCATTGAGCTTTTGGAGACAGCGTGAGTCATGGTGTCATGCCTTGGCTAGTTAGGAAGATAGCACAAAGAAAGTGGTTGAATCCCGAAGGGTTGCCAGAGGACGCAGTGGGAGCGGACGCCATAAGGGGAGATTTGCGCACCGGTCACAATCGGCTCTCGCTGTGGACCTGTGATGATCCCGCTAACGATGCCCAAATCAACGAAATTGCAACAGCCCTTGGCACTCGTCTCGACCGCGCTGACCCGATCGATTTGGCTTGGGTGGCATCTGAACAATTGGAGAGAGCTGGGATTGAATTAGAGAAAACTCCTGGAGACACGCTTCTTGCCGACATGGCTGAGCACCATGTGGACTTGATACGTGTGGACGAAGCTCGTTTGTCTGTTGTGGCGTCTGTTTTTGCACACGCAATAAAGCATGAACACCGGTACAAACGCATTGGGGCCAAGAAACTGCGTAACCTCCTAGCAACGGCGGTCGGAAACGGTCGCTTTTCGCTGGCACAACTAACCGAGAAGCAAGAGTCACTGCACGCGGAACTTTCCAAGCATCTCTCATCTCACATCCCACAAAAGTGACCAATGTGTTGTCGGCTTAACAGTTTCCGGTAATTCTGTCATTTCTTTTAGAATTTAATCGACTGCCTGTTGAGTGATCCCCACCTCCTTGGGTTAACGGGCTTTTCCAGTGCGCCGAGGCTACCTCGCGTGAGGACCCAGTTCCCGCGTGGCCGGGTTTTCGTCCTCGAGACACTATGCTATGTTTTCATCACGCAACCAAACTGATCACGCTTGACGCCAGAGGAACGACGGATCTCTGGAGCGATTTGGATCCGTGGCACAGGGGGCAGGACGAAAGGAGCCCCAAGAATGAGGGGAATAGGCCGACGGTTGTTCACCTGCATAGGCCTATATGATAGTCAGTTAAGCTGAAGCAAATGTTGAACTGTGGGGGGGATAGATGGGCCTCGAGATTAATCGGAAGCTCGCTGCTCTGGTGAAGACACTTCTGCCGAACAATCTCCAAAGGGGAGTCGTCCACTTGTTGGGGAAGGGTCCGACTAGGGCTCGACGAGAGGCAAATAAATGGCTAAAGACGCAGGCCTCGGAAATCGAGGGGCACGTCTTGTCCCTGGGGAGTCGCACTGACGAAGATGGCGAGGGATCCTTCTACCGCAGCTATTTTCGGAAGTGTGTTTCCTACACGACATCGGATGTCAGTCTCGAGCTTGATTGCGACATCATGCTTGACGTCAAGTCGATGCCCTCCATTGAGTCCGAGTCGGTAGACTGCATTTTCTGCAGTGGTGTGCTTGAGCACGTCGACGATTATACCGCAGCTCTGCACGAAATCACCCGTGTTCTGAAGAAATCAGGTGTCCTGCTCCTCGGAGTTCCGTTCCGGCAGGCTATCCATGACGCTCCGAATGATTACTGGCGCTTCACAGAATACGGGCTGAGGTATCTCCTGAAAGATCTCTACGACATTGAGGAGATCAAACCAGTGGACACAAAAGTCCCAGGATTCCCCGCGGCGTACTGGGTCAAGGCAAGAAAACTGCCAAATTCCGAATTCCGGGCGAATTCTGGAGACACCATACCTAGTTCGTGAGTTTCATGAGATTTGGTGGTAATCTCAGACCATTGCGAGATTCGCACGCGTGGCGGGTCCGGGAGTACCACACCACGTAACGAGAATTGGAAATCGTCGACAGCGGACGTGCTTTTGTCATGACTATTACAAGGCCTACACCGAGCTCATGGCCGAGTGGTGTTGCGGTTGCGGCGTAGCGATTTGGGCATATTGCCTTATGCCGAGTCATGTGCATTTGGTCGCTGTCCCCGAGTCGGGAGCTGAATTGCGCAGTGCAATCGATGAGGCTCATCGGCGCTATTCTAGACGCATCAACTTTCGTGAGGGATGGCGAGGGCATCTGTGGCAAGGCCGTTTTGCTTCATATCCTATGAACGAACCTTTTCCTGAAACCATTCCCTAGATGTTGCGCGGCCCGACAGCCCTCCGCGCTTCCTTGGAAATTCTCATCAAAACAGTGCGGCGCAAGAAGCTCCTAAGTGCGCGGACACTGCTCGGCCCCGAAGCACTCTCTTCTCCACGTTCATGACTTTCCCCCCGGATGAAGCGGGCGCCGTATGCCGCAGCCTCCCTTAAAGCAAAAAGCCGACTCCTGGAGTCGGCTCGGCCTGAGGCGTGACGGCAACGTGGTGCCGAGGGCCGGAATCGAACCAGCGACACAAGGATTTTCAGTCCTCTGCTCTACCGGCTGAGCTACCTCGGCATTGATGTACCATAATAGTAGCCTAACCCTGGTCTGTCAATGAAATTTCCGGGTCATGCCCTGCGATCCGTTTGCGACCACCGATGGTGCGTAAGACCAAGCCGGTCTCCCTGCGGCTTCGTCGGCGAAAAGCGGCGGGATTCCGCGCTCGCGGTTACGTCCCAGGCTGAAATGACACGCCTTGGATGCTGTCATTCCTTCTTCAAGTATTCTTGAGCGTAGTTGCGCACCCCCTTGTTTTGGAGCATGTGGAAGGTGCGCATTCTCTTGACGTGGATGGGATTCAGGGAGCCGAGCGGTATATAGATTACCCGCTTGCCCATGCTCTTGGCGAATTTCTTCCAGCGCTGATGAGGCGGCTTCTTCGCGACGTACACGATTCCAGGTTTTTCGGAATAGACGATTCCGGCCACGAGCAGGCGTTCATGACGGGTGGAAACAAAACTGAAGGATGAGTCGATCCAAATGTCGTACATGCGGAGGGGCGGGTAGGACATCATGAAGCCCCCGTGCTCCATGCGGCTTATTCCCGGGCCGACGATCTCAGCGCCCGGAAGGGTGGAATAGAAGGCCATGTCCGATTCCTGCGAGTGCTCGCCGAGCCAGGTCATCTGAAATGGATACTTGGTATGTCGCTCATCTTCGTCAAAGATCACTACGACAGACCCGAACTCGATCCCTCCCTGCTCATCGGTCTTCACGTAGATGCGGTTCTCGTGAAATCTCCGCAAAGTCTCCCGTATATCCGGGCCGCCGCCAAAGTTTGCAACAAATGGCTCTGTATCGGTCTGGGAAGTCTGGAGCAAGTGATTGGCGTGCTTCATGAGGGCTTCACCCCACCGCTCCACCTCAATATCTTCCGGAGGGTACGAGCAAATGTCCACCTCGGTCGGATCGGCAGTTTCCCACGTGCGCTTGAGGTGCTCCTTCCATTTGGTCGAATGCACCGCCTTCATGCGGTACTTTCTGTCGGCAGGGAATATAGTCCTGAGCTTCTTGTGCAGGACGATCTTGTGGCCGTGAAACATCAACGTATCTTCGTCGAGGATCACTGACCCGGGGTCCAGAGGGTCGTTGGTCCACGTGTAGTCGGCAAGGTACTCGTGCACGTGGTAGGCGAAATCTTCATCCATGGCAGAGCGGGCAGCAGATACGAGGTGGTAGAGGTCGGGAAGGATCATGCCTTTGAAGCCGAGCCATTTCCTCAGGAATTTCGACCAGGTCGCTCGTACGTACTCGGGAACTTCCTGGTGCGTTTGGCGCTCGAAATAGGCTCTTGACTCATTCATCAGCTCAAGGATTAGCTCATGTCTGTTTTGAGGATGCGGAGCATCCGGTTGCGAGCGCCAGTGCTCGAAGATCTCCGTAATTCGCGGAATTTCGGTGAACCCTTTCTTGAGAGAATCAGGGTGAAGCGGAGCCGTGACGGCAGCCTTTACTCCGGTCTTCATGAGTGGCAGGGCCTGGGGAGAGGCAAGACGTTTCACGATCCCCGGAACATGAGCCAATCCGCCAACGAAAAGAACTTTCTCATGCTCTCTGGCTATCTGTTGAAGCCGCGCGGCTATGAAAGTTTCACGCCTTGAATTCTCCTCCTCGTCGTCTTGTTTGGCGGCATTAAGTACCTGCTCCACGAACATCTTCTGGCCGATGAGATCGATGAGATACGCATCGGAAAGCTTGTCCATGAAGAGGGGATATCGCAGAGAGAGAGGATCGACAAAGAAGAGCGGGATTCCCTCCTCAGAGGCAAGCCTTGCGGCCTCTTGAACTCCGTCTGAGCCCTCAATGAGCAATACGGAATTCTCGTCGTTGGCCGTTTGATAGAGAATGACAGAATGGTACGGGAGCTTCTTCAGGCCTTCGGTGACCTGGCTCGCCAGTGCGTGGGGCAGTTCAACACAAATGCAATCAGGTCTTTCATGGCGGATGTACGCATGAACCAGAACAGCGAACTCCACCCGATAATGGAGCACTCCGATGAGCGTGATGTTGTCGTGCCGGACGACATCAGACCAATTTTGGGCCATCAAGTGCGCCACGGATGTCTCCTGTAACCTGCAAGACCGCCTGATCGAGCGCCCGGCGCTCGTCGAGCTTCGGATAGAACTTCATGAGGCGGTATGCATAACGGGCTACGTTGAGCCCGTCCCGGACGCTGAGATCTTCATCCTTTGCATGGGACTTTTGCAGAAGCTCGACTACTTCCCGTATCAATGAGTCGGATGGGCCAGCGAGCTTGCCTCGCAAGATTCGATATTCTTCATCACGCGTGGGGAAATCCATGTGTATGGCGGGTTGCAGCCGGGAGTATATGTACTCGGGCACCTCGAATGTGGAAGCGTCCTCGTTCATGGTCACGCAGATCCGAAATTCCTCAGCCGCTCGTATTTCGACTCCCGCAACGATGGAAAAGACGCTGCGACGCATGTCGAGAAGAGGTGCTATGGATGCCCAACTCTTTTCGCTCATCCGGTTTCCTTCGTCGAGGAGACAAATCCCGCCGCGGACCATGGCGGTAACCAAAGGAGAAGCCACGTACCGAATCTTGCCATTGTCAGCGATCACGGGGGAAACAATGAGATCTTCGGGCTTCGTGTCCACCGTGCATTGGGTAATGTACAGATCCTGTCCCATCCGTTTCGCTGCAGTGATGGCGAGGGATGTCTTTCCTACCCCCGGTTTCCCCAGGATGCGTGGTTGCATGGGAGGGTCGGTACCATCATCCGACCATGCAGCCAGAAGTTGGGTCAAGGGCTCCTGCATGCCAACCCAATCTACCTCGAGTACCGGCGGATCCACCAGATGGATCTCAACACCTTTCGTGGTGATCGTATCCTTATGTCGTGCCATGTCTTGCAGATCCTCCAGAAGCTTCGAAACGGATCCACTGAGACAAGCGTGTCTCCGATTCGAGCATTTGTGTTATTCTAAGTCAGGTAGCGCAAGGGTGTCAACTGAGGCAGGACGCACGGAGCTCGCCCTGCCTTCGATCGAACCCTCGAGGCTTTCAAACCCACCGGCAAAATACCGTGTTCGAGAGCAACCGGCCCCTGGAGGTCAGAGCCAGCCGGTCTCCGCTGATCTCGAGTAGGCCGGCAGCCTCCAAGTCCCCGACGGTTTCGTTGACATAACCTACTGCATCCACACCATATCGCGTGCTAATCTCTCTGAGATTGATGCCGCGCACCAGCCTCAGCCCCATAATGAGGGCTTCCCTGAATCTGACTGCGGCCGAAAGATCCTCCACGGTTTCGCGTGGAAGCCTTGATCTTGCGAGTGCGGAGCAATAATCCCCAATGTCCGCCACATTGGTGTATCGCTGGCGGCCGGTCATGCCGCAGGCTCCTGGCCCAACGCCTACGTACAGCGCGTCGGTCCAGTACTTCACGTTGTGGCGCGAATACTTGCCATTCCGGGCAAAGTTGGCAATCTCGTACTGTTCGTAACCTGCTGCTTCCGCCAGGCGACACACGTCTTCGTACATTCCGGCACTGACGTCGTCGTCGACCGCCCGCGTCTCTCCTTGCTGCAACTGCCGTTCCAGGGGCGTTCCGGGCTTCACTTCGAGCAAGTAAACCGAAAGGTGGTCGGGCTGTAGAGTGAGGAGCTCTTCAGTAGTCCTGAGGAGCGATTTTCGCGATTGGCCGGGAAAACCGGCCATGATGTCAACGGAAATATTCTCAAAACCAACACGCCGCAGGAGCCTGAATGCGTACAGCGCTTCTTGTGCGGTGTGAGATCGCCCCATGTTGCGCAACACCCTGTCGTCGAGCGACTGCACGCCCAGACTCACCCGATTGACTCCCATGGCAAGCCACGCCCCGAAAATTTCTTCGGAGCCTGTGGCTGGGTTCATCTCCATGGTTATCTCCACTGGCTGAGCGAGGCGAAAACTCGAGAAACAACTCTTAAGAAGGCGGGAAAGGCTCTCGAGTGACAACACAGAGGGGGTGCCGCCTCCAAAATAGACGCTGTCGATGGTAATGCCACGGTGGAGCATACCCCAGGCTTGTTCTCCCTGCCCCAAGGTTATTTCCTTGATGACCGCATCCACGAAGATCTCTTCTATGTCCGGATCGTGGACCGTACTCACGAATCCACAGTAGCTGCACTTGCTCCGGCAAAACGGCACGTGAACGTAAAGACCTGCGGGATAAGTATCCAATGGATAAACTGCTTGGGTGAGAAAGTCGATCATTCATTTGCTCTGCACTGCTGCAGGTATGTCCCCAATATTTCTTTTGTACACTCCTACAAGAAAGGCAAGCATCACAGGGTCGTGATCTTGATCTCGATCCGTCTATTGAGCCGCTTCGCCTCGAGTGATGCTCCCGCCGCAGCAGGATGGAATTCGCTCAGCGCAGCCACTCCCACCCTGTTTGGAGGAATACCTTTTTCGATCATGTAGCGTACGACTTCGAGGGACCGGGCAGCAGAAAGCTCCCAATTGGATTTGTACCTCGCCGACCGGACGGGGTCTATGTCCGTGTGGCCCTGTACAAGGATCAGTACCGGTAAGTCCTTGGGAATCTTGGAGGACATCTCCCGATAGATACCCACGAATTTGTCCAATTCGCTCTTGCCGGTTTCGTTGATTTCGGCTCTTCCCGGAGCGAAGAGTATTTCCGACTGAAAGACAAAGCGGTCACCCTGCACCTTGATGTCAGGGACTCCGGCAAACACTCGCTCCAGTCTTGCGAGAAATTCGCTTCGGTACTGTGCAAGCTTCCTCAGTCTCTCGATTTCCTTGTCTTTTTTTCCAAGCAGATCCACCAGTTGGGCTACACGGAATTCCTTGGCCCTGTCAGCTTCAGCGGCAGCAAGTTTCTTGGAGATCTGATCGAGCTGCGTGGTGAGGGAGGAGATCTCCTTCTGAAGCGATGCTGTCCGGATCTTCTCTGCAGATTCCCTTTCTTGCGCATCAGCGAGCAATCGATTGAGACGCCCGATCTCGTCGAGATAACCGGCGATCTGCTTGTTCAGGAGGCTGATTTTTTGGTTGAGAGCCGCGATGGCATCTCTGAAGTCTTGGACAAGACTCGATTTTTCGGTCAGTTCCCTCTTCGTCTTCCCCAGCGTTTCTTCCGTTCGCTCCAAAGTCCGACCTAGTTGTGAAAGACGAGCATCCGTCTCACTCAGGAGCCGCGATTTCTCGCCCAATTCATCCTGAGCAGCGGCGACTCTTCTCCTTTCCTCGGCCAACAGCTTCTCCTGTGCCTGCACGATCGAGCTTTTCTCGTTAAGCTCCGTAATCACTGCGTCAAGCTTGGAACGAAGACTGGCAAGCGTCAGCTCCTGCTCTGTGAGTGCCTGCGTCTTCTGTTCGATCTCAGAGCCCGCTAATTTGAGCTGTTCAGTTCTTTGGGCGAGCTCTTGTGCAAGTTGGGCCGTTTTCTCGACCTGAAGCTCAAAGAGCCTCTCCAGGCGGGCGATTTCGATCTTGAGCTGTTCAAGCTCCTCGATCTTTTTTGAAATTTCTTGGTGGAGCCTGCTGAGCTCCTCGTCCTTCTTGCCCAACGATTGGGAAAGGATCGTCTCAGTAATCGTAAAAAGCGTCAATACGAAGGCAAACACGAGAAACACGCCCACCATGATGTCCGTGAAGCCCGGCCATACGTCGAACCGTTCCTGAATTCGGTTTGCTCTCTTGCTTGCCATTAGCCTTCATCCTCTCGGAACTCATTGGTCAGGTCAGACTTTGTCCCTTGCGGATCGAGCGCCCGAATAAGATCCGAGAAGCCTATGGAAAGGGTTTTATTGGTTATTTCCCCCTCGAGCTTGAGACGATCCAGA
Source organism: Thermodesulfobacteriota bacterium (assembly GCA_040753915.1). Lineage (GTDB taxonomy): Bacteria > Desulfobacterota > Desulfomonilia > Desulfomonilales > Desulfomonilaceae > JBFMDN01. The sequence continues at coordinate 48,230 of JBFMDN010000011.1, read as the reverse complement.
AAAGCTCTCCCCATCACTTCGGTGCCGTCTCGGGACAAGCGTGTCTCCTTGACAAGTCTCTCCATTTGTTGTTCAAAGCTTTCCATCCGATCCAAAATGCTCTGCCGCACCTGATTGGCAATTCGAATGCTCTCCTGCGTGAGCTTCTGCTCTTGCTGCAACGATTCGAGCATTCCCTTCATCTCCACAATGGCATTGGTCAGCTTTTCGTCCGTAGCCGACTGGTTTGCCATGACTTCTGCTAGCCGTCGAAAGTTCTCTGCGAGAGCTTGCTGGGACGCGATTACCTGGAGCTCTGCACCAGGCACCCGTCGCCGCGAGACGGCGGGTTGGCTTACTGTCCGCGCTTCGTATACCGCGGTGGCGGGAATCAAAGCAGTAACAACGAACCTGTCCAAATCTGACAGCACTGCGCTTCTCGCGCGCCTCGTCTGAGCGTCCACAAACCCGAGAATCACTGAGCCGCCGAGACCGAATAGGGACGTGCTGAAGGCGGTCGACATCCCGCCGAGCAGACCGCCCATGGAACCCTTGAGTTGCTCAACGAATTGTGCTGCATCAGCAATTCGGTCCGGCTCCAGCGATTCGAGCACCTTCTGCACTCCGCCCACTGTGAGAAGAACCCCCCAGAAGGTCCCTATAAGACCCAGGAAAACCATGACCCCCAGGAGGTAACGGACCGCAATCCCTCGGCCCTCCTCTGACTCCATGTCAGCCTCTGACAACAGGGTAACGGCTTCAGGATTTTCTCCCCTCCTCACAGCTCTCACAGTTCTGATACACCGATCCGCAACGAGGCCTCTCCCTGCGCCGTGGATCGCCTTCTCAAGGGTGTCCTCATGGAGAGGCAAGGAATCCGCAAGCTGAGCTGCCAACTTGTCCATGTTCCGTGCCTGGCTGAGAAGCCGACCCAAGTGATAAAAGGAGAGAACCAAGCCAATGAGGAGGAGACAGGTGATGAGCCCGTTCAAAGATGGACGTGTCATGAAAAAGGGGATTAGCTCGTTGCGCGCCAGGTACCCCCCAACAGCGACAGCCAAGCAGAACAGCAGCGCCCAGATCCATGCCCGCGCCACTTTCGAAGCACTAAAGGAAGAATCCATCGGCCAATCTCCTTCCGAATAAGGCTTCCGCCAAATCGATCGCTCGGAAACCTTGGAGGATAGACAGTGGTAGGTGGTCGGGGGCTTGCGTCTCCTGCCGTGCCGGGTGAGGGGGCTGAACAAGGAGCGCTGAAGACGTGCCCCGAAGGTTTCCCCCTATTGTAATGGATCAATGGGCCTCAGGCAAATGAGACGAAGGTAAGGCAGCGTTCATCATATGATGAAATCCTCCAGCGGTGTATTCTCCACGGTGGATGTGCTAGTCTTAAGTAGGCATGATTGCAGTGTGGATGCGTGCTCGACCGTCCTGCGCAGGGACTGTAGTTGCCAGGGGCGACGGTCACGCATTGGTGTCGCAAAGCCCTGGAGGTGTGTCGGCTCGAGCGCGCACTGGTCCGACGCAGGAGGCGAGCGTTTGTTTCGGCGACCGATTGACTGCAAAGTAATCGTCAAGGAAATCCTCTCGGGAACGAGCGATGTCCAGCTCATGGCAAAGTATGGCCTGTCAGCCTTCGATCTCGAGGATGTGTTCAGGACGCTTCTCGATATCAGGGCCATAAACCATGTTGATGTCCTGTCCTGGTCAATATTCGGGAACAAGGTCATTTCTACGGACACTCTCCGCATGTTCCCCCGAAACAATCTCGAGCTCGTGATCCCGATCGTTGAAGTCAGGGCCCCGCATGTGGAAGGCGTCGTGAAGAATGTCTCTCGATCGGGGCTCTGTGTGGAGGGCTTGAACGCAGTAGTGGGGAAAGTGCAGACCTTCTCTCTCGCATTGGACATGTCACGACAGGTGGTTTCGCATCCGTTTGCCGCACAGTGCCGCTGGATTGCTCACGCCCATGTATCCGACGTTGCCTTGAGCGGCTACTCTATAGAAGAATCATCCAGAAAGGCGTGGGCGAAAATCCTCCATGGCATTGACATCGTTCGCCATCTCATGCATTTGCGTACCAATGGCCGCGGCCCGGGAAATAGGCTACCCTGACAACCGGCGGATTTGCGAAGCTCGATCCGGAGGACAGCACCGATCACGCGAAGGAGGGCAGACGCCATGCGCGTCCTCTTGATCTCCCCAAACAGAGAACAGATCAACATGCCCACCTGGCCTCTCGGGCTCGCGTGCGTGGCAGCAGCAGCGAGCCATGCGGGGCATGACGTGCAGGTGCTTGATCTCATGCCAGAAACAGATTGGGCAGATGCCATCAGACAGGCCGTCGTTGGGTTGGCTCCGCAAGTCATTGGAATATCTGTTAGGAATATCGACGACCAGAACCTCGAAAACCCGGTATTTCTATTAGAGCGGGTGACCGATGTGGTAGCTCTGTGCAAGCGGTTTGCCGACGTGCCTATCGTTCTTGGGGGCGCCGGATACTCGATGTTTCCCACGAGCGTGTTGGAATATCTCGATGTGGAGCTAGGCATACAGGGTGAGGGGGAGGCGGCGTTCCCCGCCCTCCTCGATGCAATCGGTACTAGTACGGACGTTTCATCTATCCCCGGTTTGTGCATTCGCGCCAGAGGGGTGAAGAACCCTCCAGATCTTAAGCACGAATTGGATCTCTTCCCATTGCCCGATGTCAGGGTTTTCGCATCTCGAATCGCCATGGCCGAGGAGTTTGTTCTTCCTGTGCAAACGAGGAGAGGTTGCCCCATGAATTGCACGTATTGCTCCACGGCCACCATAGAAGGGAGGGCCCTCCGGCGTCGCACCCCCTCGAAGGTCGTGGAGTGGCTTTCGGATTGGAATCACGCTGGATTCCGCAAGCTCTATTTCGTGGACAACACCTTCAATCTTCCCCAATTTCACGCACTCGATCTTTGCGCGAGACTCGCGGATATTGACCCTGGCTTTTCCTGGAGCTGCATCCTCTATCCCCACAAGCTGGACAAGACCCTGGTGCAGGCAATGGCACGTGCTGGGTGCACCGATGTTGCCCTCGGATTCGAGAGTGGGTGCGAGGAAATTCTTCTGGCCCTGAACAAGCGATTCAGGCCTGACGATGTCTGGTGCTCGTCCCTCCTCTTGGGCGATTACGGGATTCACAGAATGGGATTCCTTTTGCTCGGTGGTCCCGGGGAGACGAAGGCCACGGTTGAGCAAAGCCTCGCCTTCGCTGACTCCCTTGGTCTGGAGGGGATGCACATCACAATTGGTATCCGAATCTACCCCAATACCCCTTTGGCCAAACTGGCTGTGGCAGAGGGGGTCATTTCTGCTGAAGATGACCTTCTGTTCCCGAAGTTCTATCTTGCCAGAAGCCTCGAAGACTGGATATTCGATGCGGTGCAAAGCTGGATCTCGCATCGTCCCCACTGGTATACCGCGTGATGTTTCCTCCAATGCTCTTGAGCCTCTGATGTCCTGAGCGGATTCCGTCCTTGTATCAATTCCCATTAGTTCTGTCCTCTTCCCATTTTTTGTCCGAGTACTGCAACGTTCTTCCGCGGACTGCGAATGGATCTGCAGGGCCATACCTGAGGCCTCTGAGCAGAAGGACTTCTTTTGGAGGAGCGAACGATGAACAAGATCACCCACTTTCTCATAGTGTCAGCCATCGTGCTGGTGATCTCCCCGTGGGCCTGGACTGCTGAGTCCCAAAAGGTTCCAGAGCCGGGCCAGGGGACCCTAAACATTATCGAGCCGGACGGGAGCGTGAGGAACGCATGTCCTCTCGACCACACGTCTGTCAGAGCGGAGATTTCCGGGTTCGCTTCGAGCGTGACTGTTACTCAGACGTTTCACAATCCCAATGCCGAAAAGATAGAAGCTATATATACGTTTCCACTTCCCGGAGATGCTGCAGTTAACGACATGATCATGCGCGTTGGGGATCGGGTCGTGCGAGGGGAGATACGAACGCGAGAAGAGGCGCGCAGAACATACGAGCAAGCACGAGAGAAGGGACACGTGGCTTCTCTCCTGGATCAGGAAAGGCCGAATATCTTCACCCAAGCTGTGGCCAACATCATGCCCGGCCAGAAGGTGGAAATCACGATAAAATACGTAGAAATTCTGCCATACGCTGACGGTTCGTTCACCTTTGTCTTTCCCATGGTAGTGGGCCCGAGATTCATTCCGGGCAGTCCTGAAGGTCGCACAGGTACGGGTTGGGCGTCCGATACCGACATGGTTCCCGATGCCAGCTCTATCACCCCGCCCGTGACGCGAGAAGGCACGAGGGCAGGGCATGATATCGACATTAGCGTCTCTCTCGACGCAGGAGTCCCGATCGAAAAGATAGAATCGAGACTCCATGAAGTGCAGGTCGTTCGAGACGGCAAGAATCGCGCAACGGTAAATCTCACAAATCGGAGGGAGATCCCAAACAGAGACTTCGTCCTGCGCTACGAGGTGGCTTCTGACTCGCTTCGATCCGGCGTGCTCACGCACCGTGACGACAAGGAAGGGTACATCACCCTAATCTTGATACCTCCCAAGCGAGTCAAATCCGAACAGGTGGCCCCGAAAGAGATGATTTTCGTCATCGACCGATCCGGATCTCAGAGAGGCAAGCCGCTTCAGAAGGCAAAAGAGACTATCAAGTACGTGATCGACCACATGAACCCGAACGACACGTTCAACGTCATTGACTTCGGGTCCACCGCGAACATGCTTTTCTCCGAGCCGAAGAAGGCCACCGCTGAATTTCGGGAAAAGGCCCTGCGTTACGTGCAGTCGCTGGAAGGCAACGGCGGTACCTGGATGGCCCCGGCGGTCGAGCTTGTGTGCAAGACGCCACCAGCAGAAGGAAGGCTTCGCATTGTCACCTTCATGACGGACGGATACGTGGGAAACGACTTCGAGATTGTCTCTCTCGTACAGCGCTTGCGAGGCACGAGTCGGTGGTTTCCCTTTGGCACGGGAAATTCGGTCAACAGATTTCTTCTGGACACCATGGCCAGGGTTGGGGGAGGGGAAGTGGACTACGTATTGCTTAACAGCTCCGCAGAAGAAGTGGGCAAGAAGTTCTATGAGCGCATTTCAACCCCAGTGCTTACCGACGTGAGCCTCACCACCAGAGGCATCTCTCTCGAGGAAATCTATCCTGAAGCCATCTCCGATCTGTGGAACCAAAAGCCGCTCGTGTTCAAAGCACGATACACCACACCGGGAAAGGGGACGGTCACCATAAAGGGCAGGAGCGGCGGAAGACCGTACGAGGAGACTCTGGAGGTTACGCTGCCAGAAAAAGAGCCTGCTCACAGCTCTCTCGCTTCGCTTTGGGCCCGAGCCAAAGTGGACGACTTGATGGGGCGGGATTGGATGGGACTCCAGCGCGGGACTGTGAAGACAGATATTCGGGACAGCGTCATCAAGGTTGCGTTAGAGCATAGGATCATGACCCAATTCACCAGCTTCGTGGCAGTGGAAGAGACAGTGGTCACTATCGGAGGCAAACCTACCAAGGTCATCGTTCCCGCGGAAATGCCGGATGGCGTGAGTCGTGAAGGCGTGTTCGGAGACAAGTCCTCGGTTATGCCTCAAGGTGCTGCCTCTCCAGCTTTCTCGACGCTGGCACCGACCGCTCAGGCTCTTGGCGAGCGCTACGAAGGACGAGGAATTCCCACGATAGGGGTATTTGCCCGCACCAAGGCTGGGGTCTCCTCGGCAAACGTCGTTCCCGGCGGTCAAGCCAGTGTCCCTGCGGAGATGAAATTGGACGAGATGGCTGGGAAATCGAGCCATCTCCTGTCACGAGACGGCCTTGCGAAAGAGGAAAGGGAGTTGTCTCGCAAACCTGAAGGCGAAAGCGATTCCAGGGCACTGGCAGTCCGAACAAAGCTCGATCCCGACCTTCGGGCTCTGCTCGATCTGAAGGAGCCCGTGGTGGATTACACTCGCGGCAAGGCATCCGTGAAGGGCGGCACGACCCTCGTCCAGGTCTGGCTTTCGAAGAGAACGGATGAGATCCTTAAGACCCTGAAGGAAAAGGGATTAGACATCTCGTACTCGGCAACTGCCGGAAACATAGTGATCGGGACCATTCGGATCGAAAAACTCGCCGATCTGGCGGACATAAAGGAAGTTCTGCGCATCTTGCCTGTGTCGGCAGGCTAGTCACCCGAAAAAGCGACTGTCGTGGGGAGCCCTCTGTCAGGGGCTCCTCTTTGCTCTGTTCCTGCCTGCGTAAGAGCCAAAATAACCGAGCCTCATGATCTCCGGGTGGGCGCTTACAGCCTCTTTTGCCCAGGCGCGGACTGCCGCCTCAACTGTCCGGAGGTCCGGCCATTTGAACACGGACGAATTCAAGGATCTCACTGGCATAGCTGATCGCCTGCTCACTCTGAAGGGGGCCATAATGCTCAAAAGGAGCCCCATCCGGATGCCCGTAGGGATATCGAGTGGGAATGTAGAAGTTATCCAGGACCTTGGCTTTTTCAACCATGTCGGACGAAGGATCTATGGGAAGCTCGCGAAGGAGAGTCGCTATCACGTGCCCCCATGCCTCCTGACCATGCGCGAGGTGAAGAGCTTTCACAGCCTTTTCTGCGGACTGATGGGCTGCAAAGCAGGCCCATTCGTGGCGACCTTCCTGTCTCGATGATCGAGCCTGGTCCAAATCTCGAATCGCCTGCTGAAGCCAATCCCTCGATCGATCGCCCACGGCCTTTCCCTTTGAAATCTCTCAACGGTCGTTACCTGTCCAGGAGAGAATCTAGACGTCTTGCCAACGCTCGTCAAAGCAAATTCTCGTTGCGCACTCAGGCCGAACGCTTGGAGGACTCTCGGCCCGATCGGCTCCGGCAGAACCCCATAGGCCTTCTCTTCGGAAAACACGATGAGGTACCATCGTGCCAAGACGAGTTTCTTAAAGGAGACGACGATGCACCCTGAAGACCTGGTGAGCTTTATTCGGCACGCGACGTTTAACCGATAGACGACCTTGAACGGCAAGGGTGCTCGTCTCGTACCTCCCGCCGAAATTGCGCCAAAGAAGAGAACAGGAACTCGACTGCTGGGAAAGGTCAAGCGACCGTCACGCATCGCGACGCTGAAAATTTCTCTAACGATTGGCTCTACAGCAACAACGGGCCTATGCGACTGACTGGGTGTTGGATGGGCGAACGTGGCCAGACTTCAACGTCTGAAGGAATTCAGCAGATCGCGAGCAATTGCGTCGAGAAGCTTGGGTTATACCTGGAGATATAATGGCTGGGGGACGAGGATTCGAACCTCGGTTAACGGGGCCAGAACCCGTCGTCCTGCCGCTAGACGATCCCCCAACTCAGCAGGATCTTAGCCTGTGACCGGATGCTTGTCAAGACGATTCCCGACCCCGGAGCAACGACTGCGGATTTGGTGCGTTCCATCCAATTCTGCACCCCTTTCCAAGTACTCAGGCTCCCGTTGCTGGCACGCTATTCGGACCCGATAAGCTCTCTGGAAATTTCGATGAACGCCTGCAATGAGGGTGAAAGCCACTTCTCCTCATGGCGTATCATGAGAACCGCTGTTTCCATGTGCTCGTCCTCCCATTGCAGAACCGATAACTCGCCGCGAGCGACCTCGCTGCGGACCGTTACCTTAGGAATCATGGTGACTCCGTCGCTCGTTGCGAGGCAGGCTTTGAGCATTTCCACGCTGCTGAATTCCAACTGCGTTTGCGGCTGTTCACGTTGTTTGGTGGCCTTGAACCGGTATGAAGGTGAATTCAGCCGGTACCGATCCACAAAGGCGGAAGTAGTCGGCATCACGAGCTGTGGGGACTGCCCAGGCTATGCGTTGATGGGGGCCTGGCCCTGATGAAGGTGTGGAATTCCTCGAGCTTCAGTGAAGAGCCCACGAAGATTCATCTAGCACAATGCCTTATCAATTGCCCCCACACCGAATCCGTGATCGTCAAACTGGAGGCCAAATGCCACATCGAGATAGTCAAGGGGACCCACCCATACCAAATGGGAACCCTCTTCGGTTGATCATTCGGGGATAGTTCCTTGACAAATAAGCGGAGACGCTCACAGCCCGCCGTTCCTTCGTTCAGTGCAATGCGATACGGTGGTACGACGATTCGTTGTCACGCGCGGGCAAGTCCGTTTCCGGACATTCGCCAAGCTCCCCCTCAACAGGAGAATAATCGCTCTGCCATTGGGCTCGTTGATTTGGTCCCCCGAGAAGAGCCGCTTCGATCCCCTGCTGTTAGAGAGGGCACGGTCGCGGACGAGCTTTCGGGTTAGCCGGCCGTCATTTTCTTATTCACCCACCGCGAACTGGATTTCTCGGGTCTTTTCAACGAATTTCGAGGCCGACACTATTTCAATCCCAACCACTCCGCCGTCGTGACCGAAATCTACTATGGTTCCAGGACGAATTTCGTCACTTTCTCGTACCCGCGCATCACGAAAGGTGATGGTCAACGTATCGGTTTCTTCGTTATACTGGATTTTCATTGGACCTTCACCTCCGGTACCTCTCCAATCGAGAAGTCCTGTAAACCGTCACGACTACCCGTTCCTCTAAGATCAGAGATCTTCTGGCGTTTTTCAAGCCCGAACGATCGAGTGGAACTCTTTTGACAGAGGAGCCATGTAGCTCATCGGCAGAGACCTATGTCCAGAACATGGAGGCCGTCTCCAAGTCCGCGGGGCCCGCGGGAGGCTCTCCAAAAACTAAGTAGACATGCAAGCTGAATAGCTGTACAGACCTTGTTCATGCCCAGATCGGCGAGAATAGACGCTTTCGCTGTTCTTCACCACGTGATGATACGCGGGATCGAGGGCAGAAGGATTTTCAAGGACGATCGAGATCGGGACAACCTCTTGAATCGACTTGAGACCTTGTTGCCTGAGACCCAAACGGCCTGCTATGCCTGGGCTCTGATTCCTAATCATGCGCATTGTTGTTTCAGAACAGGTGGATCGCCGCCACCCTCACTGATGAGAAGACTGCTCAGTGGCCGAGATTCTCGAAACGCAACCGGATGAAATTCTCTCAAAAGGCAGAAACAGGAAGGAAGTCGTAGCCAAGAGTCTTCTCTGCTTCTGGGCGGCAAGAGAATTGTGGCCATCACTCACAGAATTGGCCAGGCACTTGGAGATGACAGTGCCGGGCATTGGCTATGCCGTGCGTAGAGGAGAGAAGATTGCCCGGGAGAATCAGTATTGACTTGAGCAAGGCTCTCAGTTTTTTGGGGGTTCCCCCTTTCATGAGGGTGTCCCCCCTTTCATGAGGAGTATCGGATTTCGAGGCTTAACGGGGTAAGAGAGGGTTATATCAGGTCCAAACAGGACAACCCAGGGGATTACCTGATGGCATTCGGGTCGCGAGGCACGGTTTATGAAAGTGTTTCGCATAGCCACGTCATGATATCCCCCCTCCCGAAAGGTCACGTTGGATGTTCATCCGTGACCTCTTCTTCCATGATAATTGACTGAGCCGCACCGCGTCTCTACTAAATACGATAACAGGTCGGACAGGGAGAAGAATCCAAATTTTGTCAGAAGTGCGCAAGTCCTCGGCAGTCGAGACCCAGCATACCTTTTCAAAGCGGATCCAAATAAGTAACCCACGCGAATGTGTGCGACTCTAACAGTGCTCGCGGCCTCAAGCGGCGCTATCGAGATCCCTGATCACTCGCGCAGGCTATCTCGGACGAAGGGACTGCGAAACTAGCGTGACATCAGCCAGGAACGAGCTGAGCCGAGCAACCTCACACGAACACCCCTAGTCTTCGCAGAATGATCAGAGCAACCCAAATCATGAGCCGGAAAGTCGCGAATCCCCTGATCCATTAGTTCCATGTTCTACTGTAGCTCGTTGCGATTGCATACAATCCTACACACGGCCTGACGGGACTCTTGCGCAAGGGACAGATCAGTTTCTTCTGTATTCCTGGGCGCTCCGAGGAATCGACCCTTTTGTGCTCTCATTAATTTACCCGTTTGGTGCGCGGGTGATTCCGGGTTCATCTTGATTTGGATGTTTGTTTCTTGGCAGGGTTCTTGTCGGAATCTTGAGATTCGGCATGAGCGGGAGATCGGAGGGATGGGCCGGATATTCGGATGGTAGTGCAGTGGTAGTTGAGGATGTCTAGGAGGGCATCAACCAGTGATTTTCGCTTGAGCAGTGAGGTGGCCTCCTTAGCATGCGGGCACAATTGAGCCGATTCCCGTCTTTCTCAGGGAAACGAAGGGGTGACTTCCGGTGTCTTCTTTGGTATCCGTGATCGAAATGATGGTGGTTTCGGGAAGGGGTATGAGAAATGCCAGAGGCAAACATGGTGGGTCGCGATGAAATTCTGATCGGAGAATCGGGGAACGTGGAGAACGAAGAGAGTGAGGACTACCTGCACTACTGCGCCGCCGCCGAAGCAATAGATGAGGCTCTGGAAACGGGTGAAGTGGCCCATTTGGAGGATTTCATCAAAGAGTTAGGGCTTGAAAGTGACTGTGGACTATAGAGCATATTGTCTCGCCAGCCACGCGAAAGTTCAGGACACGAGCATCCATGCAAATCCCGATGGTGTAAGCGATGGGCACGTGCAAGTACTGTGACAGGAGCTCGATTACCGTTTCGGACTCCATCGGGTTCTGTGGCGATTGCATCAGAGGTCGTTTCAGTGAGTTGTGGCCCCATATCAAGGCAACTCACGACGACAGCCGCAGGTCACACGGACTGCCGTGTGACCCGCCCAGGGCAGAGGGAGGTATCGCGTGCACCTTATGCTTTCACAAGTGCAAGATTCCCGAGGGTGGGTTAGGATATTGCGGTGTCCGGAAGGTTGTCGGGGGCATGCTCAAGGGCGGACGGCCGCAGGAGGGGAATCTCTCGTATTACCACGACCCGCTCCCCACCAATTGCGTTGCCGACTTCGTGTGTCCAGCGGGCGGAGACGTTGGTTATCCCGAATATTCGGTCTCGAGAGGGCCTGAATTTGGGTACAAGAATCTTGCGGTCTTCTATCACGCCTGCTCCTTCAATTGCTTGTACTGCCAGAACTACCACTTTCGGTTTCAGACCTTTTCGGCAAAGATTGTCACTGCAGAGCAACTGGCCGAAGCCGCTGATGAAAGGACTGCATGCATCTGTTATTTCGGCGGCGATCCTTCGCCACAGATCCTGCATGCCCTGAAGGCATCCGCGATAGCGCGACGCAAAGCTGGAGATCGGGTTCTTCGAATCTGCTGGGAAACCAACGGGGCAACGGAACAGGCCTTGCTCAAACATATGGCGCAGCTCTCCCTGGAGTCCGGCGGGTGCATCAAATTCGATCTCAAGGCGTGGCACGATGAGATTCATCAGGCACTCTGCGGAGTATCAAACGAAAGCACCCTGCAGAACTTCAGGTGGTTGAGCCGACTGATTTCTCGAAGATCGGAACCGCCATTCCTCGTGGCAAGCACGCTGCTGGTTCCCGGTTACGTGGACGTGGAGGAGGTTACTTCCATTGCTCGCTTTCTCGCGGAGTTGAATCCGACGATTCCGTACAGAATGCTTGCATTTCACCCCTCGTTTTACCTGAACGACCTGCCGAGGACCTCCAGGCAGCACGCGCTGCGCTGCAGAGAAGCTGCAGAAGCAGCAGGACTCCAACGAGTCAGCGTGGGGAATCTCCATTTGTTGGGGGACAGCTATCGATGACCACGAGCACAGGTGCCGGAAGCGAGAGGTCCCGCGACTGCAAGAGGGGCTTCTTCTCTGCCATTCAACACGAGCACGTAGGAGGAATGTTGTCGAGGATTCACATCATCGGCGGACCGGGTAGCGGCAAGACGTATCTCGCCGGAAGACCGTCGACTCTTTTTCTTGACATCAAGAGAACGTCTTGTCTATTGTATCACGATACAGGTGCCAAATTCGCTTAATAGGGAAGCCGGTTGGAGTCCGGCGCGGTCCCGCCGCTGTATCCGGGGACGAAAATCTGAGAGATGCCACTGCCTGGTTCAACCGGGTGGGAAGGTTCAGATGATTAGGATGATCCGGTAGCCAGAAGACCTGCCTGTAGTAACGACGCCGCGAGAGACGGCAACCATCGGGAAGAAGGAAGCTGGGTGCATTCCCGAGTCCGCTGTTGGGCTCGGGTTTTTGTGTTCTTGGGCTACGAGATTTCAATTGCTTCTTCGTTGTCGGAAGAGCACAGAAAGACCGCAAACCAGGCGTGTCGCCTCGAAGACGGCACCACGGTGGACGTCTCGGAATGGGTCGGAGGTTTGCCATGCTTGCAACTCGTCTTGATGTACTGAGCACTCCTCATGCACCCTGTGTCGCCCGTGTGATCGCAAGAGCAGTTGGGAGCGGAAAGAGTCTGTGGGGAAGGGTGCATGAGATAGGCCGCTTCAGTTGGCGCTCCATGGGCACTCTGTCCCTTCTCTTCTGCACAAGAACTGAGAGGCAGCGACTTCGTCCCCAATCGGCGCGTAGGCAAGGCCGACGGTTGTTAACCAAAGCGCTTGCCATGTTTCCTGCGTGCCTGGCAATACTGCTTTGTTGTGGAGTCTGTGATGGGAAGCAGATCGGTCTCCTGATACTGGACTCAGACACGCTTGTTGTTTCCGAAGCGGTAGGAACAGTCGAGTTACCCAAAGGCACGACGGTTTCCTTTTTCACTCTCGAGGAGATCGAACAGAACGAGAAAAGTCGTGCATCCTTTCTCGGTTCCGATGTCATGGTTGTCGATGTGATGGACAACCGAATAGTCGAATACGTGGACAAGAACGTGGACATCAGCAAGAAGCGCGTCTACGCGGTAAGGGGGGCGAACCAAAACGACGACCTAAAGCGACGAGGGTACGTCTTCGATGATGAGATCAGAGACTTCTATCATCACATGAGTGACCGGAACGTTAGAAACCTCATTCTAAAAGTCGCTCATCTGGAATTCGATCGCTTCATCCTCTATGAAAAGGTGGAAGTCCTGCCGGTATTGGGTCTCTACCACCCTGACGCTGGCGCTCTATTTTCCGATGCAGATAGCTACCTCGCATGGTATAGAAGCCGGCCCACTTTTGGCCCGGATGCCCCCTTTGTGGCGGTCATGGGTCTGTCCCGCCTCATGGGTAAGGACCAGATCGGACAAGTGGATTACGTGATCCGACGGTTGGAAGAGGAAGGATTGAGCACGGTCATGGCATTCGGCTGGGATCCCGACGTCCTAAAGAAGCTCATGATCGATAGGTCAGGGCAACCGTACATGGACATCGTTCTCGCATTTTCTCTGAAATTTCAGTCTGCCCTGGATGAGTCCGTTGCTGCGAGCCTGCGACACCTCAATGTGCCTGTCCTCAATCTCTTGAACCTCCAATTTTCCACGATCAGTGATTGGAAAAAGGACCCAACGGGAATTCCGCCTATGGAAGTGGGCTGGGCGATAGCCAATCCCGAGCTTTCGGGTCTTGTCGAGCCGAGCGTTGTATCCGGCAAAGAGAAGCAGATGAATGCAGAAACGAGAAACAGCGTTTACGTTCACAAGATTATTAAAGAGAACCTGGAGCTCATTGTTCCACGGGTCAAGAAATGGGTGAACCTCCAACGCAAGCCCAATGATCAGAAGAAGGTGATCATCCTCTTTTACAATCATTCACCCGGCAAACAGAACATAGGAGCTGGGTACTTGAATGCTTTCGCAAGCCTTGAGCAGCTTCTGGCCCGCTTACGCAAAGAAGGCTACACTGTACGGTCGAAAGACGACTTGACCAGCGAGAGGCTTAAAGAGCTCATCCTGAAGAGCGGAAGAAACATCGGAAACTGGGCGCCCGGCGAGCTTGAAGACATGCTGCGAAGCGAGAGCATCGTCCGGGTGCCGGTGGAAACCTACGAAGCTTGGTTTGCGCAACTGCCGGAGGAATTCCGTAAGAGTGTTCTTGAACAATGGGGTGAAGTAGAGAAATCCGACATAATGATTCGGGACGGAGAGGTCATTATCCCCGGGATCGTGCTGGGGAATGTCATGCTGATGCCCGAGCCGTCTCGAGGGTGGTCCGATGATCCGGAGAAACTCTACCATTCTCCCACCCTCTATCCCCATCATCAGTATGTGGCTGCGTACCTCTGGATGAAGCACGGTTTTGGTGCCGATGCCATGATTCATTTCGGCACACATGCCACCCATGAATGGCTTCCGGGAAAGCAAGCGGGCCTCAGCGCGAGCTGTCCGCCAGATGTGCTCATAACCGATATCCCCAATATCTATCCCTACCTGGTCGATGATGTGGGGGAAGGCATTCAAGCCAAGCGTCGCGGGAGAGGTGTTATCGTGGACTATCTCATCCCTCCCATAAAAGAAGGAGGCCTCTATCGAGAATACAGCAAGCTGCAGGAAATGCTCAATCAATACCAGACCTCTGTGGCCTCCGGTGCCGAGACCGCGGCCGTAAGATTTGAGGCGATCGTGGAGCTCATTCGCAAGCTAGGACTCGATAAGGATCTGTCGCTTACCGATATCGGGGACGATGCCCTTGAAGAGGTCGAGCACTACCTTTTGGAGGTGCGTGAGAACTTCATGCCGTACGGGCTGCACACGTTCGGAGTGTCCCCTGACGGAGACGCGCTGTCAGAGACCGTGCAGTTCATCCTTAAGTTGCATCCTGAACGCGATGGTCAAGATGTCACGCAGAGGTTGTCCGAATGTGGGGAAAGGGAGCTGAATCGATCGGTCGCCGGTCTCAACGGACGTTACGTGCCCCCCGGTCAGGGGAATGATCCTTTCAGGAACCCGGAGGCCATACCGACAGGGAAGAATTTCTATGGGTTCGATCCTGCGAAAATACCCTCGAAGGAAGCATACCAGCTTGGAACCAAGGCAGCCCAAGATATCATAGACAAGAGCCTCAAGGAAAAGGGCCGGTATCCCGAGAAGGTTGCTATCGTACTTTGGGCCGTAGAGACTATCAGGAACGAGGGCTTGAACGAAGCTACGATACTCCACCTGATGGGAATGAAGCCCAGGTGGGACAGCAGTGACCGAGTGGTCGGTGTGGAGGCTATTCCAGGTGCGGTTCTGAAGAGACCTCGGATCGATGTGCTGATCAATCCATCGGGGTTGTACCGGGACATGTTTCCTAACATGTTTCTCTACTTGGACCAAGCTGTCCAGGCCGCTGCAGTGCTCGATGATGTCGAGAACCTCATTCGCAACAATAGCGAACGGATGAGAACGCGACTCATGGAATCGGGGCTGGCTGAAGACCAGGCTCGCGAGCTGTCTCAGATGCGCATATTCACCCAGACTCCTGGTGCGTACGGCAACCGGGTGTCCGAGCTGACCGCAGCGTCGGGGTTTTGGGACAGCGATGACGAGTTAGCCAAGGTGTTTGAGAACCATGACGGTTACGCATATGGTCAAGGCAAGTGGGGAATCAAGGCTCCGGACGTGTTCAAAGAGAACCTGCGGATGTCCGACGTGGCTGTTCATTCCATGTCCTCGGCTGTCTTGGGGACCATGGACAACGACGACATGTTCCAGGATCTGGGCGGGTTGGCGCTCGCAATACGCAAAGAGCGGGGTAAGGCCCCCGATACCTTGATTACGCGACAGCAAAGACCCGGCGAGATCAACGTCGAGAATCTGAGCAAGACCATAGGCAGGGAACTACGCACTCGGTACCTGAACCCGAAATGGATCGACGGGATGAAAAAAGAAAACTACGCGGGTGCAAGGGAAATGTCCCAATTTGTCGAGCACCTGTGGGGGTGGCAGGTGACAACGCCCTTTGCGGTTGATGAGGCCAAGTGGCGCGAGACGTTCGCTGTCTACGTTGAGGACAAGTACGATCTTGCTATCAAATCGTTCTTCAATGAGGCTAATCCTTGGGCCTATCAGTCAATTACCGCCAGGATGTTGGAGGCGATCCGAAAGGAATACTGGCAGGCCGACGAAGCCACGAAGAAAAAGCTTGCCGCAGAGTACGCTATCAGTGTGGTGGAACAGGGCGTAGCGTGCTGTGACCACACATGCAACAACCCTTTGCTCAACAACATGGTGATGAACATTATCTCGATCCCGGGTGTGTTGTCGCCTGAGATGGTGGAGCGATTCAAGGTGGCTCTGGAGAAAGCGCTCAAGAAGAGCCTCGAACAACAGGCGGCCGAATTGGCTCAGACCAAGAAGCAATTGAACGAAGGCTTTGACAAGCAAGCAACTCCCGAAACGAAGAAGGAGCAAGAGAAGGAAGCCGATGGCAAAAGCGAAGAGAGCGTGGAAGGATACAAGATGGAGGACGTGAATTCCCAGGACGAGAGCACGAAACTACCCTCGTCCGGCGCACAGTGGTACGCGATTCTGTTCGCCGTGTTAGTGCTTGTCTTCATTGCAATAGGCATGAGGAGGCGCGGTCGGCGAACGAAGAGCCACCCGTAACTGTTTTACTTCGCGTCTCCCCCTTGGCTGAGCCGTCAGTCCGGGCCGCTGCCTTTTCAGACTGTGTGGTCGTTGCTCCAGGAAGGAGGTTCTCAATTGTCGGATAACCTAATCGTGAGTTGACACCGGCGGGCACGTGCTGGGGCCCCGGGTTCCGGTAGCGACGGAACCCGAGGCAAGCGGGAATTTGCAGCCATTCCCTTTCTCGCCACTATCCAAGCCTGAGCCCCCGAAGTCAAGATCAATCTCGTTGCAGCTTGTTTGGCTGACCAAACATGCAGTGTCCGATCTGCGTCCTGCGCATCGGCAGAGGACAGGCCGAAAAGTTTTTCGTGTCGTCAGAGTGGTCGGCCGTAGGAGCCACTGCCTGCAACTCGCTTCGATTCATTATTCCATTTGCACCAGGAGACACAGAAATGAGAGATTCGACTCTTCTCTTGCACACAGCACTTATCTCGTTTGTTCTGGTGGTTACGTGTGTGGTGACTTTGGGTTTGACGTCGGCCGACGCTCAGCAGGCTTCCTCACAGACGCAGCCTTCGGACCAAAGGTGGGAGGAGCTTGCTCCGGTAGAAATCGATGCTCCTCGCTCAGATCGCAGGCAGGTGCAGACTGCCACTGGAACGTCCGGCGAAGGCTTCGGCACGAGCGAGCCGATTCCAGCGGGCCAACCGGGCTCAGACTACCCCTTGACTCCAGGTGAAGTGGTCTCCACAGGGGGGCGTCCTCAAAATCTGGCGAACGTCCCCGCAGCCGTCAGCATCGTCGAAAACAAAGGGATTGCGGCTCAGGGAAATCTCGGCGTGCCCACGATGCTCCAGGGCCTGCCCGGTGTATACACGTCCGGTTACTCGGCGGTTCCGTTCGATTCCGAGGTGGTGATGAGAGGCTTCTCGAACGCCCCGCAAGACCGTGTGAACCTCCTCTACGACGGCCGCTCCCTCAACAGCGCCATGCGAGATGCCCCATGGATGGCTGTTTTCCCTGAAGCAATCGAGCGAATAGAGGTGCTTCGAGGCGACGGTACCGTGCAGTTCGGTACGAAGGCGATAGGAGGAGCCGTCAACATCATTCCCAAAAGGCCTCGACAGAACCCGGGGACATACTGGGGCGCGGAGGTCGGGTCGTGGCAAACCAATAGGGGATGGGTTGCAAGTAACATGGTCAAAGGCCCGCTCGCGGCAGGGATGTTTGTCGGCGCGTACTTCACGGACGGATTCCGCGTGTACGAGGGCAACGGACGCGATGAAGAACCTCTCCCACGTCCGGGTCCGTGGTCCATGACCAGCCTGCAGGGCAGTGTCAACTGGAAGATCACACCGGGACTTGCCGTTGAATTCTCCCAATTGCTTACAAACACCCGGGCCGCGTACGCGGGCATGATCGATCGGACTGCATGGGAACGGCGGGACACTCGTAACGTGCCATATTTTTTTGCTTTTGACGGTCCTTACGAACGGTGGGACTCGGTAAGCATTGCGCGACTCTTCTACGAGGGGGGTAGGCTCGGCAATTTCGAGATCATCGCGAACTACTATCGAGACGACTTAAGGATAGACATGTGGTACGGTTGGGCTGGAATGTCGGATCGACGATGGCAGGACGAGGGGCTGTCGTTCAAATATTTTCGCAAGGACAAATTCTCCGTGCTCACCAATGAATTGACCGTGGGGTTAGATCTCCTGGATGGAAAGTTCGTCCGGGAAGCGAGGAGCAAAGACAATTCCACACACGAGGCGGAAGCGTCGGGTTATCGAGAATCCATCAGCTACTACGTAATGAATCAGATTCGCCTCTGGGATCGCCTGTACCTGGATCTCGGGTACCGGTGCCAGAGCTTCGACCTCAAGGATCTGTACGCGAACGACAATAACAGAAGCATTACAAGCCCCAGCCTGAGGCTAGGGCGAAACAAAAGCGCCTCCCAATGGGCTGTTGGACTTGTCTATGACAAGGAGCTCGGTTCCAGTGTCTACTACAAGCACTCGCGCACGTACCGGTTTCCCGAATTCTGGGACATGGTCAAAGCTTATATGCCTTACTACCCTCCTATTCCACCCTTCGTGCTTCTCGACCCCGAAGAAGGAACGCTGCAAGAGTGGGGTCTGAGGCATTGGTTCACCCCGAATATCTATGCAAGTGTTGTGTATTATGACCTCTACATGGACAACGAAATCCTAAACGGTATAGACCTACTCGGCCAAAGCATAAACATGAACGTGAGAGACGTTTCCCACTCCGGCGTTGAGATTGATGCCCTCCTGAGAATAACCCCTTGCTGGACCCTCCAAGGGACCTGGACGAGACAGATGGTTCGCGTGCGAAGCAATTTCCTTCCGGGCCTGACCCCGATCAACGGTCTAACCACCGAAGACAAATGGATCTTTCAGAATCCCGGTGAAATGGCAAACGTGTCCTTGAAATACAACAACGACGAATGGGGTTTTTCCGCAATGATCAAATATTACTACGTTGGAAGCCGTTACAGGCAGAATGACGTATACAACATATGGGAACCCCTTGAGCCTGCAAAATGGGGAGATCTTGCGTTTTCCCAGAGTTTTTTCGATAATGACGCCACTGTATACTTCGGCATTCGAAACTTCACGGATCGCCAATATGCCCTTATCGGCTATCTATCGCCTCCAAGCATTTATTCGCCCCTGGGTAGCTATGAGGGCTGGTTTCCTAATGAGGGCCGCACGTACTACGGCGGCGTAAAAGCCAATCTGAACTTCGATAGAATGAGAGTTCCAACGATCGCAGACTTGGAGAGGATGCAGAGGCGTCTGTACGGCACCTTCGAGTCAGCGGTCGGCAGCGTTTATAGATGGGGAGCGAGAATTCCCAACCTGGCAAACGTAATGAGCACCAGCCGCAATCGACGAGAATGATCGACGAGAAACGGAGGAATGTGAGGTGGGACACAGCGGAGTGTGGCGGCTAGGGAGGTGGTGGTCTTGTTACGGGGAACCGTGCGCCGTACGGATGGGCCACCCTCACTCCTTGAAAGGGTGTCATGTACTGAGAGCCCCGGTGTCGAGCTTTGACGGGGAGCCCCGCTTCATGTAGAATGTCCCACTGCGTGGGAGGAAAGCAACCAGGAATTGCTTTTCGGGGACAGATGGCTGGACCCAAAGGGCGTGTCAACAGTCGGCCGATTGGTTTCGCCGCCGGTTTATCATGGGTCCATTGGTCGAAAACGACTGATAATTGCACGGAGAACGTGACGTGAAACGAGTTACCCTCGGCATTGTCGTGGCTTTGGTGTTAGCCTCCATTGCTTTTCTTGGCGCTTACGTCAACTATCGCAACAACTCGTCGGAGCCCCAGTACGTTGCAGTCCCGGTGGAAAAGGGTAGCGTACGCTCTCAGATCACGTCGACGGGCACCGTGAAGCCTCTTATCGAGGTGCTGGTGGGTAGCCAGGTGTCGGGCACGATCAAAGAGCTGTATGCGGATTTTGAGTCAAAGGTTCACCAAGGGCAGCTTATCGCCCTTATCGACCCAGCCATGTTCAAAGCCGAATTGGACCAGGCGCGAGCGGACGTGGCTGCTGCAAGGGCTGCTCTCAACCAGGCCCAGGTGACGTGGGAAGACGAACGTCGCACACTTGCCCGCAAAGAGACTCTCATTGCCAATCACTCCATTTCCCAGAGCGATTACGACGCAGCCAAGACGCGCGCAGACCGTGCGGAAGCCCAAGTGCTCCTAGAACGGGCCCGGATCGAACAACTGCTGGCCAAGCTAAGAAAGGCTGAGGTTCAACTCGAATACACCAGGATTGTTGCGCCGGTGAATGGCGTCGTTACCTCGCGCAGCGTGGATGTGGGACAGACTGTGGCAGCAACCTTTCAAGCTCCCGTGCTATTCAAGATCGCCGAAGACCTGTCCCGGATGCAGGTTCATGCAAGTGTGGATGAAGCCGACATCGGACGAGTGGAACCGGGGAAGAAAGCCACGTTCACCGTGCCCTCATTCCCGGACGAACCATTCTCGGCCACGGTCAAACAGGTGCGAAACGAACCCAAAGTGGAGCAAAACGTCGTCACGTACACGGTGGTCCTCGATGTGGACAACAGCTCTCTGAAGCTGCGTCCTGGCATGACCGCAAATGTGACGATCTTTCTGAGCGAAGCCCATGACGCCATGTTGGTGCCGGAGGCTGCATTGCGATTCAAGCCGGCCTCTTCGGCCATGGAGCTCAAGTCTTCTCCTGGGACTTCTGCAAGAAAAGCCTTCTCCGCCAGAGGAGATCAGATGGTATGGAAGCTCCACGATGACAGGCAGATTAAGGGCGTGAAAGTTCGGCTCGGAATCCAGGGCACTGAGAAAGTGCAGGTCTTTTCCGAAGAGCTCCAGGTTGGCGACCGCGTGGTCGTGCATGCCATGGGCAAGAAGGGTCAGGAAAAACACTTGAGAGGCCTTCGTTTCTAGGTGTCAGGCGAGAGCCAAAGGCAGTGGTCAAATCTGCGTATTCCAAGGATTTGAGTCATGTTAAACAGACTCCCAAATGTACTCAGCGTGGCAGTGAGCTCTTTGAGGGTAAATGTTCTCCGAACCCTCCTGGCTATGCTCGGTATCCTCATTGGAGTTGGGGCTGTCATTGTGATGGTAGCTCTCGGGATGGGGGCTAGGGAACTGATTGGTGACCGGATTCGCTCCATGGGAAGCAACCTCATCTATGTTACCCCTGGAGCCACCAAGCAAGGTGGCGCCCACATGGGTGCGGGAACGTGTCACACCTTGACGGTCAGAGACTGCGATGCGATTCGGAATCTGTGTCCCACAGTCAGGGCAGCGTCTCCCGTGTGGGGACAGTTGACGCAAGTGGTCCACGGGAATCGCAATTGGCGTGTTCAGGTATCAGGTGTGACCGGAGACTATTTCCTTGCTCGAGACTGGCAGGTCGGGGTGGGTAGGCTTTTCAGCCTCCAGGAGGAACGTGCAGGTTCAAAGGTCTGTGTGATCGGAAACACCGTGGCGGAAAAGCTCATGGGAGATGCCGATCCGATTGGCAAGGACGTGAGGATTCAGAATGTTCCATTTCAGGTCATCGGGGTGTTGGAGACCAGAGGGAAGTCTGCGGGCGGCGACGATCAAGACGATGCCGTGTTTGTGCCGATTGCGGCAGCCTATTCTCGGTTGTTTGGCACGCCCTTTCAGGACGAAGTGAAATACATCGTGATTCAGGCTGAATCTGAGGACGTCATCTCTCGCACCGTGGAGGACGTAACCCAGCTCCTGGCAAAGAGGCATCGGATAGCCCCTGGCGGCGAAAACGATTTCACTGTCAAGAGCCTAACCGATCTCATGCGTGCTTCGGAGGACTCTCTCAGAATCCTGACGATCCTGCTCAGCTCCATCGCGTCAATCTCTCTGCTTGTCGGCGGGATCGGCGTGATGAACATCACCCTGATTTCCGTAACGGAACGCACAAAGGAAATCGGCATAAGGATGGCAGTGGGAGCCAAGACGCTGGATATCCTGGTACAGTTCCTCGTAGAAGCATGTGTGTTAACAATGCTCGGGGGAGCGATGGGAATAGTGCTAGGGATCGGGGCTGCTTACATCTTTGCGCAGGCCACCAATTGGCCGGTGCTGGTGAGCCTGGGCGCAGTAGGCCTGGCTTTCAGTGTTTCAGCGGTAATTGGCGTCTTCTCCGGCTTTTATCCCGCTTTCAGGGCTTCGAGACTCAATCCGATCGATGCTTTGAGATGCGAGTGAGCGTGGCCCCATGCTTCCACGCAAAAATAGAAGGCCATTTCTAATGGTATTCTGGCAGAAATCGCGGGGAGGTTGGCTTCACCAAGGAAGGCGGCCTTGAGGTGTGCTCTGCGCTTCTCTGGACAAGTCCATGACCTTATAGCATACCGCAAGGAAGGTACGCGCCGGGGCAACAGCGCGGCAAAAAGCACGTCAGCGTGCATTAAACGAAGGAGAGCTCTTTGAAACTTCTGAGTGCCCGTCAGCATGAATATTAAAGAACACGGAAATGCCTTGGATCGTCAGAATGGGGTCTCGAATGGAGGAGAAACTAATGCACGGTGAAAAATCAAGAAAACCGGTGAAACCAACCAGTCTAACCTGTCCCGTGAATTATTGTCAGAGCGAACGATGCCCCAAGGATGATTTCGCAGGCTGTTGTCGGATTAGGATTCAACTGTACGTGCCGCAACGGTTACCTGGATTCGTGTGAGACCATTTGATCCCATGACCGAGCTGCAGACGTGCAGCACACGTCCAGCAGGGTTTCAATCAGCGTTTCGAGGACATCCGGTTCATCGTCGACAATCAATAATCGCCTCCCTTGTAGAATTTTCTTCGGGTCCATCCATCAACTCCCGGTGGCAAACCGATTTGGTAGCGTCCCGAATGGAACAGCGCGTTTTAGTGTATGACATGCGACGGCCTGCGCCGGTTTCGGAACAGAAGTGCGGAGGTCCTTGCAGAGTTTGCTCGTCTGCCGCCGGGGTGGTCTGGCCTTAGCGCAAGAAAGGAAAGGAAAGGAAAGGAAAGGAAAGCAAAGACCGGTCAACGAACTCCATATCGCGCGGAAAATATTTCAGACGACCACAGGAAACGGCCTTTGTCGAAATTCTTTTTCCATGGCCATTAGAATCTGACCAAATTCCTCAGCGTGAAGTCTCATTGCTTCGGCTGCGGCATCTCCATCTCCAGCCATGACCGCTTCGACAATGGGGCGGTGCAGCCCCGGAGGATGCATGGACTGGAAATCAGGTTGAACAGCCGCCACGAAGCGCCTGGTCAGGCCCATCAAGGACTTGCTAAGTGCTTCGAGCAACCGATTGCCGCACATTTCCGCCAGAAGGAAATGCACGTTTGTCTTTGTTTCGAAGTCTTCAGCCAGCGTGCGGGCGGGGATTTCCTCTGCCTCCAGGGCCTCCAGAAGCCTTTCTGAATAATCGGATGTGACTCGAGCGGCAGCCATCCGAGCGATTTCAGGTTCAAGCAGGCGCCGGACATGACACAATTCCGGGACAGAGATCTTCTCGGCGAGAAAAAGATCCAAGAAGGCACCAGCAAGGGTCTCAAATGTGAGGTCCGTCACGTAGGCGCCTCCTGTGGCTCCTTGCCGGATCTCGATGAATCCCGAGCTTTCGAGAGCCCGCAATGCTTCACGGACCGCGACGCGACTGACCTGGAACTCGTTCGCCAATTCTCGTTCAGGAGGCAGCTTGTCTCCTGCCTTGAAGTGACCCACGAGGAAGGCGTGTTTGAGCTGTTCGATGACTTCCTCAGATACCCTGGGTTGCCGGACCGGTTTGAATCGGTTCATGTAGACCTCTGTGAGAGAACTCTATAAACGACGAAAAATTTTTTCAACCGTTTTTTTTGAGATGGTAATATTTTTCTTGACAAAAAATATTAGACCTTTAAATTTTCCACATTCGCTAAGCTTTGCCCCGATTCAGATAACCCGCCGAGATGAGAAAGATGGTGGATCTTACCCGAAATTTGGCTTGGGCCGCCTTTTGCCTCCTCGACAGAGCCGCGTTGGGCGATGCAGAGTCGGCAACTAGGTGTGAATGGTTTCACGAATGGGCAGCCTGGTGGGCCAATGAATCGTCAAAACCACCTTCCCGCACCAGGGACCCTTTGAATCAATGCGTACCCTGGGCAGCCGAGAGCGCAAGCCATCTTTTCCGTGGTTTTTGTATAGCCGATGTTTCTTGTTCGCAGGATCCAGCCTGGGAGCGAGAACGAAAATCAACCTGGATAGCAAGTCCGGACCATACGAGGAGCCTGTACGATGGTGGCCGGTGCCGAATAGGCGCATGTTCAGGCCTTTCTCCAAGGCGGAGAAGCAGATCTTTGGCCTCGCCTGTATGGACGGTTATTGGTGCAACAAGGAGACACGTGGCGAGTGAGAACATTGCAGGAAGAGCCTGGCGAATCGGCCTGGCTCGGAACCGTACAAGAAAGGACGTGTGATCATGGAGAAGGGGTCGGCAGCGCGATCTTTTTGTTGGTTGTTTTCGGTTCTTTCCCTCGTCGGGGCTTTTGCAGTCCAGGTCCAGGCGCAGGAAAAGGTGATTAAGCTCAAGTACTCGGACATCTTTGCTCCTTCCCACAAAAACGCTGTTCTGGCTAAGCAGTGGTGCCAGGAAGTGGAAAAGCGAACGAACGGACGGGTAAAGATTATCCATTTCCCGGGCGGCACCCTGACGCCTCCTCCGCAAACCTATGACAGTGTAGTAAAGGGAATCGCAGACGTCGGTCACACCTTGGCGGCCTACTCCCCGGGCCGGTTCCTTTTGACCGAAGTACTCGGACAGCCCATAGGGTTCACTAGTGGATACCAGGCTACGAAGACCGCTTGGGAGTACTACAGGAAGTTCAAGCCCAAGGAATTTGACGATACGAAGATCATGTATATTCACGGCCATGGACCAGGGATGTTCCAGACGGTTAAGCCGGTGTCATCAATTGATGAAGTCAAAGGCTTGAGGATCAAGGCCAACACGGAAAACGCCGGGATCGCAAGGGCCATGGGCGCTGCTCCCGTGACCTTGCCCATAACCGAGACCTATGACGCGTGTTCAAAAGGTTTGCTGGACGGCCTCCTGCTGCCCATTGAACCTCTTAAAGGATGGAAGTTTGTCGACGTCATTAAGACGGTCATCATATGTCCAACGATGTCGTACACGGCTCCCATATGCGTTTTCATGAACAAAGACAAGTGGAATTCTTTGTCCAAGGAGGATCAGGAGATCATAGAGAAGATCAACGAAGAGTGGGTCGAGAAGCAGGCCAAGCTGTGGAATGAATTGGACAAAGAAGCCACAGAGCTAGCCAACAGGAAAGGTATCAAGATAATAAACGCAACAAAGGAGCAGGAGGCCCAAGTAGCCGAAAAAATGAAAGCCGTGAAGGCGGAGTGGGTGAAGAAGACGGCTGCTAACGGTCTGCCCGCACAAGAAGCTTTGGATTTCTGCATTGAGTATGTCAAGACGCATCCGTAGGTCCTCCTTATAAGCCGGAATCGGTGACAGGTTAAGGATAACCGTTCAATCTCTTGAGGCTCCACCCTAGCCCTCTTTATAATGGGGAGTGATAAGGCTACGCCAGCCCCCCCTTATAAAGGGGGGCTCTTGGGGATATTGAGAGTGATTCGCCCGGACGCTCCTGCCCTACCGCGTCGCTAACTGGTGGAATTAGAGGGGTATTGCAGATGCAAAAGTTCATGAAGGTAGTGCTGGCGGCGGATTATGCGCTCTTCGCCGTTGCGGGTCTTGGTTTGGGTCTCATGATGCTGGTGACTCTTACGGACGTCGTCATGAGGTACTTCGGTAAGCCGATAGTCGGCGGAATGGAAATTGTCTGCTTTTCCAGTGCGGTGGTGATCGGTTTCGCTATACCGTATACCTCGTGGATCAAAGGGCATATTGTAGTAGATTTTCTCCTGGAGAAGCTATCCCCCAAAACCGTCAGAATTCTGCAGATTATTACGAGATGCATGGGCATCTTCCTATTCGTGTTCGCAGGATACAATTTTGTTATTTACGGATTAGATCTCATTAGGACTGGGGAAGTGACTGCGGGATTCAGGATCCCGTATTACCCGATCACATTCGGGCTGGCCTTGAGCTGTTTTCTCCAGTCGATCACGTTGCTGTGTGATCTGCTGACGACATTGGGGTGGAACCATGAGTGAAATCACCGTAGGGATAATTGCCTGTTTTGTCCTGCTCCTCCTCTTTGCAGCAGGTTTGGAATTGGCATTCGGGATGGCTCTGCTTGGGTTTGTAGGGTTCGCATACCTAGTTTCGTTCACCGCCGCGTCGAATCTAATTGTGAAAGACTTCTTCGATACTTTCATCAACTACGGGTTCACTGTGATACCAATGTTCGTGCTTATGGGACAGATCGCCTCGCATTCCGATATTGCTCGCCGACTGTATATGGCCGCGCACAAATTCGTGGGCCATATCCCAGGCGGCCTTGCCATGACCACGGTCGCAGGCGCCACCCTGTTCAAAGCAATCTGTGGGTCTACCTTGGCCACTGCGGCGGCTTTTGCGGGGATCGCCATCCCAGAGATGGACCGTTACAAGTACGACAAGAGGCTGTCGACCGGAGTGGTGGCTTCGGTAGGCACATTGGGAGTGCTGATTCCGCCGAGTATCGTCCTGATCATCTATGCAATTATTGTCGAGGAATCCATTGGCAGAATGTTTCTGGCGGGGATTGTCCCAGGAATTGTAATCGCTCTATTCTTTATTGTCGTTATTTATGGATGGGTGAGGATCAATCCTGCCGCGGCCCCCGGAACCCCCCCGGCCTCCTGGTCCGAAAGAGTCCGGACCCTGCCTGAATTCTTGTGGGTTTCCGTAATCTTCTTTGTGATAATAGGCGGAATGCTGGGTGGGTTCTTTTCTCCTACTGAAGCAGGAAGCATAGGCACGTTGGCGGTCTTGATCCTGGCCGCTGCGAGGAAGGAGCTGACGCTGAAGGGTCTCGTACTCTCCGTAAGCGAGTCGCTCCGGACCGCCTGCATGGTAATTACTCTGATAGCAGGATCAATGGTGCTCGGTCATTTCCTTGCCGTCACTGAGATTCCGTTCAGGGCGGCAGATTGGATCTTGGGCCTTCCCATTCCCCCGTCTCTCATCATGTGCTTTATCATTCTGATCTACCTCATTGGAGGTACATTCATCGACGATTTGGCATTCATGATACTCGCCACACCGATCTTTTACCCCGCGGTAATCCAGCTCGGGTACGACCCCGTGTGGTTCGGCATCGTGATTCTTATTACCATCATGATCGGCGTTGTAATACCTCCCGTTGCCATGTGCGTATTCGTGGTGAGGGGCATCACGGGCGTCCCGATAAATGTCATTTATAGAGGCTGCCTACCATTTATCCTGAGTCTCGTTGCATGCCTGGCTCTGCTTTTCCTATTTCCGAGCCTGGCTTATTTCCTGCCGAATTTGCTTATGAAATAGCCTTTGACTCCGTGAGCCGAGTGGAAGACAACCATGAATCTCTCTAATGTCATTGACAGAGCGGCTACATATTTTCCGAATAAGATAGCTTTGATATTCGGCCGGCGAAGCTTCACGTATGAGGAAATCCGTAAAAGCGTCAACCGCGTTGCAGCCCAACTCATAGAAGAAGGTTTGCGCCCTGGCGATAGAGTAGCCCTCTATGTTCCGAACAGCCCTGAATGGGTCGTGGCCTACTACGGAATCATTCGGGCAGGTGGAGTGGCGCTGTGCCTTAATCCTGCGTACAAGAGGCTTGAGCTCGAACACCTCCTCAAGGACGCCCAACCGCGCCTTATGATCATTAGTGAAAAACTCGCTGCCAATCTCCCGGACAGGGCATCTGTTCCAGGGCTCGATTCGCTCCTGTCGTTTGAGTTACATCCGGTCTTGTCCACGATTCTGGAAAACGTTGCCGCCGCGGAACCGTCAACTCCCGTTGCGGTGCACACAGACGCTGATGACTCCTGCGTAATCCTTTACACGGGCGGCACCACCGGCACGCCTAAGGGTGCGATGCTGACACACCGAAATCTCCTCTTTACCGCTCAAAACGTCTGCTATCACGAAGCGATCCGGCCGGACGACAGGTCCCTTTGTTTCATGCCGCTTAACCATGTGTTTGGCGGTAATCATATAATGAACGGCATTTTCTACGGCTGTGGCACATTGATTCTGCACGATGGCTTTGACCTCGATCGCATTCTGGCATCTGTGAAAGAAGACCGTGTCACTCGGTTTTTCGCTGTGCCCACTGTCTTCATAAGGCTGTTGGCTGATGCGGGGCACAAACGGCACTTTTCTACCGTCAAGTACTGTTTCTCCGCTGCCACCAGCATGGCCTCGGAAATCGTGCGGAAATGGACGGAAGCCTACGGTCTTACCATCCACGAGGCCTATGGCATGACCGAGACCTCTTCGCTTGTGACCTACAACCACATGTATCGCCACCGGATCGGCTCAGTAGGCACGCCTGCCGGAATAGTGGAGGTGAGAATAGTCGATCCGGAAGGCAACCCCGTGCCTCAGGGCGAGACCGGCGAAATAGCCATTCGCGGTCCCAACGTCATGAAAGGATACTGGGGCAAGCCGGAGGAAACTTCGGCTATGGTTCGCGGTGGATGGCTTCATTCAGGCGACGTGGGCCGTCTTGACCGCGACGGATACCTCTTTATTGTTGACCGAATCAAGGATGTCATCATAACAGGAGGATACAATGTGTTTCCGTCCGAGGTCGAGGAAGTCCTGTACACACATCCGAGCATCAGCGAGTGTGCGGTGGTCGGTCTAGAAGACGCTGTTTACGGAGAGGCGGTAACGGCTTTCGTAGTGCTGCAACCGGGCTGTGAATTTAGCAAGACGGAGTTAATCGCGTACTGCAAAGAGCGAATGGCATCGTACAAAGTTCCGAAGGAGTTCAAGCCCGTTGAGCGGCTTCCCAAATCCAGTACTGGCAAGATATTGAGACGGAAGATCCGCGAAGCAGAGGGTTATGGAGGGCCGGGCAAAATATGATTAGATTCTTGCTCAGACGACAGATGAAGCGCACCCTTACAGGGATTCACGCTGATTCGCGAAAAATGTGGTGACGCACAGACCAGGGGCTTGCGTCCGAATCGCAGTCAGGTCTTGCCGTTCGTTGGGTAGGAGGCATGCTCCCGGTCCTTCCCAAGCAACCCCGAATCGGTATTGCAAGGAATGCCGTCGAGCTGGTTTTCTCGAGCGCCAGCACCTTGGCGGTCCATCGTCAGTACTCGCCAATGGATCGATGTGAGAGGAAAGGAATCATCATGAAGCAGAGGTGGATTGAGGTAGCGCCGGATGCGGACGAAAAGCAGGAAGTCCAGTTTGACAACTGGCTGTCCGGGAAGGGTGTCCCCTTTATCAGCCCCGAAGCGGAAGAAGCCTACAAGGAGAGGGCAACCCTTATGAAGGACGCAATCCAATTGGAGAAGAAGCCGCAACGCATACCCATATGTCCTTCAGCAGGGTTCTTTCCTATTCATTACGCAGGCCACAGCATGTACGAAGCAATGTATGATTACGATATCCTGGCCAAAGCATGGAAGAAGTACTGCACAGACTTCTCGCCTGATGCGTACAATTCCCCCATGACGATAGTGCCAGGGCGGGTACTTGATATTCTCGATTTCCGGCTGTGCAAGTGGCCTGGTCACGGCGTGTCTGAGAAACATGAATACCAGTACGTTGAAAAGGAATATATGAAGGCGAGCGAGTATCAGGACTTGATTGACGATCCCACCGGCTTCTTCTTGAATGTGTTTTTCCCGCGGATTTTCGGAGCATTAGAACCCCTTGAACGAGTGCCGCTTCTGCCTCCGGTAAACGAGATTGTTTGTTTGCCACCTGCGATGATTCCGTTCGGGACAAAAGAGATGCAATCAGCATTGAAGAGCCTCGCGGACGCGGGTGATGAGACCCTTCGCTGGATAGGATCAGTTCGACGCATAAATGAATCGGTCATGGGCAGCGGATTCCCTTCCTTTTCCGCAGGATTCACCAAAGCGCCCTTTGACGTTATCGGCGACACACTCCGAGGCACTGCGGGTGTTCTCACCGATATGTACCGCCATCGCGACGAGCTTCTGGATGCCTGCGAGAGGCTCACGCCCTTTATGATCAGATCCGGGGTGGCTTCATGCAAGGCCGCGGGTCACATCATGCCGTTTATTCCTCTGCACAAGGGAGGAGACGGTTTCATGTCCGATCAGCAATTCAGGACCTTTTATTGGCCAACGCTGAGAAAACTTATCATAGGCCTGGTTGATGAAGGCATAGTGCCCCTGCTCTTTGCAGAAGGTGCGTACAACCAGCGCCTGGATGTCATTTGCGATGTTCCGAAAGGAAAGACGGTTTGGTGGTTCGACCGGACGGACATGGCGCGAGCAAAGCAAACCGTGGGCCAGGTGGCCTGCATAGCAGGAAATGTCCCCGTTTCTCTGTTGGCTACCGGCACGCCGGAAGACGTAAAGGTTTACTGCAAGAACCTCATGGATGTAGCCGGCAAAGACGGTGGTTTCTTGTTCTCCACAGGCGCGGGCATCCAAGGATCGAAGATCGAAAATGTCAAGGCAATGATGGACTTTTGCAAGGAGTATTCAGCGCACGCATAAGCAAGATGCAGTGTCGTCGGAAGGGTAGGCTACATGTCAAAGGCGCCTATACTAATTCGTATTCAAACAAGTGACATGCTGTTCCTGGTGGGACAGGCGTCTTGCCTGTCTTTCTGGGGCAGGTGTGACGCCCGCCCCACCATTCCTAGGCCGGGATTGTCGCTTTCTTGATGCCACATTGGTATGAGACGGAGGCAATATTAATGTCGGACAAACTGATCTTGCGGGAACTGAGCCGTTATCAATTGGGCACTTTTGCCGACATCATTTACAGAAACGCAATCCTCTTCCCTGATAACGAAGCTTTTGTGTGTGGCTCAGAGAGAATAACTTTTCGCCGCTTCAACGAAAGAGTCAACAGACTGGTTCATGGTCTACAGGCTCTTGGCATCCGGAAGGGTGATGTCGTCGGAATACTTTCTTGGAATTGCCTTGAATATCCTGAGGCTTTCGGTGCTGCCATGAAGGGCGGATATGTGTTCGCTCTGTACAGCCCTCGGCTCAAAGCGGAGGAGCTTGTCGGGGTGATGAATGATTCTGAGCCACGAGCTCTGTTCCTGGGGCCCGATTGCGGAGAGGCCCTCCAAACGATTCGTCATAGGCTCGCCAAGACAAAACATTTTTTTGTCTTTGGTGACGCCTGCGGCGACATGATGTCTTACCGAGAGGTCCTGGAAAACAATTCAAGTGAAGAGCCTGACCCGAATGTCTACGAAGACGATCCACTCGTAATCTTCTATACAAGCGGAACCACAGGAAGCCCGCGCGGTGCGCTCTATTCCCACAGAGAGAAGTTGGAGAATACCCTCGTCAAGGCCCTGGACATAGGGCTGGAATTCGGCGACCGCCACCTCGTCGTTCTCCCGATGTTCCATGTCGGCGGAGACAGTCATATATGGCCGTTCTTCCTCACAGGCGGCTGCAACGTCATCGTGCCCAAACCGTCCTTTGACCCTGCTGAGATGTTGCAGATCATCAGATCGGAGCGCATCACGGACGTTCATATCGTTCCTACGCAGCTTGTCGCGCTCCTTGCCGTCCCAGGCATTGAGCAACATGATCTCAGCCGCCTCAAGAGAGTGTGGTATGCAGCCTCCGCCATGCCCGTGGAAGTCCTAAAACGTGGGCTTTCGACTTTCGGACCTATCTTCCTGCAAGGGTATGGGCAGACGGAGTCCGGGCCCCATGCAACCGTTCTGAGGAAATCAGACCATATCTGCCCAAACGAATCTACTGAAGAGTCTGGCGTGCTGGCCTCGTGCGGCCAACCGTCTATCGGCGTGCATATGAGAATCGTCGACGAGGAAGGTCGAGACGTTGAGGCAGGAAAGATCGGAGAGATCATAATTCGTAGCAGAAGGATCATGTCTCAATACTGGCGTAGGCCGAAAGAAACGGCCGAAGCGATTCGGGATGGATGGCTCTTTACGGGCGATATGGGATACTACGACGAAAAGGGATATATCTATATTGCTGACCGAAAAAAGGACATGATCATTACCGGAGGCGAGAATGTCTACCCGAAGGAAGTTGAAGATGTCCTATACAGACACCCTGCCGTAGCCGAAGCCACTGTCATTGGAGTTCCGGACGAGTACTGGGTAGAGAGAGTTCATGCGGTTGTCGTGCTGAAAAAGGAGATGGAGGCTACTGCGGAGAGCCTGATAAGCTTCTGTCGCGAGCACCTGGCCCACTTCAAGGCGCCCAAATCGGTTGAATTCGTGGATGCCCTTCCCATGAGCCCTGCCGGCAAAGTTCTCAAGAGGGAGATTCGATCAAAATACTGGCCAAAATGAACACTCGAAGACCCTTGGGTCGCTATTGAAAATCGCTCCTGTCGTCGGAGCGGCAGGCACTCTGCATGATCGTGATTGGAGAAAAAATCAACGGAACACGAAAACAAGTGGCTCAGGCAATACAAGATAGTGACGCAGGCTTCATCCGAGACTTGGCGGTGTGGCTTTCTGGTGATTTCTGGGGACATATGATTTCTGGGGACATACACCAGGTTTTTGTTGACAATCATGAGATCGTCTCGCAACACGAGATAGTGGCTCGTCTGTCGCGCATAGTGGACCCCCGATATCCGCACCGTGTCACGCAGCGTGGTGTTCGGTCTATGAACGTGTTTCATGAAGAATCGGACCGTCGTGAGTATCTTGGAATGTTGGGAGAAGAAATCGCCCGGCACGGGGTTTCGGTACTTGTTTGGTTTCTGATGACCAACCATGTCCACTTTGTCGCAGTACCGCACGCAGAGAACTCTTTGGCAAAGTGCTTTGGCCGGGCTCACTGGCGATACACCCGCATGAAGAGCTTCGCTGCAGGGGGCCGCGGTTACCTGCTCCAGGGACGATTCAGCTCGTGTGTTCCGGACGAGCGTCACCTTTTGGCGGCAGCGCGTTATGTGGAACAGAATCCGGTACGGGCCGGCATGGCAAACGCACCATGGGACTATCCCTGGTTGAGTGCTCGATCTCAGTTGGGGACTATCGTGCACGACCCGCTCGTGACAGAGCGAGCCATATTGGGACTTGTCCAGGATTGGGAGCGATTGCTGCTCTCCTCTGACGAAGGTCGGTCGAGCTCGCTCTGAAAACGGACTCGAACCGGTCGCCCGGCCGGAGATGCAGCGTTTGTGGCAAGGGTCGAGACGATCACCGGTCGAGGCCTGACCAAAGGAAAACCCGGAAGACCTCGCAAGCGTCAACCTTAGAAGAAACAAGGTGTATGTCCCCAGACATCATGGAGCGCGCGCTGGTTGACCTCATGCATCGTCCTGACCTTGGTGGGCGGCAATCTCTTGAAATTTCCCAGAGACTTCCTCCTTGCCGAGTCAGAGTCCACAGGGTTCCGTCCAGGGATTCTGGAAAAGGCCCTCCTGAGACTCGGATTTGATGGATCTTTGTCCAAAAATGCTTGATAAAAGAAGCGGAGGACGAACCATTGCCCCCCGTAGAAGTCGTATATTATCAAGAGGATGATGAAACGGTTCCGATGAGGGAGTGGATGGATTCTCTCCGATCGCAATCCAAGCATCGTGCCAAGTGTATCGAGTGGATCGGGCTGCTCCGGGACAACGGACATGAGCTTCGGAGACCAATCGCAGAGTATCTGAGGGACGGAATATACGAATTGAGACCGAGGTTTCAGAAAATTCAGTACCGTATGTTATACTTTTTCTACGGCAGAGAAAGGGTAGTAATAACCCACGGGATTACCAAGCAGACTGATAAGGTTCCTCCCAAAGAAATTGACCGTGCCGTGGAGATCAAGAAGAGATATGAGGGAAACCCGGATTACCACAGCCATTGGGAGATAGATCATGAGTAGCAAAAAGATTGTCACAGATGCCTACCAATGGTCCTATGACCGATATGTCAAGGGCGATCCCGAATTGGTGGAGTTCGCCAGCGAAATGAGGGTCAAGGCTGGGATAGCCCAACAAGTCTATGACATCCGAAACAAACTCCACATGACACGAGATGACTTGGCCGAATTCTCCGGTCTGGCGCCAGAAACCGTTGAAGACATCGAAGAGTCGGATTACGATGGCGACTGGAACGAAGCGATAGCACGTATCAACCATGCCTTCCATCGTTGGTTTACGAATGTGATTGTCCCCGCTGCTCAGATGAAGCCAGATGACTACTCCGTGAAGGCTGAAAGTGCCTGAGAGCCCTAGCATTTCTTGGATTCTCTTTCTTGTCCTGAGCTCCATACCTGAGCTCGCCCCGCGACACGTCCTGTCAGTCTGCTGACGGTGCGGTATTTCTGGAGATTTCGGGTGACATACAGTAGGTTCTTGTTGAAAATTATGAGACCGTCTCGCAACACGAGATAGTGGCTCGTCTGTCGCGCATAGTGGTCCCCGGACATCCGCGTCACGTCACACAGCGTGGTGTTCTGGCTATGAACGTGTTTCATGAAGAATCGGACCGTCGTGAGTATCTTGAAATGTTGGGAGAAGAAATCGCCCGGCACGGGGTTTCGTTACTTGTCCGGTGTCTCATGACCAACCATGTCCACTTTGTCGCAGTACCGCACTGAGAGGACTTTCTGGCAGAGCGCTTTGGCCGAGCTCCCTGGCGATACACACGCATGAAGAGCTTCGCTGCAAGGGGCCGGGGTTACCTGTTCCAGGGGCGATTCAGCTCGTGTGTTCTGGACGAGGGTCACCTTTTGGCGGCAGCGCGTTATGTGGAACAGAATCCGGTACGGGCGGTAGGGCAAACGTACCAAGGACTATCCCTGGTCGAGTGCGCGATTTCAGTTGGGGATTACCGTGCACCAGCCGCTCGTCACAGATCGAACCCTACTGGGACTTGTCCAGGATTGGGAGCGATCGCTGCTCTCTTCTGACGAAAGTCGGTTCAGCCCGCTCCCGAAACTGGACTCGGACCGGTCGCCCGGCCGGAGATGCAGCGTTTGTGGTAAGGGTCGAGACGATCACCGGTCGAGACCTGAGCAAAGGAAAACCCGGGAGACCGCGCAAGCGTCAACCTTAGAAGAAACCAGGTGTATGTCCCCAGATATCGCACAGAGACGGGTCAAAGATGGGTGCACCTTTGCACGTGGGGCAAATACGAGAGCACGTTAATCGATGGGTCAGTGCTGTGAGCACAGAGGCAGGTCAATTCTCAGAGCGTCGAGGCCTTTTCGAGAAAAATCCAGGGTGCTTCTTGGGGCATTGTCACAACAACTAATAATACTAGCATGTTGAATGATCAGGACTTATTTGTTCGTCTCGCATTATTCTCTGTACAGGAGAGGAAAAGGGTCCACAAATGGAGACATCGTTTGTTGCTCAACCAGGGCCCCGCAGACAGGACTCGTCTCTTCGGGCAGGGAAATGTTTATCTCGACATGAAAAATGGCCCAAATCGGCTCTCAGGTGTCTTGCAATCAATGGCTGTATATGTGAACTGTCGCCTACGTATGGCTACAATATAACTACTTGCTGTTATGTTATCCTCAACCGTAATCCACTGTGACAACTCCAACGGATGAGGCCACATTTCTTTGATAATCGCAAATATGAAGGTCTCACTGATCCTGCCCTTCGCTATTCCCTCGTCTCAAGAACGCTACTGTCAGATGCGGGCCTTTGCAAGTCATAGTGAGATCGTAACTTACAAGCACTTGGTCGTAATCAGAGAAGAACTTGTCCTTCCTTTCAATCAATTCGCGGATCGCTCGTTTTGCTTCCTCAGGCCTGAATATGTTCCCTTTGGCGACGTGCTCGTCGATCATCGCCTTTCGCTCATCCAGAGGCAACAAAGAGGCGTTCCACGCTATAAGGGCAAGCGCCATCAAGACTTTCCACTGGATCTCCGTTTTCAGGTCGGCAATGTACGGATCTACGAACCGCATGACCACTTCGGACATCTTCTCGTCACCCGATCTGTTGCCAACGAATTTCGACTTACGAAAGCGCTCTTGCTTTTTCAGTCTGGACTTGATTCTGCCCGCGTGTTTTGCCCTCTCAGTATTCTTTCTTGTAGATTTCTTTGACATCGTCGCCTCTATTTCGCCTAAAAGCGAGACCTTCTAAGACTTTTCCCTCAGAGGATTGATGGCGTTCCTCAGCACGGGCGAGTAACTCCTGGGAATTCCGGGAATTCCGGGAATTCCGGGGACACCATACTCATTTTGCTGGAACTTGCATCGAGCCTCTTGGTCCCGGTTTTCGGCGCCGCGTGAATTTGCCCTACACCGACTCCAGTTTCGTGAAGGAGTCATCGTCTCCCAACGGTCTGCCTGTGCGCTCATGCCGTCGAAGCGCTTCGGACTCGGTACCTGAACGCTCGGTCGAGAGAAAGGTCACGCAGCTTGGTGCCATTACCAACTGAGGCGGAACAATAGTATCAAGCCATGCACCTATGGGAGAGGCAACTTTCTTCCACCGGCCAAGAAAATGGCGACGCAAGCGATCACGCCTTCGTGAGCGTCTCTCTTTGCCTGTTCACTTACCCAAGCGTCTAAGGCACGGGACTGTTCTTCATTCTCAGACTTAATCCTACTTACAGTTGCATAGAGATCATACACAGTATCCGCTGCGCTCAGGCCGTCAGCCAATAGAACGACTCCATCGGCCCATGTGTTTTCCAGCCCTTCAGCCCTGACTCTTCTCAGAAGTTGGCGACCGATATGCGGATTCCTAAAGGCGCTTGTCCAGGCCTGTACTACTGTGTCGGTCATTTCGTTACTGTCGGCATCTATTACAAACGTGGACCAATCCGGTTCTGCGCATGCCATCCACCCACCGGGCCTCAGGACTCGAACCATCTCGGAGATCACCTTTTGCGGGTCTTCCACATGCTGGAGTGTTCGATCCACCTTAATGGCGTCCACAGAATTCGACGGAATCTCCAGACGGTGAATATCTCCTTGCAGAAACAAGGCCCCTTCCCGATCTCCGAATGCTCTTCTTGCGGAGCTCAACAATTTCTCACTATTATCTATGCCAATACTGCGCCCGCCTGGAGAGACCAATTGAGCCATCTTCGCAACATCAAACCCAAGACCACAGCCCAAATCTACAACAGTGTCGCCCTGCTTTAGTCTGAGCCTCTCTATGCTCTTTTTCTTGTAGGTCTTGACCGATGGCAGTTCCTCCAGAAAGCTCAGGCATGCTTCCAGCTTACTGACATTCGTGTTGCTGTCGACATCTCTGAAACCATCGGCCAAATAGCCGTCACGTTTTCCCATGGTCGACTACATCGGGCTCGCGAAATGCATCCGAAATTGGCCGCCGATTATCCAGCTCTGGCGGTCCGTAGCGAACCTATAGTAGCCCGGCGTCGGTGCTCCCCCGCCGACCGTCCTAGTGACATCGAGGTCGGAGCTACCATGCAAGCAGGTCCATATCCCGAATATTCCGACCTGTCCTCCCATGAGCTGGCGCCAGTATTCTCCGAAGGCCTCGAGGAAAAGGCTTGTCCCAAAAGACCCTCTGGCGTCATGCCTTATCACGGCCGTGCCCCATCTATGATCGTACTTGACGTCACCAGGTACATAGGGAAACCCGATCATGCCCACTTTCAGCGCAGATCCTTGATTGAGCATCAGCCCTACGTACGGAATGTAAGATGCTATTGTCACATTGGTCTCATCCGTGGCGAGGTCGTCAGGATCGACAAGATCCCGATCATGGAATTTGATTTCAAAGGAATCAAAACGAAAACCGCCGATAGCGGTAAGAGCTCCGTAAGGGGAGTACGTCCCTGCAATGTCCGCATTGTACCATTGGACCTTTGTGCACCAGGTTCCCGGTTCTGGAAAACCGCCGAACACTAGAGTCCTGTCTGATTGTCGATTCGAGGGGACGAGCCACGATCCTCTGGCATAGATCCCGACACCATTTCCGACCCGGCCATTTGCCGAAAGGGCAAGCCAAACACCGTCTACCGGAAAGACGTGCCGCACCGAGGACACGATCCCCACTAATTGATCGGCCGTCAGCTCGAACGCCGCACCACGGTTTGTAGAGAGGTACCCGATATTGAAGGCCACACTGCCAGACAATTCGGGGTCACTGACAGAAGCGTAGCCACCATCATCGCGAAAACCGTTCAAAGAAGGGAGGCCGACTAGGGAGGACAACTCCTGACCGCCCACGAAACTCGGGGCCAAAGCAAAGACCAGAATGGTGACAACAGACACAACGATATGAGCCATCCCAATCCTCCTAAAATGAAGAAGAAATCCGCCGCAGAGGATTTTCAGAACTACAGAACTTCTCTGTTCGAACACTTCCGATGAATATCGCGTTCTATCAGAAACATGGGGGCTGTCAAGGAGAAATCCTGGCAAATTGTAACCCTTCACCCACGGCGAAGAGGGAGTGAGTATCATCACGAGACAAGGGCTGCTCTCCCGCTCCCCACGTTGTGTCACACGGTGATATAGTCTACAAGAAGACGGCTCGTGCCAAACCGGGCATGAATGAATGACAAGAGGGAGCCTGGTCCAAATCACGAATCAGGCATCGTGTCGCCGGAATTCGAGTTCGCGGAATTCGTTCCAAATTCCACTTCACACGGGACACCAAAAGCGCCCACCGGCGTCTCATGGATTTCGCCGGAGAATTCTGTTCCATGGTCTAAGTCATGACCGCTGCCCAGCACGAACGTGCCGGTCCCGCAGTCTGTGCCCGTATCATATTGGACCGCAAAGTCAGGTCGCTCATCCGACAGGATTTCCCATCTCTGTCCCCGTTCATCCACAACCCACCACGTGTCGATGCTCCCTGCGAGAGGGCCTTCAGCATGGCGTGTTACGATCAGTTTCGCTCTCATCCAAATCTCCTTAAGCTCCTCCCGAGCGTACGGTAGTCACGGTGCGGCGGCGGTCAATAGTCAGTGGCCCCCTTGGAAGTGAGCCGCGTCCGCTGCGTTAGTACATTGTCTCCTAAGTACGGTCACGTATTTCAGGGTTAGCAGCAGGAGGAATCCTGGTGATCATTGATTGCTTGATGCCCCGAAGGGCATACCGTGACTAGTCCCGCGGGACGCTGGATTTTAACCCACGGGAATGAGTAAACAAACAAGGGTCCACCGCTGAAATGTCCGAGAGCCAAGGCTCATTCATGATCGATGCCTATTCCCGGCGATGGGAAACCTCTTAATCGACCCTTGCAAGGTCGATTGATTTTTCTGCCGCGCCGAACCCCAGGTTGAAATCCCGCGTCTCGCGGGACTACCGTAGGTACGCTCCTTCAGAGCGCAAGTCCCCCAAATAAGGGGTGGCAGAATGCGCGGCCGAATTCATGAAATGCTCTTGTTAGGTCTTCCGAGACCCCGGTCCGGTCGAGCTTTCATGAATCTTGGCTGAGGCTCTCTTACTGTCGCTCAATTGCTCTTTCGATCTCGCTCGAGCGCCGGGGACACCGTGCGGGGATGCAAACGCGGGAGCGTCTTCCGCACAGATTTCTTGACATGGAGGGATCCGCGGAGATATACATATACCTGGTATGAGTATCTCTGCCCTCAGGAGATTCCAACATGGCTCTGTGCGGAGAAGATCACAAGAAGGTCGCGGACCGAATAAGCCGTATTGAAGGACAAGTCCGTGGAATAAGAAACATGGTCGAGGATGATCGCGACTGCCTCGATGTGCTCAAACAGATTGCTGCGGCCGTGGGTGCATTGCGATCCGTGGGAATGGTAATCCTCGAAGATCACCTGAAAGGTTGCGTTTCAGATGCCATAAGAAACGAGATCAACGAGGATGAGTTGATCAAGCAAGTGATCGACATATTCTACAAGTTCACCAAATGAAGGACAAGTTATGATAGGGCGCTTTGCTGAACTGGGCGTTTATCGTGAGCTCGCACGGTCGCGAGAGATGTACAGAATAGCCGTGGGCGGCCTTTTGGGCCTCGCCGGCCATCTGTGGAATGAAGCAAACGGGTCGGCAACGAATTTCGGACAAACTCTCATCCTGGCATCTCTCTTGATCAACGGATTTCCCATCATATGGGGAGCGGTCAAAGGTCTCTTGCAGCGCAGGGTCAACGTGGATGAGCTGGTAAGTCTTGCGATCATTGCCAGCCTCTTGCATGGGGAGCTCTTAACTGCGGTAGTGGTAAGCTTCGTCATGGTGCTGGGGTCACTGATCGAACAAGTTACGACCGCCGCGGCACATAAGGCCATCCAGTCTCTCATCGACATCCATCCGGAAACGGCAACTGTTCTTGTAGATGGAAAGGAGCTGACCAAACCCGTGGCACAGGTAAACGTCGGTGACGTCCTTCTCGTAAAGCCGGGGGATCGAATACCCGTGGACGGGATGATCAAGACGGGCTCCACCGCGGTGGATGAATCCGCTATGACCGGAGAATCCATTCCTCGGGAGAAGACGATCGGCAGCCCTGTTCACGCCGGGACCTTGAATCAAAACGGTGTCATCGAAATTGAGGCAACAGCCGTTGGAGAAGATACTACTCTGGGAAGGATGATTAGGCTTGTCTCAACCGCCGAGAATTACAAACCGCCCACCGTGAGACTCATCGACAGGTATGCCGCTTGGTTCACTCCGAGCATTCTCTTGTGTGCCGGCATTGCCTGGTGGCTCACTGGGGATGGAGCCCGTGCCATCACGGTTCTGATTGTTGGTTGCCCGTGCGCCCTCATACTCGCTGCTCCCACTGCCGTTGTTGCCGCCATAGGTCGGGCGGCTAAGGCAGGCATCCTCGTAAAAGGGGGCCGGTTCCTCGAAGAAGCCGGTCGAGCGAATGTGGTCCTGTTTGACAAGACAGGGACATTGACGAAAGGCGAACCTCGGATCAACGCGATTATTTCGGTTGATGGCGTAGATATGATGGACGTCTTGGCTTGTGCCGCTTCTGTTGAGCAGAACAGCACCCATCCCTTGGCGCGTGCAGTCCTCAAAGCAGCCCATTATGCCAAAGTAACCCTTTCCAAGGCCGAAGACATGATAGCAGAAATTGGGTTCGGGGTAAGGGCTTGTGTCAATGGGAGGATGGTCGAAGTTGGGAGCGCGTACCTTGGGGGCGGCAGCATCCACTTGCCTCTCCACCTGCGCCAACATGTGGAGGATTTCAAGGAGAAGGGGGTGACCCCATTGGTCGTGTACGAGGATCGGCGTCCGCTCGGTGTCCTCGCCGTCTCGGATACCGTCCGACCTTCGGCCCCAAAAACGGTTTTGACATTGAAAGGAATGAGAATCGAATGTGTCGGCATGGTTTCAGGAGATCATGAGAAAGCAGCCCGCCGAGTGGCCGATGAGGCGGGCTTGACGGACGCCTGGGCAGATCAGAGGCCCCAGGACAAGATTCAAGTCATCAGGGACTTCCAGGGTGCGGGCAAGACGGTAATTTTCGTGGGTGATGGCATCAACGATGCCCCTGCCCTCGCCACCGCCAACGTGGGTGTCGCCATGGGTGCTGCCGGCACGGATGTGGCTTTGGAAACTGCTGACGTGGCTCTGATGAACGACGACATTTCCAAGATTCCTTTCCTCATATCCCTGGGCAGAAAGACCCTTGTGACGATCAAATGGAATGTCGCGTTCGGAATGATCTTCAATGCGGTGGCCGTTCTGGCAGGGGGTTGGGGACTCCTCTCTCCGATCATGGGGGCGATCGTTCACAACATTGGGTCGGTCCTTGTTGTCTTGTCCTCAGCGCGGCTCGCGTTCATTGCTGAGAGAAAGGCTTAGGGCGCGTGGCACTGGTCTGATCACGGTCTTTCACAGACCAGAAAGCCCGAAAGATCTTTCAGATGGCGGCGAGGGGCTTCCCTGCTTTGATCAGACTCGAGCGGCACTATTTTGAACGTGAACGGAAAAAGGCTATGGCCTGCCGAAGCTCAGCGAACTGGTAGATGATGTAATCGGGCTCCACTCCTTTGGCGGTTTTTCTCCCCTGGTTTGATGAGAAGAACACGGTCTTCATGCCGAGCTGCTTGGCTCCGTAGATGTCCCGGTACATGTCGTTGCCTACGAAAAGGACATTCTCCGAGGGAAGGTCGAGCCCACTCAACGCAGCCTCGAAGATTCGTTTGTCCGGCTTTCTGAAGCCGAGGTCACTAGAGACGACGATAGGCTTCAGGTAGGCTTCGATGCCTACCTCCCGCAATTCCGGCAGCGCCCAGGCGCTCTGAGCATCGGAAATGGCGGCCAGTTTGAAGCACGGCAGCAGCTCCTCCAGTACGTTCTTGACGTCAGGATAGAGCTGCAAGCGGAAGCGGGAGATGCCCCGATACATCTCCGCAAGAAAAACAGGCAGCCACCGCAGCTTCTCTGGAGGCAACTCACGGGATGCTTCCGGTCTGCGTCTGAGGAACTCCCCCCAAAGCTGCACCGCGTCGAACTCGGGGAAGGCCTCACCGCTTGCTCTCCGCTGCTCGTCCATAATCCTGAAATACTCGTCGCGCAGTTGCCACCGGTCCACAAATATCCCCTGGTAGGCCAGAAAATGGCTGATGCCCCTGTAGACTTCCTCATGTCCCTCATCGGTGTGGATATCGATGAGCGTTCCGTTGATGTCGAAAAGGATCGCGTCAATGTTCATGGCAGTGCCCTCAAAATCTGCTCCGCCTCCCGCACGAGGCGCCAGCGGTAATCGTGGTCGATCCAGGAATTGCGCGCAATCCGCAGCAGTGTGATCCCCATATAGAAGGGAATTCGCCGAGTGATGGCCCTGAAGGCGCTCATGCGATCAGGAAAATGGCAGCAATATTCCCAGAGAAAATGCCCGATAAACGGTTCTGCTGCGTGAGGGTCGTCCTTGGCCTGGAAGAAAAAGTGTTTGAGCTCGCCACAAAGCCTGCCTAGGTCGAATACTCGGTCCGCCCATTTCATCCGTTCCAGGTCTATGGCCATGACATCTTGGCGCCTGCCGAACAGAAAGTTGGATGGGGTTACATCGCCGTGGACCAATACCGCCCGGTCCTCCCACATGCATCCCTGGTGTCGCCAGGCCTCACGCAGGCGGTACAGCTCATGTGAATGAGCGTGCCCCATACCACGCTTTTCAATTAGCGAATTAACTAACTTCCCCATATATTCATGGCTGTCGTTGAAGTTGACCGGCACGTCACCTGCCGTCCGGTTGTGCATTGTAGCCAGAAAATACCCCAGAGCGGAAAGTTTGCGGTACAGACGGTCGCTCCTGCCCAACCGAATGGCGTCGATGATCACGGCACAGAGAAGATCGCTCTGAAGGTATTCTGTCAGGAGCACACAGCCGATGTCAGGGTTGAACCCCAAAGGCTTGACCACGTAATGGGGCAGAGAATCAAAGCCCAGGCTGCGTAGAAAAATGAGGTTGTTGTACTCCGTCTCTCCCGTTTTCACCGCGTGCAGGATCGGCTTGCGGCCGGTCAGATAGAACTTGCCAACAATTCGCGTTCTGCTACGCTCTTCCTCATACAGGAATACATGGTGTGAACGGAGGGGTTGAAAGACGCGGAAGGTGACGCTATCGGAAGTGACTCCGAGCTGAGGAACGATATACTCTCTGAGATACCCGTACAAGGGATCGTCGTGAGCAAGATGTCCGAGGTACTTACCGATCATCGCCGAAATCCTGGCCCGAAGCCCCGATGGGCCGTCTCGGGGCCGGACAGCCGAGCAGCTACAGTGACATGCCATAATTTTGGCACTATGGCACAGAAACTGCCGGGGACCAAGCAGTACGCGGGGTCAGGAATTG
This sequence comes from Thermodesulfobacteriota bacterium, assembly GCA_040753915.1. Taxonomy (GTDB): domain Bacteria; phylum Desulfobacterota; class Desulfomonilia; order Desulfomonilales; family Desulfomonilaceae; genus JBFMDN01. The sequence goes on along the minus strand of JBFMDN010000011.1, from coordinate 4,502 downwards.
GTTTTGGGCTGCCTTTTTTCGACAAGCGAGCGAATCACCATTAGTGAACTTGCGACTTCGTCCCTGGGGCGGCATAATTCTTTTCTGTGGCCACGGTATTCTTGAACGCTTTACAGCAACCAAAGGAATACGGAATGAAGGTGAACAAGGTTGACCATATCTGCGTTGCGGTGAAAAACCTGGACGAGGCTCGCAAGACCTGGGAGCCGCTGTTGGGAAAGACCTCCCCTGACGATGCGTACGTCGACGAACGTGAAAAGATCCGAGTGGCCCGGTACTGGGTCGGAGAGGTGGGGTTCGAGCTCATGGAATCCACGAGCCCGGACGGTGATGTGGCAAAGTTTATCGCGAAGCGCGGCGAAGGCATCATGCTCATTAGCTTCGGTGTGGACAATACCCGTGAAGCCATAGCAGAGCTGGAAGCCAAAGGATACCCCTTTATTCCCGACTCCCGTGGAGAAAAGGCTCGGCCCTTCCGCAACTATGAATTCGCTTTCATAGCTCCGAAGAAGCTTAATGGAGTCCTCACGGAGCTCATCGACGCTTAGAGGTCAGGTCTTGTTTTTTGCTGTTTTCTCTCCACGCTGACCGATCCTGCTCACTGTTGTGTGACGGAGTCCGACGTGCGCTGCGATTTTCTGCTGCAAAGCGTGGCCCAGATGAGCCGTGCTCTTGCGTGGGGCCGTCTCGAGCGATTCTTGCGTTGGCAGTTATCTTTGCGTGATGGCGAAAGGTTTCGGATCGGAATTGACAATGCAGAGGTTCGGATCATGACGAAACATGATTTTTTCGAGCTCCACGGATTCAGGTCCTCGTGGGATTCGGACAAAGCTCGGAAAAGCGTCCAGAAACACGACGGTACCATGCTTGAAGTTGCAGCTCAAGCAGTCGTGAACCATAGCCTGACAACTCAATTTGGAGACACGCTGTAGATTGCGCGTTGGCTCGGTAGTGCTATTTCCGCATTGTTAGGCAGCTCGGGGGGAGGCATGAAATCGCAAAAGGGTCGGAGGGGGGCACGGGACAGCAGCATCGGCTGCAAGGCAAGGGGCTTCGCGCCGACTGCGGAAGCATGGTCGACGGAGTCGACAAATTCTTCCCTGACCGTGAAGCCGAAATTGATTCAAACCCCTTGCAAGAAACCGTTACCCGGTGTCCGGCGCCGGGGGCTGCACCAAGATTCATTGGAGACAAGGTTCTGACCTTTGAGCGCGCCCATGAAGGTGAACGCAAGTATGTCACGATTCTGGTGGCGGATATTGTAGACTACTCTTCCCCGTCAGAAAAGCTCACGTCCGAAGAACAGTATCGCATCATGGCCCGTTGCCATGAAATCTTGTGCGACGAGGTAGGCCTGTACCGTGGGACTATGACCCTAACGAGTGGCGGGACTGCCAAGGCCGTGTTTGGGGCCCCCCTTCGCCCATGAGGATCATGCTCGGAGGGCATGCGATGCAGCACTGTCTATCTCGGCACGGTTCGCCAATTACTCAAAGAAACTGAGAGAAGAGGAGGAGGTGGAACTCCAGCCACGAATAGGGCTTGTCTCGGGGGTTGTGCTCTCGGGGTCGCTGTCGAGCGAAGCGGAGATAAGCTCCGAAGACCTGGAGGATGTGGAAGAGCTCATTCCGAAGGTCCGGAGCGCCATGAAGCCGGGAACGGTGGTGGTCGCGAGGAGCACACATAAGTTGGTGAGGGATTTCTTCGAATTTACGGAATTGGAGAAATGCGGTGAACCGGTCGGGAGCGAAGATGTGGAGGTGTGCGAGCTGCTGAGGCCAGCCCCGTTTCTTGGGCTCCAAAAGTATTCGCCCCAACCGCAGAAGCATCCGATAAATGCCTTCTTCCACCTCGTGAATCTCTCGGGCTGATCGCCCCATGGAGGACGTAGTCGAGAATCGCATTGAATTCACGCCACGCTTCCTCTATCTTCTCCTGCATCCGAGACCCCCTTGCTCGACTTTGTGCTGCACACACGGTTCACGCACGGGAGGTCTCGGAGAACAAGTAATATTTACAAACACCTATCGAAAGTCATAAAGCGCGGCACCCATCGAGGGGTTTGCGGCAAATCCATAGACTGCCAGGAGTGAGCATGGCGGAGACCGACGAGCTTCAACTTTCAAGAGACGATTCCGCCCCATGAGCGATGCAAGCTTCTGTAGCGTTTCCAAAGGCCTCAAGAGTACAAAGAAGGCTTCCAGACTCCCTTGTCAAGCACAAAGTTATAGGCACAGAAGATTATTAGGTGCGGCGAACTCGGTGATCCAGCCGTAACAGACCGAAATAGCGAGCTAATCCCCTCAGCCAGAGAAAAAGAGAGATGGGGACGTGAACTCACCCTCGCGGCTGGCGGGGTAATACATAGTCATGCCTTCCTGGGATTTGGGACGTGGCACCTTCCACGAGGCCCGATCTGGGGACCCTTGTCAGACATGTCAACGTTGACAGCGAGTACGTACCTACTCTTGGGCGAGTGCCGAAAGAGGGGTCCCTACTCTCGGGTACCACGAATCGGACCCCGTTTCTGTTTGCCAGGGGAACGGTTGAACAACACCGCCAACGTTGACAAGGGTGATAAAGCAAGGAAGGAAGCGAGTTTCTGCAAAAAACAACGTTGACAAATTTCGCTTGACAGGGACAGCCAAGTATGTCAACATTGACCAGGTTCAATGATCGAGGTTGTTGAGATGGAAAGAAGGGGCGAGAGGACGGTAGGATGTGCGAGGGTCAGCACGCCGGGGCAGGTGGAAGAAGGCTATTCCCTGGAAGCGCAGCGCAAGAAAATCATGGCCTACTGTGAGCTTCACGACATGAGATTGATCGAGATCATTGAGGATGCGGGCTTCTCCGGAAAGAGTATTGCGGGCCGTCCAGGAATTCAACGCGTACTCGCGCTCGTCAAGCCTGGCAAAGTTGACAACGTTGTTATCCTGAAGCTTGATAGGCTTGCCAGGAATGTCAAAGAAGCCGTGGAAATCGCTGACCTGCTACAGAAAAAGGGCGTGGCCTTGCACTCTATCACCGAACGCCTGGACACCGGGAGCACGTCGGGCCGTCTCTTCTATAACATCCTGTCAGCGATGTCACAGTGGGAACGCGAAGTGATTGCAGAGCGGACCCGCAGCGCTCTGGCCGTGAAGCGAGACAAGGGAGAGCGCATCAGTAGACACGTTCCCTACGGGTACGCGGTCGACAGCGAGGTAACCTTGTCAAAGTTGACGGAGAGCAGGCCGCAATCGCGAAGATTCAGGAGCTGAGGACTGCGGGCTATTCGATCCGGGGCATGGCTAAGTACCTCGATATCAACGGATTCAGGAATCGGGCAGGAAAACCTTTTGGAGTCAAAGAGACATGGCAATTAGCACGAAAGGCCGCGAGAGACAGTGGAACAATCTGGCTGAGGAGATTGAATCACTGGAGAGCGATCCGGTGGCTCAAGCTCTTCTCTACGACCTGGAACAGCAAGATCCCGAGCGTGTGGGACGCCTGATGACCGAGCTGCAAGAGCAGGCCATGCTGGAAGATTAGGGGGGGGAGAAATGCCAAAGAAAGCCGATCCGGAGCTGGTAGCACAGACAGTCGAAAAGGTTCGCCGCGTCGCACTGGAAATTGGCTATACAGGCGAACACGGCGAGGCGGCACGACTGGCCAAAGAGCTTGACCGCCGCGGGATGAAGACCCCATCGGGAGGGCAGTGGCACTATGACGTGGCCGGACCTTTGGGACTTACACGGTTCATCAAGAAGCACATGCGTGAGGGGTTGCCGGGCCGCGCCAAGGTTGACAAGCTTGACCAAGCAAATGTGCGTCAAGAATCCGATGATAAGTATGACAACGTTGACAAACGTGAAGTCGAAAGCATGTTGCAATCTCTGGAGGCCAGGTTGACTACTTTGATAGAAAAACGCTTCAGTGAAGCCGTAACCGCTCAAGGGGTCACAGTCGACAAGGTTGACATGCCCCCTGTTCCCCCCAAAGTGGGAGAGGCCGGAAAGAAGTTTGCCGGGAGCAAGAGCGACTTGCGGGCTCGTGTCGATTCAAATCTCTTCGAGCGCCTGGAAAGCGAGGCGCAAGCGCATTTCTCTGGGAATATGTCTCGATGTCTGGATGTTGTTTTGTGGCGATATTTCGGCAAGCCCCGACTGTCGTTCGAGGATTAGCGCGCTGACCTTCCTGCGCCCTTCCTCGGGTCGCGCACGCCTGACCTTCCGGACCCTTCCGCGGGCCGCGCATCCCCGAAAGCGCAGGCCAGGAGCCAGGAAAAAGGAGTCCCATCGGGTCAGTCCGCCCGGGCCGTAAAGGCCGTCCTATGCGGTCGCAAATCTGTGAAGGCAAACTTCGAAAACTTCCAAGGGACCCGTCTAGCCGTAGCTATAGTAACCGGCATAGGCATTAACGCCTAAGCGAAGTAAGGAACTAGGGTTCTCAGGGAAGCAGGATTTCCCTGAAAACGGTTGAATCTCCGGAACAGGCTGTCCTTGAGGTCCGTCAAAAGCCCG
>JBFMDN010000010.1:4844-113853 GCA_040753915.1 Thermodesulfobacteriota bacterium | reverse complement strand
CTCCTTCAAAAGCTCCCCCTGCGTACCATATTCCATTGCTTCGTACAAGTCCCTGTAATCACTTTTCGTATTTAACGACGAAAAAAATACCACACCTACTGTTTGTGGGGGTGCGGAACGCGAGTCTCACGGGCAGTGTGTTCGCAAACAGTGATGACACGCCGGTCGTTGGAGAAGCTGTGCCATTTGTAATCGAGCATTCTCTTGAAGATTGCCTCCCAATCCTCGGTGATAAGTTCCTTCTTGATGGTGCCCTGAGAAAGAGGGAATTCCTTCAGTTGCTGCCGATACCGATCCTCCAGGTAATCCGGCGAGTCAGTGTCCCTATTCCAGGCAACGTGGGCGAGAAAATGTCCTGGCCACCGTTCCCGCGGAGCATCACGTGAGAGACAGCGTCTGGATACTGTCTGCGTGCTCTTTGTGCCATCAGACGAGAATAAGCTCAAATATGGACACGTCAAGCCTGATCCCGCATGCCCACGTCCACCGTCACGGGTTTGTCGAAAAACGTTTCCACGTCGAAGCAGGTTTTCTCGTGCAGTGCGTTCCTTTTCAATCTTGAGACAATCCGCGCCTGGCTTGGTTGATCATTTGATCTATGTCTGGGTTTGTATGTTCGGTCATTAGCATCACTTCGGGGTGAGCTTGTGCAAAGACCCGGAATATCTCGTCAGCGAACGCTCGCCCTATTTCCTTGACACCCTTGAAGTCAAGCATCACCTTTCTGAACTTATCGAAACGAGCCAGCAATCTCTTCGCTTGAGAACGGGACACCAAGGCTTCCTCGCCGTATCTGGCCAAGTGGACAGGCACCACCGTTGTGGTGAAGCCGAAGTCATCATCGGTAAAAGCGTCAAAGACTGCCTTGGTCGTCTTGTTCGTTTCATTCTTCAGCCACATCGAAACAATCGTCCCACCAGGCATGCGAACAAAGCCTTCGACGAAACCTTCGTCTTTGGAGGAATCGTGAACAAAGATTGTCTCCCCAGAGACGATGAAAAACTGGTCAAACATTCGAGACGCGAAAAAGATCCCTTCTCCTGTGTGGTTGACGGGATCGGTGGTCAATTTGCCTTTATGTAGCTCTAGGATAGCATGTTGCTCATCTTCTAGGCCCATTTCTCTTTGAATCTTTGCAAAAATCCCCTCTCCATCATCGACAACATCCACTGCAGTGTCTACCGCTGTTCGTTTCACTCGCACGATGGCTACTGTCCCTCCTGAATGATCAATCGCATTGTTTAACATCTCGGTGACGCCGAACTGCCAAATGGCTTTAACATTCGGTCTTAGGTCTGCCAGCAACGGCGCAATATCACGTCGCCAGACGATATCCTCTGCAAGTCCTCTTAGATTGTAAGAAAAGTCGCGTTCTACGAGGACCCGGAGCGAGTACCTCCGCGTGCGTCTGGTCCCCTGACCGACGAGGGATCCCTCATCGACCAGCCTCTTGAGATGCCCACTGATCGCCTGGCGGGAAACTCTGAATCTTTCCGATGCCACCTTGAGAATGTCTGTCGGGTGTTGTCTCAAGTTCTCCAGTATGAAACGCCGAATTTCCTGGGACCGTTTTGGCAACTTGGCCATGGCAACAACTCCATTTTTGACAAGAAAAGTTGTCATTATTATCAACCAAATAGCTCCCCTTGTCAACTCGGTGACGACATATGGTCATATAATCAACGGGTTATTGAGCAGCCGCGCTGATACACCCAGGGCGGCATACGGGGGTCAGGCTTGACATATTTGGATTTGACACTGTGAACGGCTAGAAAAGAGAGCGGACTTCGCGTCCGGCGGCAATCCATCGAGACGTATCAGCACCACTCCGTGAGCAGCACGGTTCAGGCAGAACACAAGTTCGCCAAAATCCTTGTCCGCGGTGAGCAGGACTAAACCTTCATCGTCTGCCAGGCAGAGCACTTCGTCATCCTTGATACCGGGCGCAAGCTCCGGAATGTATATCACCTTGTGGTTTTCGCTGCGAAGCTTTTCGACAATCTGACGATCGACCCCTTCGTCTGCACCGATCTTCATGCTGGCACGTCTGCTGCGGGATAGGTTATGTCACTCGTCAAGACGTCGGCCGCGTACGAGAGGGCGGCAGCAATCGCCTCGCGAGTGAGGCGCGGGTGCGCCTCCAGGATCTGTTCGGGAGTCTCCCCGGCAGCGAGTTTATCGAGAATCGACTCCACCGTGATGCGAGTGCCGGTTATAACGGATTTACCTACCATGATGTTCGGATCTGCTTGGATAAGATCGCTGTACATGTCCGTCAAATCCTTACTCAGTTGGTAGAAATGTGCCACGACTGCCCTGCCCGTTCCGCAAGACCTTCTTTCCGCCCCGAAGGCCGAAGGCTTTCCCGCTTCTGAGCGGTTGAGTCCCGCGTCGGCTCTCGTCGGGTGCCAAGACCTACGAAAGGTACCTCTCGTTTCTCTGAGGAGCGCGAGAAATTGGAACCGCTCGTCCCCTTCACTGTCACCGTAGATAGAAACCTTACAACGGAGAGTGAGTGGAGCGATGATGCGTGAAGCCTATCGATTGACCGACGCCGATGTGGAGTTCCTTGCTGCGACAGCCGCGGCCGATATCAGAGACAAAGCCAGGCTAAAACAAATCATTGAGGCCGACGAAGACTTCCGGGAAGCATTCCTCAGCGACGACAAGACCTGGAGAATGGTGATGGCGGAAAAGGAGGTCTTCTTGAGGATCTCTCCAAAGCTCTATTTCGAGATCCTCTTGAGGAGGGCTCGCAGAGAGCTGAAAGCGACAGGCCATACCGTAGAGAAGGCCGGAACGAGGAAGATACCGGTGTTCGATACTCAAGAGGTCGTGGCTCTTCTTTCCAGGCCCGAAGTGCTACTCTACCTGGCGGACATGCTCGCATCTTTCAGCAAGATTCGGAGTTACGCGATATCCTTCAGAATCGAGAAAGGGGTCTGGCGAACGATGAGATTCAATGACCAGGACATTGATAGTCTCATCAGCTTCAGTCAAGTGGTAGACGATGAGCACCGATTCGGACTGTTCAAAAGAATCGCAGATCTTTGTCTGTTCGTGCTCGGCGTCTTCCCTGAATGCATCCGGTTGACCTATCGGTACACGTCTTCCGGGGGCGCAAGACCCCCGATGATGGGCAAAGCGGGATGGAAGGCGGACGACTACGTGGAAACGGGCAAGAAATTCTACAGATTGGCTGCAGAACACCCTACTGCCAGGGCCCTTCGGGTGTCCGAAGTCTGTCTGTTGTTTCACGACAATCTTCGCGCTGCCCAGAAGCCGCTCAATTTTATCGTGGACCGTTATTTGGACTACAACAAGCATTCCCTCTTCGGAGCCGGATAGGGGGTTGGCTATCGCGCCACGTGCGCAAGTTGCGGCTAGGCAAATGATGCCACCAGATCTCTCGAGGCAGCGGGTTTTCCCTGAAAGATGTTGAATCTTCTTAAGAGCTTTTGCCTGAGGTACTCAACTACGTCTCTCTGGCCCGTGCCTATCGCAGGATGGTTCACGCCACGCGAAAGAAAATCATTCTCTTCGCGGAGGCACTCTAATCGAGTGAGTCATGTCGGGACTGTGCGGGTCCGAGGGCCATAACAGCGATAGCTCCCACGATGAGCACGCCTCCGACAAGATGTGACCAGCGGAACTGTTCCCCAAGGAAGAGATAGGAGAGCACTACCGCGCTCACCGGCATGACTGCGGTAAAGATGCCCGCGGTGGCCCCTGACACTTCGGTGACCCCCCTGAACCAAAGCACATATGCTACGACGGTAAATACCAGACCGAAATAGATCATAGCAATGCAGGCTTGAAGGGTCACCATGGACAAAGGGAAGCTGCGCGCTTCATAAAGCCCCACGGGAAGAGACATCAACATCCCGAGCAAACACAGTGCGTAGGCCAGGGTCAGGTTTGGGACAGTTGATTTGACGCTCTTGCGGAGAAGCAGGAATAGCCCCTCTCCAAGCACAGCGCCAAATACGATGAGGTTGCCAGCGAAATGGCCTGTCAGCGGAGTTTGGGCAATCTCCGGAAGAATTCCATTGACGACAAGCACACCTAGGATGGCCATGGCAATACCGATCAGATGATTGAGAGGAAGCCATTCCTTGAAAACGAGACGAGAGAGTACGGCCATGACTGCGGGCGTCGTACTGATAATGAGACCGGCTTCGGCAGAACCGGTCAGTCTCAATCCCCACAGTAGACACAACGTAAAGGCAAATTGACCACTCAAAGCCATCAAAATCAGGATTATCCAATCCCTCTTTTCAATGGAACGCAATCCTTCATTGTGATTTCGCGTCACTAGCATCAAGAACGCGGAAGCAATGCCAAATCGAACGCCTGAAGCCAAGAACAACGGAAAGGCATCGGTGATGATCTTACCGACGACCACGGAGCTCCCGACGATGATCATGGCAATCGTCAAATCCAGATAAGCACGAGCAAGCTTTGTCACCAAGACAGTTCCTTGAAGAAATAATTCGAGCATCAACGCCTGTAGGTCACTATATTCGCGGGGTAGTCATGCGTCTTGGACAATCTTGCTATATTCTCCGGGGGCCACGCCGACGACGCGTTTGAAAAGCCTGTTGAGGTGGCTCTGATCGCAAAAACCTGTACAAAGCGCCACCTCGGCCAAGGGCATGCCTTGTGTCATCAACTCCTTTGCTTTCCGGACGCGAACCTGAATGAGATAGGCATGGGGAGGCAGCCCAACTTCACGAGCAAACAGCCGCAACAGGTGATATCGACTCAGTCCCGCCACAGTGCTCAATTTCTCAAGTGATATCTTGTCTCCATAATGGGCATGGAGGTATTCACGGGCTCTGCCAACGGATCGATGCCCCACAGGGGCCTTCGATGGGATCGGTTTCTCCTCCGCATGTCGCGTTACCAGATCAACAATTATCGCCAGTAAGCTGGTTTCCTTTTCCAGCAATGAGGCTTGCCTTCTCTCCAGAGACACATGGCAAGAGCGAATCCGGGCAGCCAGGGCTCGATCCTGAATCACACCTTCTCGGAAAAACGGCAAACCTCCGGGTTTGTCCGTGACCTCCGATACCGCACGAGATACCAGATCCGTAGAGACATAGAGCATCCGGTACCGCCAGCCATGCTCTGCTGCAGCGAAGCCGTCGTGAGATTCGCCTGGAATCGCCAGGTTGATTTCACCCTCACTGGCCACGACATTCTTACCTCGATAGAAAAATCCGAGGGCTCCTGATTCGATTACCCCGAAGGCATAACACTCGTGGAAGTGTTTGGCGAAGGAATGCGTGCAATACGAGGCTTTGAGCAACTCGACGTCACCCAGCTCATGCAGGCGACACAGGGCAACTTGTTCTTTGCCATCTCTGTTCAGCATGAGCTCATAATACCAGAAGAGGATGCAGTGGTCTTGTGATTCCGGCGGACTTTGCATTGCTCGGAACGAAATCCTCCTCTCTTGGGAATAGTATCTCTGTCGGCCTCCGTATAGCTCTCACGGCGAGATACGGGCCAGCCCTTTCCCTACTTCTTTGCGTTGGGTTACGCGTGTGTGGAACGCATATGCTTCTCGGGAACCGCGGTGACCGAGGGCATCTCGGCGCGTTGCGAGACTCGCGTTCAGTATGCCCTCAGATGAGACCCGGTCGTTTATTATTGGACAGGGCCGATGAGATGTGTCCGTCTGCACCAGACGGCCTGCATATTATATGTGTTACGGATATCTGGATCGGACTCTGGCACCTTCACAGTATTGTTCTATACCCACTGCCCTGATCTTCTCATTTATCATCACCCATCCTTTGTACAGCCCTGGATCGAAGTTGGTGTTCTCACAGGGAAACTGGTCGCACTGGTAACAAAAATCTATCTGCTTTGCCTGGTGACACCCGCGTACTCCGCAGTTCTTGAACAGCTTGCACTGCTCATTGCGGCACCCTTTACAATTCTCGGAGGCGAAATAGTCCAACATCTCCTTGAAAGCAGGGTATTTCCCGAAGATGGGGTCATCCAGAAGCGTCTCGAACCGTTTGGCATAGATGTGGAAATTTCCTAGTTTTTCCTTAAGCTTCAGACTGTATTTGCGTATGTCTCCGTCCACATGTGCAAAACACGTTTCGCAGCACAGTCCGCATGGGGCTATAGACTCTTTGATTCTCTGATCGGTCATGCATTTTCTCCTTCCACTGAATTGGGGATTCCTGGGGGATCAAACCCTGTTGGTCGCCGCGGCGTGATTTGTTTAATCATACCCATTGAGGGTGGGAGGGAAAAGTGGCATAATCGACATGATGGTAGGCGATATCGCCATTTTTCCGGAGTCTGGGAGGAACCGATGATAAAGGTAACCATTCTGGCGCCTTACAACACCATGGCTTCAACCATTTTTGGACCTATGGATATTTTCAATCAGGCAGGGCGCTTGTGGAACCGTGTGACGAAATCCCCCCAGACACCGTTTTTTGACGTAACAATCGCCTCGGCAGACGGAAAACCGATCAGATCCGTGAACAATATCTATATCCAACCCCATTGCAGCATTGAGGATGTTCAGCAAACCGATCTGATCGTAATCTCCTCGGCTACCTATATTCAGAAAATTCTTGAGACGAATCCGGAACTGGTGCCTTGGATACGCCATCATTACGATCGAGGTGCCCATGTTGCCAGCGTCTGCACTGGCGTATTCTTGCTCGCGGAAACCGGGCTTCTCGATGGTAAATCCGCCACCCTCCATTGGGGATTTGCAGATTTCTTCAAGAAGAGATATCCACAGGTCCAATTAAGGCAGGATCAGATGTACATCGATCACGGTCGCCTCTACTGCTCAGCCGGTGTTAGCGCTGGTCTGGACCTCTCACTGTATCTGGTGGAAAAGCTCTGTGGTCGGCAGGCAGCTATAGAGTCTGCGAAGACCATGGTTTTGGATATGGGTAGAGTTTCTCAGGCTCCCTATGAGCGTTTCCTTTTTTCGAAAGACCATGGTGACCCTTTGGTCCTCAAGGCCCAGGAATGGATAGAACAGCATGAATCGGAGCCGATTGATTACGAGCGGCTCGCGCAAGAACTACGCATGAGCCGTCGATCCATGGAACGGCGGTTCAAGCAGTCAGTGGGAGTAACACCGCTGGGTTATCTGCAGAAGTTGCGGGTGGAAAGAGCTAAGAGTCTGCTGGAGGAAGGCACGTGGACTTTCAGTGAAATAACGTATCGGGTGGGGTACGAAGACGTTCCATTTTTTAGAAAGCTGTTTGTCAGACTCACCGGTTTGAGACCACAGGAATATCAGCGGAGATTCAGAGGGTACCCCGATGTGCGGTTTCAAGAATAGGTGGGGTCCTTTTACCGTCAGAATGCTTTGCTTCACGTCAAAAAGCACGAAGCTCATGCCACTGTAATGCTCCAGTCCTCAGGCATCCTCTTGGGTTGCCGGTGTCTAACCGGATCACCTGCACGTCAGACCGCCGCTATTCTGGCCTCATCGCTCATTCCTTCTGTGCTCGACAGCAACTGATCCGGATCTCTTTTTGTGCCCCCCGAGTCAAACCATTGAAGAAAAGGCCTCGCACATGCTTGCGACGGAGGCTCAGGCAATGGTAGCATGCAATTTCCCCGGGTCCGCTATAATCATTTCTTTGAAGAGCTCTAACGATGGAACTGTATAATCTGGGCCGAGTTCCGTGGGAACAATCACAACTCATCTATCACGCTTTGGCTTACCTTGGCAGAGAGGCATTATGTACATGCCTTCCTGCCACCCGCTATTTCTGCGTTGGCTATCACCAGGATCTTAACCAAGAAGTCGATCTCGAATTCTCTGCCGACAACAACATACCGGTATTCAGACGTGAGGTCGGGGGAGGAGGTGTATATCTCGATTCCAACCAGGTCTTTTTCCAGCTCATTCTGCACCAGAAGAATCAGCAGATATCCATGTGCCGGGAAGCCTTTTTTCGGAAATTCCTAGAGCCAGTAGTCAGAGCCTATCATCGCATGGGCATTCCTGCCCAGTACGAAAGGCCGGCCGACATAGCGGTGAGAAACCGAAAGATAAGTGGAATCGGTGCGGGCGAGATAGGTGATTGTGTAGTCCTTGTGGGTAACGTTCTCGTGGATTTCGACTTCGATACGATGTGCAAAATGTTGAAAGTACCGGACGACAAGTTTCGCGCTCGAGTACAAAGGGCAATGGAAGACAACATGACCACGGTGCGCCGAGAAATCGGGGATCGAGCAGCAGCCAGGTGGGGCCAGGCAGAGATAGCCGATCTCTTGGTGTCAGAATTCGGAAAGCTTCTCGGATCGCTGGAGCCCCGCAGAGTGGATGGTGAGCTCCGCCGCAAGATGGATCAACTGGCGCATTCCATGACGAAGCATTCCTGGCTGCACAAGAACAGGCGGCCACTTCAGCGTCGAACGGTGACAATTCGTGCCGGCCTGCAACTCTGCCAGGAATCAATAGAAACGCCTGCAGGGCCGATGTCGATCGAGTTTGAGATCAGGAATGGAGTGTCGGCCCACGTGGCAATTTCCGGAGACGCGTGGCAGCGCTATCCGGCAGAACTGACAGGACTGAAGTCCTCGCTAATCGGGATTCCGCCAAAGGAAATCAGGACAGCCGTTTCACGGCACTTCTCCGGAATGCGGGTGCAGCGTCAGTCACTCACTGACGAACGTGCCTGAAGGCTGCCCATGCGATCTCGTTTTCCCAGATTTTTACCTCCAGCGCATTGACATTGGAAGCTTTGATGCGGTCGGAGAGGGCCATGCATATAATGCGAGCGAAATGCTCGATGCTCGGGTTAAGGCCAGAAAAATCGGGCATATCATTCAGAGTCTTGTCACGAAATCGACTGACAATCTCATCCAGCGCGTTCTCCACATCAACGATGTCAACGAGGTAGCCGTGCTGGTCCAAGGTGTCTCCTTCCAACAAGAGCTCGATCTCATAATGGTGCGAATGGAGCTCGTTTTCGGCTCCCCAGTCCCCCCCAAAGAGATAGTGCTGCGCAATAAAATCCCTCTGCACAGCGATTTTATATCCGGCTGAATTTGTAGCAGAGCTCATTGTACCTCCTCATATACGACCCGACCCATTTTCCAGTGAGATGGCATCAGCGGGGCCTTCCCACCGCATATCGTATGTCGTCGCTGCAAATGGTTGCATCGATTCTCTTCGATGGCTCACTCTCTGATCTCCGGCAAAACAGTTTCCAAGGGCGGCACGCCGAGGGGACGAATCCCGTATTTTTTCATCTTATCGTACAAGGTATTCCGTCCGATTCCCAAGGCACAGGAGACTTTTGTTATATTACCACCAAAGCGGACAAGCGCGTTCTCGATAGCTTTTTTTTCCACTAATGCCAGGGGCATGATTTCCACGTCGTCAGTCATTGTCCGCACTGCTTGCTTCTTCTTCAGGTGAGGTGGCAGATGAGAGAGTTTCAACTCGTCGCCTTGCAGCAAGTTGATGGCGTACTCGATAGCGTTAGCCAACTCCCGCACGTTCCCCGGCCAGTGGTAGGCCTCAAGAATTCCATAAATCGCGGGGTCGACGTTCTCGACATATTTGCCCACTTTTCTGGAGATGGTTTTAATGTAATGATCAGTCAGCAACCTGATGTCACCTTTGCGGTCCCTGAGCGGCGGAATGGTTATGGCTACGACGTTCAATCGATAGAAGAGATCTTCTCTGAATCTGCCTTTGGACACTTCATCGTAAAGACTCCTGTTTGTCGCCGCTATGATCCTCACATTTACGGGGATCACCTTGTTGTCGCCAACGCGCACAATGGCCTTCCCTTCGAGGACCCTGAGAAGGTTCACCTGCATTTCCAGAGGCATGTCGCCAATTTCATCGAGGAAGATAGAGCCTCCATTCGCCAGTTCGAGTTTTCCCTGGCGGCCGCCCCTTTTTGCACCTGTGAACGCTCCTTCCGCGTAGCCGAAGAGCTCACTTTGAATGAGCTCCGCCGGTATGGCTCCGCAGTTTACCGACACAAAAGGGCCATCCCTTCGGTCACTTGCATTGTGAATTGCCTGGGCAAACAGTTCCTTTCCCGTTCCGCTTTCGCCGAGGATAAGTACTGTGGATGGGCTCTTGGCAACCTTTTTCGCCTTTTCCAGGGTTTCCCGCATAGTCGGGCTTTCACCAATTATGTCCTTGAACATGAACCGCGAATCGGCCGCCTGCCTCGCGCCTGTCTGGTTTGAGGTCTGCCTCGCCTTGGTGAAAGTAAAGACCGCGCCCAGTTTTGAACCGTCCTCACCAATTATGGAGTTTGCGGAACCGACGCAGCGAATATACGAGCTTTGGGATATTAGCACCAACTCTTCCTCTGAATATTCTCGGTCGCCCTGCACAAAATCTCTCAGCTTTCTGTCCATCCTGACGACATCATCGATCGATCTGCCGACCAAATCCCGTGGGTGCAACATAAGGAGTCTGGCAGCCGGGGCATTGATCCCCGTGATCAGGCCCTTGTTGTCGATGGTAATGAGTCCCTCTGACACTGAGTTGAAAATAGTGGCGAGATGCTTGCTTACGCTTACGTAATACTTGTGTGACTGTTCCAGGCGCAACCGCTCTTCGATTGCTCGCACGGCCGCAACTGTGATGCCGAGACTGTGAAAATGGGCTTTCTCCCGAGGGCCTGAGAGGTCCAGGCACCCTACCACTTCCCCTGTTGGGTCCCTTATGGGTGCCGCGGCACAGGTCCACAGGTGGTGCGTTTCACAATAATGCTCTGAGCCCGTCACTTCTATGGGGCATCCTATAGTCAGGGCAGTACCGATAGCGTTCGTGCCCACACTTTGTTCGGACCAGTTGGCCCCAGGGCCGAAGTTGAGTTTCTCGGCCTGCCTGAGAGACACCAGATCGCCAAGGCTCGCGAGAATGTATCCGTCCGTGTCGACCAGAACAATCACAAAGCCCGAGCCACGAACACATTGATGAAGCGTCTCCATGATGGGTTCTGAAATCTCGCGGAGAAGCCCTTTTCTCTCTCCCAATTCTCGATCGGAAATAAAATCGCGGCACTTTCCCCCACCAGCTTCCACACCGGCATTTCGGCATCGTTTCCATGATTCGAGAATTGCTTTCCTCACGGGAGGCGTTTCGGCGGTCCCCTTCTTGACGAAATCATTCCAGAACTGCTTCTCCGTCTGCGGGCACGGACTCCAAAGGCGGGAGAGAGATTCCTGAAGCCCGGGGTCTGCAACACGATTGATAACTGGGGCATCGGCAGACGCATTCCCCTCGACGACCTGGAATTGATCTTCGACTCGGATCAACTTGTACATGTCTTTGCTCCCCATGCAGGCGACCGTGTTCTGCCTGCAACCGGCGCACCTTACGCCTCGACTTCTTCGAGACTGGCTGAAGTGGTGCGTCAAAGGCTGGCTTCAGGCACTCCGGCTGTTTGTCGCCAAGACGGCACGTAGAGAGGATAGAAGGTCGGGAAAGAGATGTGCAGCGTAGAACGCCCGACTGAGACTGCCGCTTGGCGGAGAGGCGCCTGTATCGAATGAGTTCTTTGTACGCAAGCCTCCGGGGATTCTGCTGATATAGCTCCTTTGTTGTACGGTACCATATCATGTTCAAGGCTGTCAATCTGGTGAACGCTTCTTCAATGGTCACCTTCCTGACCCCGTTTCCCTATCAGTGCCTTCTGTACAAGCTGAGTGAGATCCATGACATCGATAGGCACTCTATTCCTTCTAACGTAGGTGGTCATGGTCCGCACGCACTGTTGACAGGTCGTGATGATCGCTTGGGCGCCTGTGCCAAGCGCTTCCTCGACTTTCTGCCTGGAAATAGCAGAAGAGAGATCCCCATCGATCATCTCCAGGTTTCCACCACCCCCACAGCATTGGCATCTTTCCCGATTTCTCGGAAGCTCGACCAGCTTCACACCGGGAATGGATCGAATCACGCGCCTCGGCTCATCAAAGACTCGTGCACCGCGGCCCAGATCGCATGGATCGTGATAGGTGACCGTGAGCGGTAGATCTTTCAGAGGGACCCTCTGTCCTTCAAGTAGCTTCATAAGGAGCTCGGATGCGTGAAAGATCTCAAACTCGCGGGGATAATACTCGCGCCACATCTGGAAGCAAGAGGGGCAGGCGAAAACCACCGTCTCGGCACCTTTTCTCCGTACTGCCTCGACGTTGTGCGTCACGTACTCGTGAAACATGTCCTTGAGGCCCGCCCCCAGCAGAGGAAATCCGCAACACCACTCCTCTTCTCCCAACAATGTGAAATCTACACCGCTCACTTCAAGAATTTCCGCGAGCGCCATGGGAATGGTTTGGGCCAGCGGGAAGTAAGCAGCAACGCAGCCGGTGAAATAGACAACCTTGGATTGTTCCCTTATGTACCCATGCTCCGGAGGATCGCGCATGTCAGTGACCCAATCGGCACGCTCCTCGCCAGCTTCTCCGAAGACGTTGCGGCTTTCCTCAAGGTTGTCTCGGATCATCTGGATTTTGGGAGGATAGTGGCCGGAATGAACGAGATCCTGGCGAAGGGAGAGCCACAGCTTCTTCAGGCCGATGCCCACCGGACATATTTCCTGGCAGCCGGCGCAGAGAGTGCACCGGAAGACAGTGCTGCTGAATCGTTTCCACTCTTCTTCAGACAGGCTCTTCTTGCCCAAGAACCTCCGAAAAAATCCCGTACGGCTCTTCAGGACATGTCGCAAGCCCTTCATGCGGAATAGGGCAGACAGCATCCCGTCCTTTGAAGCAGAAACCGCGGGACAGACATCTGCGCACAGTCTGCATTGGGTGCAGGCATCCATCTCGAATAGCTGTCTGATGCTGTAGTCTCGATTGCTCACGCTAGTCCTGCTTATATTTTGCGATGTCCGCCAGGAGCCACGGCTCCACGGCCTCCCGTCCACGCATCAGTCTCTGGACTTGCGTCACATCCTTCGGACGTATCTTGAACATCCAGCCAGCCCCATAGCAGTCCTCGTTTATCAGAGTTGGGTTCGTCGCCAATTCCTGGTTTGAGGAGTCTATGTGGCCATCCACCGGGGCATATACCGTACCCAGCCATTTTCCGGATTCTACCTTCGCGAACTTCTTGCCAGACTGAAGGGCCTTTCCCTCAAAGGGAAGTTGAACGTACACGATCTGCCCTGCTAACTGCTGGGCGAAATCGTCCATGCCCATGACCAGGATGTCTCCATCGATCCTGACCCAGAAGTGGTGTTCCTCGTAGTAAAGGTCATCGGGCATATTGTATCCCTGTATTTCCATTACCCTGTTCCTTTCACATGTGAAAGAGACGATATGCGCATAGTACGCTGCTTTTGAGTACCACGGAGCAAATCACTCTCGGGCTTCTCGAGACTCTCTGTCACGGCGTTCATGCCGAGAACGAGAGGCGCCATGACAATGTGGAGCAAATGGCTGAAAGGCAAATAAGCCAGGACTGCCCCTGTTGCAATAGCGTGGAGGTACCAGATGTAGCCGTAGACGTCAGGAAGCGTGGAAATATGCTTGAACAGGAGACTGATGGCATATCCGAGAAACGCGAAGCTCGAGCCGGCCGAGCTTCCTTGCATAGCCATGCGTGCCCCCTCCAGGACAAAACCTACGGCCACAGTGACGCCGATAAGACCGAGGGCCAGCCAATCCTGCTTCGGAATGCCCGCCATGTCGCGAGGAGCAACGACGATCCTCCGCAGGGCAGTGAGAATAACACCGAGGAGGATCAACACGCCACTCGCGTCGAAAAAGAGGGCAGTGGGAGGGTAATCCTTATCGAGCAGCAGCCACGGCAAGGAGGATTGGGGTATCCACAAGGAGGTCAGCAACGCTGTTATCCCGTACAGAAATCTGAACATGAAGGGGAAGAAGATCATAGCATGTATAAACCAGCGTGTTCTGGACTGCCGAAAGAGCCTCCTTTGCAGAAGCACATCGAGGGCCGCTACCTTGCTCATATTGAGTAACCTGGCCCAGAAATGTGCCGCGTGGGTGCTGTGTACGGGCCTTTGCGTCCCAATCGGGAGAGTCGTCTTTTTCGCGGCTGACACGTTTCCTGAAAACCAGATGGCGCAAAGTCCTGTCAGTCCCAACAAGAACACAATCAGCGAAATGGCAGTCGTAGCGTCCCCTGCGGAGAAAGTCCCTGCATGGCATGGCATGCATATGACGCTCTTCGGGGGAAGGATCATGGCCGAAACGCCCAACATGTTACCACTATGATGGCAACGTTCGCAGGAGCGCGCGGCGCCCTTTAGAGTCATGTTATGAACGACTGTGGGAGTGTCCGGTTTGCGTTCGATCCGGCAAAGGATCGTTCCGGATGCGATACTCTTAACTGGGATGGCGCCCGCGAGGTGGCAAGCCTCGCAACTTACGCGCAGATGAGCATCGTGAGCGATCTTCTCATCGTGCCGCTGGTGGCAGCTCAGACAGGAAGTCCGTTCTCGGCCTGTATGGCCGAACTCGGCAGAGCGGGGGTGGCAAACAAGGCATGACAGTTTGGAATGCGTTGCTGAAACGTATGCTTGAGCATCAATGATGGGAATAGCGCCCTTGATGCCTGAACATTCCGTGCTGTTTCTCTTGCGTTCTTTACTGTGGCATTCAAAGCAGAAGGCAACGGTTTTTTGCGCACCGTCGGCATCGCGCAAGTCTCCTGTTCGATGACAGGCCATGCACTTCTCATCTTGAGGAGACAGAGCAGGCAGTGCCCCTCGATGCTTATGGCAGGCGCCGCATTGCTGGTCGACGGGCTTCGCCGGATCAAATGACGCGGGAAGATTCTTCGTGGCAAGCTGGTAGTGCGGGTCATGACAGATGATGCAGTTTTTGTACTCCTGTCGACCATCGATCGCCTTGCCGGCATGGGATCCATGCTCCAAATCCTTCATCACTTCGTCGTGGCAACCAGCGCACTGATTATCCTCAAAGAAGTCGTTAACCGTCTTGTTGACGTCTGCACATTTGGGGTGAGAACCGTTTGCGAAAACGAGGCCGTGGCACTCGCTGCACGATAGCTGTGCGTGAACGGACACGTGGTGGCGTGCCGGATCAATGAACCACGAGCCTTGAGCATGGGCCTCCATGCTAAAGAGAGCTATAGCGGCCGCTATACAGACTGCTAGGCTTCGGCCGAACTTTCGTACGAAGATGTTGCTAGCCAGGTTCATGTGCACTGACCTATAGTGGAGCGAATTAAGAACAGGTCGGAACCTGATTCGCAAACCGACTCATTGACCACAGCGTAAGCGCAACGGCCGCGCTCCACTATAATGTTCAACGCGTGCCAGTATAGGTGGAACACGACAGAGTCCCTACTGGGAAAACATCTGATCGCCGCTCTTGAATCCTAATCCAGGATGCAGATCGAAGCGGACAACTCCCACAGGGATCTGGCCTTCCACAGCCTCTACTACTTTGGCAGTGCCGATGTTGCCGAATCCTCCACAAAGCTCGATGGCCTTGATGCCGGAAGCAACCAGGTCCTTGGATACTCGCGCAGCTTCGGCATAATCCTTCACGGCAATGGCCAGCAATTCGACGTGGGGGGTCTTTACCCAGGATCTATGTTCGGCCGGATCTCCTTCCGGAGCGATAAAGATGAACGCTGCTTTGAGCGCTTGGTCAGTAGACATGGTGTTGGCCTCCTTTGACAAATTATGTCGAACACTGATGCTCACATATTGTGGCAATGTCCCGCTCTTATCGCCCGGAAGCCCAAGAGCGTGAACAGGCTAGCCAAAGAGAACTAACGCCGCTCACAGATTCTTCCCTATTGTACGCTCTTCGCCTCCGATACCGGCGCATTTTTCCCAAGCGAAAACCCCGCTGCTCATGGCCGCGGCCATGGTTCGGGCCACATCCACTACTACGGGGCCCTCTTTCGCAAGGCTAATGGCGGCATGCTGTCCGGGACGTACCTCGACCTCCCTTTCTCCGTCCAGGGCCAAGACGGATGGAGCGACGCATATCTCTACTTCTTCCCCTACGTTCATGAGTCTTTCGCTCTGTATGGGTACATCCTCAATCAATCCCGGCGCAACAGCGGCCCTTACGAAACGATCGTTTCCGCCGAGCTCCAGGCTCAGGCACTGAGGCTGATCTGCACCGATACGGTGAAGCTGCCCGCCGATGGCAGAGAGACCTATGTTGCCTGGTTCAGCCCGATTCAAGAAGATCTGACGAACCTTCCGCATGTCCCAGACTGCCCTTGACGCCACAAAAAGGTCTTCACAGACGGCCACGTCGATCAGAGCCAAATCGACGATGCTTCCATCCAACTTGACATCCAGTCTGGTAGAAGAAAAGGTGCTTTCCTCCAATGCGACTGCCCTGGTTGCCACGAGACCCGCGGCTAATCCTGCTATGGTTGCCTCGATCATGTATGAGAAGACGTTGTTCGTTCCCGTGGAAATGGGCAGGATGGGTACCTGCAAAGTTCCTTTGGCCACGACACGATTGGTCCCATCCCCCCCCAAGGTGACAATACACCTTGCACCGTTTTCCTCCATGATTCTAGCTGCTTCGATAGAATCTCTCTGGTCCGCTTTTGTGTCGAAGTCTAGCGACGATACAGGGATGTCCACCTTTAATCCATCCAGAGCTCTCGGGACAATCCCGTAGTAGTCGGGCATGTAACAGACCCGATCTACTCCCACTGCCTCCAGTCCAAGGAGGACACGACGCACAATCCGCACTTTTTCCTGATTGTCAAACGCGCTCCCGAACGCGACAAGCCTCCGGATGTCCTTGCCCGAGGCTGGATTGGCGATGATTCCCACGAGTGACAAGTTAACCTCCCGCTTGTCGCAGGCATTCGATCAAAAGCTGCCTGGACTATGATTCCATCACTGTCTTGACTGCCTTGATAATCTTCTCCTCACTGGGTATGAACTCCTTTTCGAGGACCGGCGAGAAGGGAACGGGCACGAAGGGCGCAGCAACCCTGAGGATCGGGGCATCCAGCCTATCAAACGCCTTTTCAGCAACGAGGGCAGCAATCTCTGCCCCTGGGCCCTGGAACTTCACCGCCTCATGAACAATAACCAGACGATGCGTCTTGCGTACCGATTCTAGAATGGTTTCTTCATCCAGCGGGCTGAGAGTGCGAGGATCCAGCACCTCTACGCTGATGCCGTCTGCAGCCAGTTTTTCAGCAGCGCCCAGTGCAACATGGACCATTTGGGCTGTGGCAACAACCGTGACGTCTTTCCCTTCACGCTTAATATCCGCCTTGCCCAACGGGATGGTGTACTCTCCTTCTGGCACGTCGCCTTCTCTTGCGTAGAGGATCTTGTGCTCCAGGAAAACCACGGGGTTGTCGTCCCGGATGGCGGAGATGAGGAGCCCCTTGGCATCGCCGGGAGTACTCGGCATCACGACTTTAAGTCCCGGCACGTGCATGAACCAGGCCTCGAGGCACTGGGAATGCTGAGCTGCAGCCCCAATTCCCGCTCCGCACGTGGCCCTGAGCACCAGAGGAATCTTGGCTTTTCCGCCGAACATGTACTTCATCTTGGCGGCCTGGTTGAAAAGCTGATCCATGGCGACCCCAATGAAGTCGACAAACATCAATTCCACCACCGGTCGCAATCCGCAAGACGCTGCTCCGACTGATGTTCCTATGATGGCGCTCTCGGTAATGGGGGTGTCGCGCACTCGCTTCGGACCGAACTGATCGAGCAGGCCAGCGGTCACGCCAAAGATTCCACCGTAGACACCCACATCTTCCCCTGCCACGTAAACGTTGGGATCCCGCAGCATCTCGATTTTGTGGGCATCGTTTAACGCTTGAGCAAATGTCATAGTCGGCATGTCATCATGCTCCTTTACTTGGATGGACTGTCGTGGAAGCTCGCATCGTTCCGACGCGGTCTCTATTGTGTGTACAAGTCCTGGGTTAGCTCATCGGGATCGGGATACGGGCTCTCTTCAGCGAAACGCTCGGCTTCTGCAATCCGCTTCGCGATGGAGGACTTGATTTCCTCGATCTTTTCCTGAGTCAGCACTCCCAGGTCGAGCAGTTTCTTTTCGAAGCGCGGAATCGGGTCCTTCTCTTTCCACTCCTGGACCTCCTCCGGGCGTCGGTATACGCAGGGATCGCCCTCGAAGTGTCCACGATGACGGTAGGTCTTGCACTCGATCAGCGTCGGCCCCAGGCCCTCCCGGGCCCGCTTGATTCCCTCGCGGGCTGCTTCATAGACCGCCATGACATCGTTCCCGTCTACCACCACGCCAGGCATGTCATAGGCTCCCGCCCTGTCAGCAATGTTCGGCACGCACATGGAGTTCGTCGTGCACGAGGATATGCCGTACATGTTGTTCTCCGCGACAAACACCACCGGCAGCTTCCAACATGTCGCGAGATTCATCGCCTCATGAGTTGTCCCCTGGTTGGATGCTCCGTCTCCGAAAAAGCATACCGCGACGCTGTCCTTTCCCTGGTACTGACAGGCCAGAGCCGCGCCTGTCGCGAGAGGAGGACCTGCACCCACGATGCCGTTGGCCCCTAGAATTCCAAGGTCAACGTCAGCAATGTGCATGGAGCCTCCCTTGCCTTTGCAATAGCCATTCTTTTTGCCGAGTACTTCAGCCATCATGCACTTCAGATCGCCCCCTTTTGCAATCAGGTGGCCGTGACCCCGGTGAGTGCTCGTGATGTAGTCCGACTCACGCAGCGTTGCACACACGCCGGTGGCAACTGCTTCTTCACCGACGTACAGATGCACAAATCCCGGGATCTTGCCCGCTGCAAAAAGCTCGCTCACCCGTGTCTCAAACATGCGAATTGTGGTCATGATCGTGTACATTTCGATCATTTGTTCCTTGCTGATCTCCATCTTTCTGTCCCTCCATGCTGGAAGTTTCCGTGCCCGAAATTCTGAAGCCTCCTTCCCGATTCTTCCGATATGCTCCCGCTCCTTCGAAGCCCCTCCTTTCCCCATGCCTGGGATCACCTTTCAACAAGGACTGTCACCGCCGCGTTAGCCACTATGATCTGATCACAGTCGCTCGCGAATTGAGCCACACAAAGACCCTTCGTTATCATTCCGCCCTCGACCGCTCGAGCTGTCTTCCGACCGATAGGGACTTCGGCCATCACGTGATCGAGGTTGACATCCTGCGGTCTGGGTACAGCCACCAGGATCTCGACATCCAGTGCCTGAAGATCTTCCACCCCGAGGATTTCAACGAGTCCGCAAAGGCAGCTCCGGGAAATGGCATCCCTTACTGCTCTACATGCGGCTTTTGTGACGTCTTCCCCGTGAAGGTCTATGCCGGTTCCAATTTCCACGATGAAGCGCTGCGCAGCCACGATCTCACCCCTTTGTCTGAAAGGATCTGAGTGGTTGCCCCAAGGACGAGGCCATTTCACCCGCGCGATAGGAACTTCGAACCAAGGGTCCTGCGGCTACCTCTTTGAATCCTTCGGATCGCGCGATCTCGGCCCACTCCTCGAATTCGGCTGGAGACACATAGCGCGCAACTGGAAAGTGCTCTTTGGACGGGGCCAGGTACTGTCCGAGGGTCAGAAACGAACAGCCTGTACGTCGAAGGTCCGAAATCGTCTCCAGAATCTCATGCTCTGTCTCGCCGAGCCCCAGCATGATGCCGGACTTGACGACGAGCCCGCGCGTGCTGGCATACTCCAGGATGCTCAACGAGCGCCGGTATCTTGCCTGTGGGCGAGCGAGGGGATAGAGGCGTTTCACTGTCTCCACGTTATGATTGAGGACATCGGGGCAAATGTCACAAATCTTCTGGAGAGCTGCCAGCGACCCTCTGAAGTCCGGAACGAGCAATTCGACGCTCACTCCTGGACAACATTTTCGGATCATCTCAACGGTCCGAACAAAATGCTCGGCACCGCCATCAGGAAGGTCGTCCCGGGTTACGGACGTAACCACCGCGTGCTTGAGGCCAAGCGACTGAACAGCGAGGGCCACACGCTCCGGCTCTCCCAAGTCCGGTTCAACCGGCTTGCCTTTGTCCACCGCACAGAACCTGCACGTTCGGGTACACCTGGAGCCCAGGATCATGAAAGTAGCAGTTCCACGTGAGAAGCACTCACCTAGGTTGGGACAGCGGGCACTTTGACAAACGGTACTGAGACGCAATCGGGAGAGCTCGGACTCCATTCGATCGATGGACTCGACGCACGAAGGTGGAACAACCAACCAGGAAGGTCGATCCACAGGCCGTCGGCGAATCTCCGGTGGTGTGGCGTATCCAAAGATCCGACAAAATGACTCGGTAAACAGGTCCTTCACCTCTGCCATGTCCGGCGAATGCCCCAACTCGCGCTCCACGGAGGTAACTTTTCCATCCGGATCGCCGCACGGGTTGATAGAGTCGAACCACTGGAGATCCGTACTCACATTCAAGGCAATACCGTGGTACGTCACCCACCGTCGACAAGCTACCCCCAAGCTGGCTATTTTTGCGGTACCGATCCATATGCCCGGCTTTCCCACTTTGAGCTCGAAGGCTAGTCCGTAGCTCTGGAGCACTGCTGCCACGGTCTTCAGGAGCATTTGCATGTATAACCGCAGGTCTTTCGTATTGAGCTTTATGATCGGGTAAGCCACAAGTTGTCCGGGACCGTGGAAAGTGGCCATGCCCCCCCTGTCCACGTGAAATACGGACGCCCCTTTCCGCTTGATTGCTTCTTCGGATTCTCGCAGGTCCCCGGAACTGCCACTTCGCCCTATAGTTACCACCGGCGGGTGTTCAACCAGGATCAGGCGGTCTGGAGAAAGCTCCGCGATGCGCTCCGAAACCAATGCCTCCTGGAGCTTCAAGGCGTCGCCGTATGCCAAGAATCCCCAGTCCAAGACCTGCAAATGAGAAATTGAGGCACCGGTCATTGTGAACGCCCTCCGAAGTAGATGGCTCCCGCCCCAAAAGCATGGGCACGGAGAAGGGGACGGAATTCTTTCTCAGCCAATGGTTCAGGCATGCACGGTGAATCAACAACGGCCGTGGAGCTCTTTGTGCGTACCGCACCTCCGTTCGGGCGTAAGGCCGAGGGCCAAGATCTAACAATGCCGAAAACGCTCGATCTCGGAATCAGCGTTTCGGAAGGTAAAGCGCCCATGCCGCATTGTCTCGCGCAGCATCGACAACTGTCTCTGAGTACGTGGGATGGACCCGAATGCTCCGGGCAAGCTCGTTCACCGTTGCTTCCAGTTGCATTGCGAGAACGGCCTCGCCCACGAGATCCGTTGCGCCAGCCCCGACAATGTGGACACCAAGGATCTCTCCGTAGCGAGCGTCCGAAATGACCTTTACAGACCCTTCGACTTCACCGCGTGTCATAGCCAACCCGTTGATGGCATAAGGAAGGGTTCCGACCTCGATTTCCAATCCCTTCTTTTCTGCCTCTTCTTCGCTAAGCCCCACTGCCCCTACTTCCGGCGTCGTCCAAAGTCCGCGAGGGATCAGGTGGAAGGGGAACGTGGCACTCTTCCCCATGCAATTCTCTGCAGCCGTGATTGCCATTGAAGATGCCGCATGGCTAACCATCCACCCGCCTGTGATGTCGCCAATAGCGAAGATGCCCTCTACAGAAGTCTCTAACCGGCTGTTCACCCGGATTCCGCCGTCCTCATTCAACTGGACCCCGACCTGTTCGAGGCCCATGTTCCCAGTGGCCGGTTTTCTCGATGCAACCAGCACGTTTTGCACCTCTACGCTGCTCTCTTTGGTCCCGGAGAGCACACACTTCCAACCGACTCCAGATTCCGCCTTGGTAATCGACTTGAGCGTCTGGCGTGTGAGGACCTCCACACCCTTCTCTCTCAATGACTGCGTAATTCTCTGGCTGGTGTCATGATCCTCGCGGGAAAGGATGCGCGCCGATTCGGTAGCAAGAACCACTTTGCAGCCGAAGGAATTCAGAAGAGAGGCCATTTCTACTTCGATGTAATCGGAATCACAGATCAGTACCGAGGACGGGACTTCCGTCATTTCCAGCACCTGATCGGTCGTTATCGCTGCCTCCTCCAGCCCGGCAATGGGAGGAAACGCAAGAGAGCTTCCCGTGGCGATAATTATCCGCTTTGCCTCATGAACAGCTTCGTCAACGGCTATTTCCCGGGGGCCCTTCATCACAGCACGCCCTCGGATGCTCGACACTCCGTTATTTTGAAGAAGCGCTTCCATTCCCATCCGGATGTCCGCTGCTACTCCATTCTTTCGATCGACGATGGTCTTGAAATCTACAGGTCCGACGGTAGCCTCGATGCCGAAATCCCGACTTTTCCGGATCAGGTCCAAGACTGTTGCGGCGCGCAACCATGTCTTGCTCGGTATGCATCCCCTATTGACGCATGTGCCGCCCATTTCGGCACATTCCACAAGGGCCACCTTTCCGCCAAGCTGTGATGCTCTGATAGCTCCAGCATATCCTCCAGGTCCTCCACCAATCACAATTACATCATACATGTCGGTTCCCTCTGTCGTTGCAGCGCTGATAGATCAGGTCAGAATGAGAGTCGGTTGCTCGAGATAACTGGCCAATAGACCCAAGAATTCGCTGGCAGGTGCTCCATCGACAACGCGATGATCAATCGTAAGGCTAAGCCCCATCATGGACCGGATTGTTATGTCACCCTTAAAGACTACCGGCTTTTCCACGACGCGGCCAACACCGAGAATTCCCGTTTCGGGCGGCCTGAGAATGGGCGTGAAATTGTCCACGTTCGATGCACCCAGATTTGTAATTGTGAATGTCCCTCCTGTCACATCCTCCACACTGAGGGAGTTTGAACGGGCTTTCTCGACAAGAGAACGTGCTTCGCGGGATATCTGCACGAGCCCTTTCTGGTCAGCCTCACGGAGAACCGGCACAATCAGGCCGTCAGGTATGGCCACGGCTATCCCCATACCAACGGAGTCATGAAGGATGATTTCGTCGCCGATCTGAGTGGAGTTCATAATGGGACAACGCTTCAGGGCACGGGACGTCGCCAGAATGAGAATGTCGTTAAGCGAAATTCTGAGGGATTCATCCTTCTTGTACGCCTCTCTCACAAGGTCCCGGAATCGCAGGGACTCGGTGACGTCCACTTCGGTGAGCAGGCTGAGCTGCGCTGTGTTCTGGAGGCTGGCGTGCATGTTGTCTGCAATGGCTTTTCGCATCCCTGCCATGGGAATCGTGTTGATCGGCGCCTTCTTCTCCTCGACCACGGGAATCTTCTGCTGCAGCGTGCGCTCGATATCCTCCTTCGTTATCTTTCCTCCCTCTCCTGTGCCGGTGATCGTGGAGATGTCGATTCCCGCCTGTCTCGCCATAGCTTCCGCAAGTGGAGTAATCTTGGGCCTTCGCTGGGCTTCCTCGTAAAATCGCGTGACGTCTCCTTCCTTTATTCGTCCCTCAGCGCCGGTCCCCTTCACAAGAGCAATGTCCACTCCGAGCTCCTTTGCGAGACGCTTGGCTGCCGGAGTTGCAAGGACATCCCTCCTTTCCATCGGCTTTTCGACGTCAGCTCGCGCAGCGGCGCCGGCTGCTGGAATTGCCTCGGTCACATCGCCAGTTTGTATTCCTTCTATTCGTGCAGGCTGTTCCCCTGGCTCCGCTATCACTGCCACGATGGCACCGACCGGGACGACCGCTCCCGCGGGGACGACGATCTGGAAAAGAATCCCGGTGACAGGAGCTTCAACCTTGTTAGTGATTTTCTCCGTCTCCACCTCGAAAAGGTCTTCGCCTTCCCGCACCTGATCCCCTTCCTTCTTGTGCCACTTGGACACTTTTCCTGTCTTCATGGTCATGCCCAGCTTCGGCATCGTGACATTAACGCTCACTGGAACAGTCCTCCCGTTGGCATAATCGTCTGGAGTCACCTGGTCAAACCGAAACGCTCTTCTAGTGAAGCAAGTAGCATGCCACCACTCGACGAGCTCTCATACCGCCACCACGTTTGATGCTCGTCCCATTCACCTCGGCTTCGTCTATACTCCCGCGCGATGAAAACGCACAGACACCGTGGCGCCATTGAAACGGCAAAGCCGGATTGTTCGATATTCGAACACACAATCTCCTTCTCAAACGATTGCTGGGCACAATGGACGTTGTTCGAATTCCGAACACTGTTCGCACCTCGAACATCACCACCGCGATGCATTTCCCTAACAGTTCGGGCGCTCATAGTGTCTCAATGGTCTTTGAACGAGGTGACAATGGCCAAAATCGGCGCTGGGAGGTATCCAGAGCGAAGTCAGGCAGTGCATGGCGCGGGAAATGCTATCTACGACAACCAGCGTCACCCGCCGGCTGTTTTTATTATACACGACGCTTTGTCATTTCCGAAGGACCTACAACCGCGCAAAGGCAAGCCCCAGAAATGCATCGACACGGACCGCTTGAGACATTTCTCCATGGCATGGTTATTGCTTGTGCATGAGTATGCAGACCGACCGAGCCTGAGCGTAGTCCAGGCTCCTTGACAACGCGAATATTCAGGAAAGCGAAGGGCCGTCTTGAACGAGCTGCTACGACAAATTGCCCTAGAAGAGAGCCTTCGGGAGCTGGATCTCCTGGCCAGCTTCGAAAGCGGACGAGTTGCTGTGTTCAAGGCCCCTCCCCATGGCAAGGCCATCGCAGTCGGACAAAACCTTCGAGTAAAAGTAAACGCAAATATCGGGACTTCCGGTGACGTTGCGAACGAGGACTTGGAGCTGAGAAAGCTGGAAGCCGCTCTGAGTGCTGGTACAGACGCGGTGATGGATCTTTCCACTGGGGGAAACCTGAGGTCGGTGCGCCGCAAGATTGTAGAGGCATCTTCGGTTCCAGTAGGATCTGTCCCTATTTATGAGGCAATTGTGGAAGCCGCTCGCAAGAGAGGGGGCGGCGAGAGAATGGAACCCAACGAAATGCTTGATGCGATCCGTCTTCACGGCGAAGACGGAATCAGCTTCGTAACCGTTCACTGTGGTGTCACCCTTTCAGGGCTGGCTCAATTGGCGAGAAAGCCAAGGGTTTGCGGCATTGTGAGCAGAGGTGGGAGCTTCCTGGCACGATGGATGCGTGCAAACAAGAAAGAGAACCCTCTGTTCGAGCGGTACGACGAAGTGCTGGATATCTGCAAGCATTACGGGATGGTTCTCAGCCTCGGGGATGGTCTCAGACCGGGGGCCATTGCGGATTCGTTGGACCAGGCCCAAATGGACGAGCTGATTACTATCGGGCAACTGTTCCGAAGAGCGAGGGAAAGAGGTGTCCAGGCCATAATCGAAGGGCCGGGCCATGTTCCTTTGGATCAAATTCCGGCGCAGGTGACGTTGGAGAAGAGCCTCTGCGATGAAGCGCCGTTTTACCTATTAGGACCGCTGGTCACAGACATTGCCCCTGGTTTGGATCACATCACTTCAGCCATAGGAGCAGCCGTGGCCGCCGCGGCAGGCGCCGATTTCCTCTGCTACGTCACTCCGTCCGAGCATCTGGGCCTTCCTGACGAGAACGATGTTCGTATGGGGGTTCTTGCCGCTCGCATAGCCGGACATGCCGGCGATCTCGTGCGGCGGCGTCCGGGCGCGCTGGAGTGGGACGAAAAGATGAGTCGTGCGCGTAAGAATCGAAATTGGGGTGACCAGATACGCCTGGCCATGGATCCCGACCTGGCCCTCAGCATCCGGAGAAGGACTTGCCCGGAAGATCACGAGACCTGCACGATGTGTGGTGACCTCTGCGCGTACAAGGCTGATTCATTAGTCTGAGATAGTCCCCTGATGCAATAATAGAGCCTCGCGCCGTTTCACGAGAATTCAGAGATAGAGGAACAGTTCAATGTCCCGCTACGCGATGCGCTTCCCCAGTTTTCTTTAATACTACAGCCGTAGGTCACGGCAAAAAGGAGGCCCAACATGGAGCTCGGATTGAAGGGCAAGGTGGCGTTGGTCACAGGAGCCAGCCAGGGCATAGGTAAAGCCTGCTCCCTGGTCTTGGCCGAGGAAGGCTGCAACCTGGCAGTGTGTGCCCGTAGAAAGGAAGCCCTGGAATCAGCGGCTGACGAGATCAGGGCGAAGGGGGTGGAAGTCCTGTCTGTGGCAGCAGATGTCACCAAACGAGAGGATCTCAAGAATTTCGTCTCGCAGGCTGCGGAGAGGTTTGGCCGTGTCGACATCCTCGTGAACAACGCCGGCACGGGTCGGTTGAGCGATCCGATGGAGCTCCCCGAGGAAGAGTTCCGTTACAACATGGATCTCATGTTATTTGCACCCATTCAGTGTGCCAAGGAGGTTATTCCTCACATGAAAACGCAGGGTGCAGGGCGCATCATCAACATTTCCTCGATATTTGGAAAGCAGCCTGGAGGTCTACTGGACTACGACGCCATCAAGGCTGCCGTGATCATGTTTACAAAGGATTTAAGCAACTACTTGGCGAAGGACAACATTCTCGTGAATGCAGTATGCCCGGGTCCCATCTGCACTCCCCTTTGGGAAGGCCCGGGAGCTTTGGGAGACCAACTGGGCCAACTCCTGGGTATGTCAGGCCAAGAGGCAATCAAATGGTACGCCGGCCAGAACATCCCCCTCGGACACCATGGTGATTCCGAGGACATAGCCAACATGGTGGCATTCTTGGCATCGGACAAGGCCAAGTTTATCACCGGCCAAGCCATAAATGTGGACGGCGGGATGGTGAAGTGCATCATCTAGCCAAGCTGTTGCTCGGACGGCGACTGAAGCATGGGCCAGGACTGCATACTCGTCGAGTTTGAACCCGGAACTTCGGTGGGCCTTCGTTTCTTTGCCATTGAGCGGGAGTTGTCTGAACTGCTCGGCAGGAAGGTAGATCTGAACACCCCTGGATTCCTGGGCAAGTACATTCATGACGAAGTGCTGGCCCAAGCAGAGGTGCAGTATGGCCCGTCATGACGATCGTCGCCGACTGCAACACATGTTCGATCACGCGGTTGAAGTGGTGATACCACTCAGTCTATGCACGCGTCACAGATTTCGCTTCTCTCTGAGCCACCAAATGGAGTATCCTCGCGAGCAATTCGACGGAACACTCATCTGCTGCTGTCAAAAAGTCGAAAGTACGTGAAGGAGCTCTGCTAGGAACATGCAATTCACAACCCCTGTGGAAGACCGATACTTCGAAGATTACGTCCCTGGAGCTGTTTACGAGTTCGGTAGCATTGAGGTAGAGGAATCCGAGATCATCGATTTTGCCAGACGTTTTGACCCCCAGCCCTTTCACACGGATCCTGTGGCTGCTATGGAGTCGCCATTTGGCGGTTTGATTGCCAGTGGATGGCACACGGCGAGCCTGACGATGAGGCTCTTGGTTGACCATTACATTTCTCACGTGGCAAGCCTCGGGTCACCCGGAGTCGATGAGCTCCGTTGGGTCAAGCCGGTCCGTCCTGGCGATACTCTATCCGTCCGTGTCACACTCATGGAGGCACAGCGCTCTTCATCGAAACCTGACCAGGGATACATTCGCGGATTGACTGAGGTTCTCAATCAGCACGGCGAAGTCGTCATGACCATGAAAGGCGGGGGCTTTGTCCGATGTAGGAATGCCGGATCTCAATGACGAAGGGAATTTGACTGCCACACATATCCAATGCGTGGCAGTACAACCTCATGGCTTAACAGCTTCGATGACAGCGGAAACGACGTAGTCTTCGACTTTGCGGCCCGGAGCCCATTCGCGAATAAACTGACGACTCTCGTCTTTGGGCTCGATTCGTACGTGGAGAAACCCGGAATCTCGAAGAAGTGTTTCCAACTCGTCTATGGTCAAGGCCCCTGCCACACAACTGGAGTATAAAGCGAGATCGCCTCGAACCTCTTCTGGTAATGGTGCAGTGGCAACAACATCCGAAATGGCGAGCCGTCCCCCCGGCCGCAATACCCTGAACGCCTCGCGAAACACTCTGCCCTTGTCCGACGAAAGGTTTATGACACAGTTCGAGATGACGACGTCTACAGATGCATCGGCCGCGGGAATGTTTTCGATTTCACCCAACCGGAACTCCACATTCGAGTAGCCTCCGGTTCGAGCATGTTTCCGAGCTTTGTCCACCATGTCGGGGGTCATGTCCACCCCAATGACACGGCCGGATTCCCCCACCTGTCGAGCTGCCAAGAAACAATCGAATCCCGCGCCGCTGCCCAGATCCAAGACAGCCTCTCCCGGTCGTAATGCCGCTATAGCGTGCGGATTTCCGCACCCAAGCCCCAAATCTGCTCCTGTCGGAACAGAATCAATGTCTTCTGCGGTATACCCAAGCTGCAGGGACGAAGTTCCCAGCGGCTCGCTTGGCGGTCCAGAACAACATCCTGAAGAAGCGCACCCGCATCCCAACTGTTCCTGTCTGGCAATCTCCCCATATCTCTTGCGCACTGACTCCGTTATCTCGAAAGCTTCCGGTTTCTTCATCCTTCATTCCCCTTCCCCGCGACAAGTGTACTTCATCGTCTCTCCCGAATGGAACACGTGGGAGAGCACGTTTCTTCTTGCTCAATTCGGACTACCATTCCTCTCTTGCAGGTATGCAAGACAGAAGCTGCACGGAATAGCCCGTTAGCCCCCTCAGAGGGATTCAACTGTCTTCTTGAATCTGTCAAGCACCTCTGTGTCCAGACAGTAGCAAGTGTTCAGTCCCTCAACCTCGCCTCTGATGAGGCCCGCCCCTTTCAATACCTTGAGATGTTGGCTCACCGTCGATTGGGCAAGAGGCAATATTTCTACAATTCTCCCGCAGATACATCTATCCATTTTCCTGAGATAATTCAGTATCTTGATCCGGACTGGATGCCCTAGAGCCTTGCAGACAAGAGCGAAAGCATCCGTGTCTAGAACATCTTGAGGGTACTGATCCGCGGGATCTGGCTTCTTCGGGGCGTTCTCGTGCATTTGACTCCCTTGTTCTTTATCGTTCATTTACGATAAACGATCCAAGAGCCTTTTGCAAGAAAAAAGCAGCGGATTCCACACCACCGAATTCAACCAGGATCAAACCGAATCGGCCGCGGCATCCGCACAGGCCCATGAGAGCCGCAACCATTCTCAAGGCCAAGATATGGGGGCCGGTCGGTGGCAACCAGGTCTCGGAAAAAAAGCCCTGATGCACCGTAGGAGCCGTATACCCAAAGGAGCGCCTGACGAGGCTAACGCGCGTCGAGAACTGACAGGGCAAGTTTGGGACAAGAATACCGGCGAGACGCCAGCGCTACGGAAAATCCGCGCCGACGATGCCACGTCTGAAAGTGCAATTGGCTTCCGAGCAGCACTCCCCGAGAGGGCACTGCTCCGATAGCCAGTTCCTGCGGGATCGGGGGTCTGGGCGCAGATGTCGGCGCCTTTCACCACAAAATCGAATCGTTAGGATTGAGGCTCAATAATAGTAAGAGAACTGGCCGAACCATCCATCAAGCACTGCGTCGAAATCCGAGTCATAGGCTCCCAGCCCGCTGTCAGGATGAGGCTGTGTGTCGCTGAAGAAAATCTTTGTCTGCCGCCAACCGAATTTGAGAGCTACAGACCCAAGGATTGTCTCGGGAGCGCGCACTCCTCCGCTAATCTCCAGGTCTGTCACCTGAGTGCCCGAAAGGGGCCACCGTGCTCGGATCTCGAACAGCCCCGACACTCCATAAACGCTTCCAATAGGGTTGGCAGCGATGTGAGCTCCCAGGGTCAGAGCCCCCTCCCCCTCGATCTTCTTTCCCGGTCCTAAGACCCACACTGGTCCTGATTGCTTGTCGTCCCGCCAACCGTATTGAACGCTGTAGACGGCCTCGGTAAAGAGAGGCTGGTACAGGTCATAGTCAAGATTTGCGCCCGCGTAAATCCCGAAAGGAAGGAAGACGTCCACGTCTCCTCCCACGCGTATGCCGGAGTACTCGAAGGTGGCATCTGCCAGGCCGGTATAAAGACCATGCTGAGCGTTAGCCTGACCCTTAAAATACCGCTGCTCATAGTGTCCTCGCACCGAGAAAGGACCGACCGAGAATTTGAGCATGGTGTCGAGGAAGAGGTTGTCCTTCGTCATATCGAACTGATCTTTGAGCTTCCAGGTACGATTCAGGGCTGGCAAGGTCAAGGTGTTTTGTCCGCTCGCGATTCCCATCCAGATCGCGGTAGCTCGCGCTTCTCCCCGAAGCCCAGGCGAGTAGACAAACGGCACTAGGGGATTGGCAACACCGAAGAGCCCCTGCCCGTAGGCGCACCCCCAATTCCATGGCGCCGGCAGGAGCAACAATGCTACCACTAGACCGACGGCATACCACCTTCTGCAGGTTAGTCTCGACCCCATGTTAACCATGACCTCAATTAAAGGGTATTCAACGTGTCATTCTCTTCAAATTTCATCGAAAAAGTCAACTAAATTCGTCCGCCGGCCTTTATTACCTCCTTTCTCTGGCACATGTGCGCAACGTTCGTATGAACGCCTGATGGTGCGGAATAGGAGGACAGCACCATCTTCGCGTCTAATGCTATAGCGGGTGCTACCGCTTCCGCGATTGCACTGTCGGACTAGGATCTATCACCATTTCCTCCCATGGACGCGAATAATAAGACATCTAAACCTTTTTCTCCTTTACCTGGGGCGGAAATCTATGATATAGAGTTCTGGTGGCATAGTGCTTTGATTATATTTCAATTTATTCTTTTTTGGGGGATATGGCGTTGTTCGGCGCGGCTCGGAGCATACTCGTCATTGCCTTCCTGGGGATCGCGATTTCCGGATGCGTAGGGCTGATGCCTTCGCCATTTCGGCCGTCTCCAGGGCCTCAGAAAACTCCCACCACGCACGATCTTGCCCAGGCCTTTGATTTCGTGTGCAGAAACTATCGGCTTGGACCGGACGATCTCCTGCGAGTTCTGTATCAAACCGAATGGTCCGTCCCCCCGGGAAGCTTCAAGCTGGACACCCTCGATGAGATCAGCATTGATTTCATACTCGATCCACAGCTCAATGTGACCCGAACAATCAATCCGGACGGGATGATCACCTTGCCGGGAATCGGGGACGTGCAGGCAGCCGGTCTGACGAGAGAAGAGTTGGCTGACAAGGTCGAGGAAGCGTACCGCAGGGCGAACATTTTCAGTAAGGAAGACACACAGGACGAGGTAAAGAAATACAGGCTGGTCACGGTCACCGTGAACAAGTTCTATCAGAAGGTTCATCAGCTCGTTCAATCCCTCACCACTCTGACCGGCGGCCAGGAGACTCGCGTCCCCATCAATCCGGACGGCACCATGGATTTCCCTCTGCTCAAGGACAGGGTGCTTGCAGTAGGCCACACGGTGCGAGAGGTGGAGGAATCGGTTAACCGCTTGTATCGGGCAGGGCCACTGGAGCACGTGGTAGTTTCCCTTTCCCTCTTGGAAGCGAGATCCCGCAAGGTCTACATCCTTGGCCAGGTCAGGAATCCCGGCGCGTATACGCTCACGCAGCCGATCAGCGCGCTCCACGCTGTCGCGCTTGCCGGTGGACATTTGCCTGATACCGCGGACCTGACGAGCGTAATCCTCATCTCGAAAGATATCAACGGCAAGCCCATAGGCCGGCGACTCGATCTGAAAAAGACTCTCGACGTTGGAGACATGAGCTCCGCAATCCTCGTCAAGCCGTACGACGTGATTTTCGTACCCAAGACGTATGTTCGTGATCTGAGGATCTTCATGGAGCAGTACGTCCAAACCATTACGGACTTCGCTCAATTGGTGCGCCTATTGAACTGATCGAGGTCTCTCTCTGCTCGGTCACAGAGACACACAATCATATCGAATCTCAACCCTGTCTCTCCTCAGTGGGCATTGTTGTAATTCCATTATCTCCCAGGAAGACAGGCTTCTCAGAAGTCTCATGAGCTACCCCGATAGATTCGTATGGAAACATGCACGTGCGCTGTGCAGGGGGACCGTTCGCTCTCTGGGTCTCCTCGTTCTCCTCGCGTGCGTGGGATGCGGGACAAGCTCTCAGGTCTCCAAATCGAAGAGTAGCGAGCCGCCTCCCGCACCATCCAAGGCACTTGCAGCAGAGAAGTCTGCAAAGAAAGAGGCCCTCGGGGAGCCGCGATCGGTCAGCGAAAAACCGTCCGGGGATGAAGCCAAGAAAACGCCTTCCGAGTCCGCGGCAAAGAAAGACACGAAAAAAACCAGAACCGCGCCGGTTGAGGTTTTGAGGGAGAAACTCGCTGAAGACGCGGTCCGCCTGGCATCGGAGACCGGCTCGGTCCGGGGCATGAAGCTTTGTCACGATAAGAAAAACGACGAGTGGTGGCTATTCCTTTACAAGGACGACCTGGAAACCGTCATAGACGTCAAACAGTTCGTGTGGAATTGGGAGCGGGAGGAGTATAGCCCTCACACGGTACTCAAACGCTTTCCGAAGAGCAAATTCAACGAGCAATTGCGACGCGATGAGCCTGGCCAGGTCTGCCGTGAAATCCCTGTGCCTGCCCGCGGCTCGAGTACCTCCCGCGAAAGATCTCGCTACCAGGAAAAGGAGTTCAGCAGCACCCCGTCCAGCAAAGACAGCGCAGCAGGTGGCACCCTGAAGTGACCGCGGGTGCTACGTGATCCCGAATCTCGGGCACTTTGTCAGCGGGCCAGGGCTGGTTTGAAGCCTGCACCAGCAAAGGGTACTTGCCGCTAATGGTCGATGGCACAAATACGGTACCGTATCTGCACCGCGGTGTACTTGGTGAGCGCATCGTTCGCACTGTAGGGGCGGGCCTTGTGCCCGCCCTGGGCACCCACAAGGGGTGCCCCTACAGAGACACGGGGTCAGGTCTTGTTTCTTGATCTTCCTGTCACATCTTAAGCTCCCCTGCTCGGTCTAGACCAGGCCAGTGGCCTATTGGCAGGCCATCGTCATCATAGATTCGTCAAGAAACAAGGCCTGACCCCCAGGATCTTCTGCATTCCCTCCCAGCCGTCAACGTCCGGCCAATCGTAGCACACTTTTTCCAAACGTGTACTATATGCATAGATGTCTCATTCATGACTGATTTACGGTATCGATTCTCATGCATGCAGATGGGGGCCAGCCTGATTTTGACTGGCCGAAACGCATGAGGACCGGCGTACGTCAATAGATGTGCAATCCTATTTTCCTCTGTGTAAAGAATTCTGACAGGTGTAAGTCGGACTCAGGTGCCTCCCGATGGAATCTGCCACAGGCAACCTCTCAAGACTGTTGTGTCATTCAGCATTCGACTCCTTTTCGGCACGATTACGAACCTGGCACGAATTATGCTTTGTTAGAGGGGGAAGGGCCCGTTGACACTCCAGACCGGATCACGACCGGTATGGAAAAAAATCGACAAGGTTGCGGGAGCTGAAGCTCGAATCCTCCGACACAACGCGTCATTACTTCTGAGAGCCCCTCGGGCTGCCCGGCTACCCCACCGGAAGCCTGCCGCACATCACCGGGAAGGGGTCGTGCGAGGTAGGGCCAGAGTGTTCAGCACCGCTCGTATCTCATGTCTTGAGAAGGGGGCACCATGGAGCCAATCAAGAAACAAGGCGCCCAGCCATCGGAGGACAAGCGATGGAGACTCGTGAATCGCACGATGCGCCTCCACGCCTACTCGCCCGATGCGCTCATCGAAACTCTTCACAGTGTCCAGGAGCATTTCGGCTTCCTGGACTTGGACTCCCTCAAGTACGTGGCAACACAGCTCCGCGTTCCTCTCAGCAGGGTCTATGGAGTCGCCACCTTTTACCATTATTTCATGCTCAAACCGCCCGGACGCCACACCTGCGTGGTGTGCAAGGGAACCGCCTGTTACATAAGCGGGGCTTCCGAGATCTTGCACGCGTTGGAGGAGGCCGAGGGTCTCCGCCCAGGTGAAACCACCCCGGACGGCTCTCTGTCACTCGTCACCGCGCGGTGTCTGGGCTCTTGCGGTCTCGCACCGGCGGTGATCTTCGACGGGGAAGTGTGCGCGAGAGTGACTGCGCAGGAAGCGGTTGAACGAGCCAGGAGGTTGAAGCAGGATGACTCTAACGCTTGAAGACCTTCAGGACATAGCGAGGATTGAGCGCGACCGACGGGAGGGCTACACCAATCACGTATGCGTCTGTGTTGCAGCAGGATGTCTCTCGTCCCAGAGCGGTCTCGTGAAGGAGGCGTTCGAGACCGAGGTCGAAAAACGGGGATGGCAGAACTGGTGCAACGTTAAGGGCGTCGGCTGCCTGGGCCTCTGCGCCAAGGGGCCGCTCATAGCCATCCAACCGGAAGGGATTTTCTATCAAGATGTCAAGGTCTCCAACGTGTCGGAGATCCTCGACTCCCTGGGTGGAGAACCCGTGCGCTCTCTGGTCTGCGACGCCAAACAAGCCTTCTTCTCCCGCCAAGAAAAGATCGTCCTGGAAAACTGCGGCAAGATCGATCCGGAGCGCATCGAGGACTACATAGCGGAAGGCGGTTACGAGGCGCTGTACAAAGCGCTGCGCATGCAGACGCCGACAGAAGTGATCAACGAGATCGTCAAGAGCGGCCTTCGAGGACGAGGTGGGGGCGGATTCTCCACCGGACTCAAGTGGACGGCCGTGTCAAAGGCGACCAGCAAGACGAAGTTCGTAATCTGCAATGCCGATGAGGGCGATCCCGGAGCGTTCATGGACCGGAGCGTTCTCGAAAGCGACCCGCATCGTGTTATCGAAGGAATGGCTATAGCCGCCTACGCGGTGGGTGCCAGCAGCGGATACATTTACGTTCGTGCCGAGTACCCTCTTGCAGTCAAACGCGTCCGCACGGCCATCGCTCAGGCAGAGCGATTGGGCGTGTTGGGGAACAACATCTTCAACACCCCATTTGCGTTCAACATCCAGGTTCGCCTCGGAGCGGGGGCATTCGTGTGCGGCGAGGAGACGGCACTGATAGCCTCGATTGAAGGAAGGCACGGGAGACCGCGACCTCGGCCTCCCTACCCTGCGGAGTATGGTTTATGGGGCCAGCCCACGCTCATCAATAACGTGGAGACCCTGGCGAACGTGGCTCCCATTATCCGCAACGGCGGGGAATGGTTCTCGTCAATTGGGACGGAGAAAAGCAAAGGGACCAAGGTCTTTGCTCTTGCCGGTCGCGTCAACAACACCGGTCTGATCGAAGTGCCTATGGGCACAACTCTGCGCGATATCGTGTTCGAGATCGGAGGCGGAATCCCGGAAGGATGCACCTTCAAAGCGGTTCAGACAGGAGGCCCCTCAGGAGGATGTATTCCTCAGCAGTTTCTCGATATGGCCGTTGACTATGAGTCGCTGGGCAAGGTGGGTTCCATCATGGGATCCGGCGGAATGATCATAATGGATGACACCTCATGCATGGTGGACGTGGCGAAGTTCTTCATGGAGTTTTGCATGAGTGAGTCCTGCGGAAAGTGTGTGCCATGCCGGGTGGGAACTGCTCAAATACACCACATCTTGGAAAAGATCTCCACAGGTCTGGGGAAGCCGACAGATGTCGCTGATCTGCTAGAACTATGCGACCTTCTGAAGAAAACGAGCTTATGCGGCCTGGGGCAGACAGCTCCTAATCCGGTTCTAAGTACAATCAACTACTTCCGAGAAGAATATGACGCGCATATCGAGCACGGACACTGCCATTCCGGTAAGTGCAAGCTCGAAAGCCTTCGGGAGGCCATATGAAAAAGCCTGAACCTTTCGGGGACAAGAGGCGACGCACCGACGTGAATCCCGTTCGACTGCTCACGTTCCGCATCAACGACAAGGATGTGAGCGCCCGAGAGGACGAGACCATCCTGCAGGTAGCGCGTGAGAACGGCATCTACATCCCCACGCTCTGCCACCTCGACGGCCTCTCCGAACGCGGTGCGTGCAGACTCTGTATCGTAGAGATAGCGGGGATCGACCGTTTGCTCCCCT
The DNA here is from genome assembly GCA_040753915.1 of Thermodesulfobacteriota bacterium. Taxonomy (GTDB): domain Bacteria; phylum Desulfobacterota; class Desulfomonilia; order Desulfomonilales; family Desulfomonilaceae; genus JBFMDN01. The sequence continues at coordinate 77,996 of JBFMDN010000010.1, read as the reverse complement.
CATGTGTGACACTTCCAAGACAAGATATGGTGGTTACTACCGACTCCGAGCGGGTCAATGAATATCGGCGGAAAATCCTGGAACTGATCTTTTCGGAGCGTAACCACGTCTGCTCAGTTTGCGTATCGAACGGCCACTGCGAGCTACAGGATCTCAGCATTAGGCTGGGGATGACTCATGTTCGGTACGACTATATGTATCCCAAGTTCGCCGTTGATGCGACCCATCCTAGGTTCTCGGTCGATCACAACCGATGCCTGCTTTGTTTGCGGTGCGTGCGTGTCTGCGACGAAATTGAAGGCGCGCATACCCTTGACACCCAGGGCCGCGGCATTCTGACCCGGCTGATCATGGATCTTGATGAGCCATGGGGCCATTCCGAAACGTGTACGGGGTGTGGTAAGTGCGTGCAAACCTGCCCCACAGGCGCTCTCTCCGAGAAGGGGAAATCAGTGGCCGAAATGGTCAAGAGGCGTCAATTCCTCCCCTACCTGCAGATGATGCGTTCTCAGAGTGGGGAATAGGAACGGGGACGAGCCATGAGCAAACTTTCCATAGCAACATGCTGGTTAGAAGGATGTTCGGGTTGCCACATGTCACTGCTGGATATAGACGAGCGTCTCATCCAAGTGGCCGCAAACGTTGTGCTCACCTATGGTCCCCTCGTCGACACCAAGGAATTTCCAGCCGGCGTGGATGCCACTCTCGTCGAGGGGGGAATCGGCAACGTCGAACAGATGGAGCTGATTCGACTCATACGGGAGCGCAGCAATATCATAATTTCTTTCGGTGATTGCGCCGTCACCGGTAATATTCCCGGAATGAGGAATAAATACCGCGCGTCGGAGGTGCTCCACCGAGCGTACGCCGAAAATTCATCGAATCACACCGCCCCCCCCAGCATCGGGGTGCCTAAGCTCCTGCCCAGAGCGATCCCTGTCCACGAAGTGGTAACGGTGGACCTGTTCATACCAGGGTGCCCGCCGCCGGCCGACGTCATTTTCTTTGCATTGGACGAGCTGCTTCATGGCCGGGTCCCTGAGATCGGGGGCCGGTCGCGGTTCGGAGCCTGAGGGGCGAGGAGGACTGCCGTGCCAAACACGATTATCATCGAGCCGGTAACCCGCATAGAGGGACATGGAAAAATCTCGCTCTACCTGGATGATCAAGGGCAGGTCAATGACGCGCAATTCCATGTTACCCAATTTCGCGGTTTTGAAAAGCTGTGCGAAGGCAGGCCGTTCTATGAGATGCCGTCACTGACGGAACGTATCTGCGGCATCTGCCCCGTCAGCCATACGTTGGCGTCCGCAAAAGCGTGCGATGCCCTGCTGGGAGTTAGGATTCCGGAGACTGCATCGAAGCTCAGGCGGATGCTCAACTGCGCTCAGCTCATTCAGTCCCATGCCCTGAGCTTCTTTCACCTTTCTGCGCCAGACCTCGTCATGGGCATGGACTGCGATCCTCAAAGACGCAATGTCATTGGTTTGCTCGAAAGCCATCCGTCGATTGCCCGCGATGGGATTGAGCTTCGAGGCCTCGGGCAGACCATGATCCAGACCTTTGCGGGCAAGCGGGTGCACCCGGCCTGGGTTGTGCCGGGCGGGGTGAGTGAGGCTTTGTCCGAGGAGAAGCGCGAGTCACTGCTTCCAATGGTTTCCCGCGCGCTAGAGATCGCAAGGCGAACGCTGGGCTGGTTCAAGACGACAATAGAGAATCATCGGGAAGAAATCCGAACCTTTGCCAACTTCCCCACCATGTTTCTCGGCCTGGTAAATTCCGAGGGCAACCTGGAGCACCTGGATGGTCGACTACGATTCATCGACTACAAGGGAACGCCGGTGCAAGAAGGGGTCGACCCCACCAGGTATCAGGAGTTCATCGCCGAACACGTCGAGCCATTTTCTTACCTGAAATCACCCTACTACAAGCCGCTTGGCTACCCGGAGGGAATATACCGCGTAGGCCCCGCAGCCAGGCTGAATGTGTGTAGCGGCTGCGGAACCCCCATCGCGGATCAAGAGTGGGCCGAGTTCAGGGAGATCGACCGCGGACCGGTGATGAGCTCCTTTTTTAATCACCATGCGAGACTGATCGAAATCATCTACGCGTGTGAAACTCTCAAGCAACTCCTCAACGATCCCGACATCACCAATCCCCACGTGCGGGCTCACGCGGAGCCCAATTACCGTGAAGGGGTCGGGGTGATGGAGGCCCCCAGGGGGACGCTCATACACCATTACCAGGTGGACGGCGAAGGGCTTATCACCTGGGTGAACCTCATCGTAGCAACAGGTCACAACAACCTAGCCATGAACCGTGGCATCCTGCAGGTTGCGAGGCGCTTCGTCAACGGCGACGTTGTCTCGGAGGATGCTCTCAACCGGGTGGAAGCGGTTATCAGGACCTTCGATCCATGCCTGAGCTGTTCCACCCATGCCGTGGGCCGATCGGGGTTCCCTATTGAGCTCATCGGCCCTGACGGCTCCGTGCTCAGTCGCATCCAGCGATGAGCAGAAAGACCGGGAAAAGATGAAAGGAGGGCTTTTACTATCAAGGCTCAGATGCGCGGAGGACTTCTGAAACTGCTCTCCGCTCTTTCCACAGCAGACTTGTTCGCGGCAAACTGCTGAGCTTCGCGGGTTTGCCAATCGTAACCATTGCATCTCATCTCGCACCATAGGAGGCACGAAGAGCCTGGAGATCAAACAAAAACAGCGGAAGTCGACAGCGACCATCCCTTTGCCTGCCCGGCATCTCTCTCTGTGGCCGGCCGGTCTCCATGGCCTTCGTGTCTCCGTGGTGCTTTCTGAGCCTCCTCTAATAGCAGATTCGGAACCCCTCATCCTCCAGATCCCGGATGAGCAAAAGGCCTTCCTCCTCTGACCGCACGGGAATCCACAATCCGAAGCCGGTGACAAACAGCTCCCCTTCGAATTCATGGATCCTCAGAGGGCCGCTCGACGCGCAGCGGGGCCTGTGTCTTGCTCCCTCATTTTCTTCCATCGTTCCGCCACCCGTTAGACCATATGTTTTTGTCGATCATATCACCTCAAGGTTGTCTCGATCCAGCCGACACGCTATCATGTCGACCGTCGGAGTATGTGAGAAGTTGATTATAGCGGTGGTCGTCGCCACGATCGCCTTTGCCTTGCTGGTAATTTTTCTATATCGGTTCCGAGATGAGGAAAGGGGGCACACTATGAAAGGTTCGGTACCGCGCGGGACAACGGCGGTGGCGGCGGCAATTCTTCTGCTTGCAACGCTTGTCGGACACGCCATGGCGGATGATCTGACGGTATACTGCTCCAGAGACTTTTCCTCCCGGTGGATCAAGGCCGGCCAGTGGGCTCTCTTTCTCCGATTCAACCATCCTGTCTTCCCTTCAAACGTGAACCAGTCTCTCACAATCACAGCAGACGGAGCGAAAAAACCTTACAGGCTTGTGAATCGCGACGGTCAGGAGCTGACCGGCCCCCCCGTGAGAGAGATGTACGTTGCTTCCTCAACGGATGTCGGCAGGCCGGAGACCATACGGCTGATCCTGGAAAAGGGGCTGACCGATGCGACCGGCCGCCGTTCCCTTGCGAAGGACTTCTCCTTCCAATTCAGATCGGTAGACGAGATCGTGGTGACAGGAGTCTCCACGTACTTTCGCTCCGCCAAGGACAAAGGCATCAAGGTCAACCTGTCCGGAAGCATCTCTGAACGAGATTTCGCGCGGTCCGCCGAAATTCGCCCGTCAGTGCCAAACCTCGCGTTCTTCCGAGACTCCGGACGGACCCAAAGGATATCCGGCGATTTCGAATTCAACAAGGAGTATGTGCTCGAAATAAAGGGCGGCCCGGTAGACTCCGGGAACGCGGTGCTGGCCGAGAAGACGTATGCATTCCGCGGCCCTGGCCTCAAGCAGGAGGCAACTCCGCGAAGCAACCGATCCGTAGTTGAGCTCTTCGGGCGCCAGCTCTTCCCAGTGACTCTATCAAACTTGACGAAGGTGCGGTGCGATCTCAGGCGGGTGCCTCCATTCCTGGTGCCGGAAGCTGCACAGGCCGTAAAGGACGGGAGAGGCATCGACTGGGAAAAACGGTGTACAGATCTGAGGAATTTGGCCGACCAGGGCAAGATTGACCCCGTATTTGCCGGCCAAGCCACCGCTGACGCTGATGTCTTTTTCGCTCCAGAAGCGAAAGATCACGTGTACGGGTTTTCTCTTCCGTTGTCCTTCCGCACGAGTCCGAAAGATGGCGGGGCCTTCGTCATGCGGCTCTCCGCCCCCGACGGTGACTTCAATCTTCAGATCCCACGGCTGATTCAGGTCACGGATCTATCGGTCAGTTACAAGCTCTCGGATAGCTCCCTCCTTGTATGGGTCACCTCAATCCGCAGCGGCAATCCTGTTGCAGGAGCGAAGCTTCTTCTCAGCACCCCTGACGGAACGCGGTTCTTCGTGGGAAAAACCAACCAGGACGGACTGCTGCTCGTCCAGGACGGTCGCGTGTACCCCGCGGTTGCCTCTCAGGCAGATTCGTCACTCTTTAAGGGGGACAGCCCCCTGAGCCTCGCCTCGGCGACCTGGCTGGTGGCGACAACGGGTTCCGATTCCTGCGGCATAGATCTAGGATCTTTGAGATTCCAGCCTTATGGGATTGTCCAAGCGCGGCGGGCGAAAGACAGGCCCGATGCCGTGAAAGGAGCTGTGTTCACGGAGCGAGGCATATACCGTCCAGGTGAAACCGTTCACTTCAAGTACGTGGCCCGCGCGTATGAGAAGAACAGTATTGTGCCGCCATCAGGAACACAGGTGAAGGTCGAAGTAGTCGGTCCGACACAGGATATCCCGTACAGTAAAGAGTTGACCCTGGGAGAATTCGGAACCTGTCACGATTCTTTTGCCACGGAAAAGTTCTTCCCCCAGGGAACATACGAAATCAAGGTGCACTCCCCGGGCCCCGGCGACACCAAAGAGGTCTTCTCTTCCTCGTTTCTGGTTCAGGACTACAAGCGAGCACGTCACTACGCGCGGCTAACGCTCAACACGGGCTCCCGCCAAGGTAAGGGCTATGTGGGGCTGGATGTTCAGGAGCAATTTCTGGACGTGGAAGTTTCCGGCCAATACTACACGGGAGGCCCGGTGAAGAACGGCCAAGTGCGCTGGAAAGCGTCGCTTGTTCCCATTGCGAACCAGGTGCCGGGACTGACGGGATACTTCTTCGGCAACGATGATACCACGACCAGATTTCTGGAATCGGGCGAATCCACCCTTGACGGGGAAGGAAAACTGCGTTTCGTCCTTCCGCTGGACAGCCGACTTCTTACAGGCATTTACGGAATCGAAGTTTCCGCCACAGTCCTGGATGTAGACGGAGAGCCCGCCACCGATGTCCAGACCTTTAAGCCGGACCCCCAATTCCTCGTTGGGATCTCGAGACATCCGGCACAAGTGCAGACCGGCTATGAAGCCCCTCTGAAAATTGTCGTGGTTGACAGGAACGGCAACAAAGTGTCGGCAGGCTCCGTGGAAGTCTCCCTCATGGAGCTCGACAGCTTCTACGTCCAAAAGAGGGATGAGACAGGCAATATCAACTACTTGTGGGAGGAAGGGTGGCTCAAGACCTTGACCGCGAGTGTATCCCTCGTGCAAGGAGACGGCACCTTTCCGGTGAGCCTGAACAGGTCCGGGAGCTACCTCATTTCCTTCATCTATGTTCACGAAGGCAGACGTTTCACCAGCCAAACCGTCTTCAAGGTCGGCTGGAGAAGCTATGAGGAGTGGATGAGGACCAGGGATGAAAAGGAGGTACAGACTGGTAACCAGGTCTTTCTCACCATGAGCAAGAAACAGTATGCCGTTGGCGAGGAAGTGGACGTTAGCTTTCAGGCCCCCAGACCAATGGCTAAGTGCCTCATCACCCTCGAAGGCGCAGACGTCTTTCGATACCAGGTGATAGACGCAGGAAGTGAAAACGTCTCTTACCGGTTCAAGGTGAGCGATCAATATGTTCCGAACGTCTACATTTCGATGATAGCTGCTGCCGGACGGGGCGATTTTCCGGTGTACACCACCCAGACGGACAGCGACATTCCTTCCGTATATTATGGGTACGCGGACATCTCCGTGAGCAGCACGTCCCAAGAGTTGAGGCTTGAGATAGCGCCTGAAGAGGCGGAGCTTAAAGGAAGGCCCGGCGAGAAGAAGACCTTGTCGTTCAAGGTTCAAGATGGCAAGGGCAAGGGGGCGCGGGCGGAGATGGCTGTCTGCGTGGTCGATGAGGCGGTCCTGGCACTTACGCGTTTTCAGACTCCGAATCTGGAGCCGCTTACCAGGTTCAACCTCCCTCTGGCAGTGTTCTCCGGCGATCTCCGCCTCGATCTGGTCAGCCAAGATCTTTTTCGAGTCTTTTCCACCAGACCCGTGGAGGGAGGCGGAGGGGCTCTCGGAGAGATGTTCCCTAGTCTTAGAAAGGACTTCAGACCGGTCGCCTATTTCAATCCAGCCGTGCACACGAATGAATCCGGTGAAGCCACGGTTTCATTCACCCTTCCGGATACCACGACCGCGTACCGGGTGTATGCGGTCGTTTGCGACGCAGGATCAGCCTTTGCTTCAGGCGAGAGGACCCTCGTGGTTACTAAGGAATTCTTCGTGGAGCCTTCGCCCCCACGATTCCTCATCCCGGGGGACAGCGCCACGTTTCCCGTGCTGCTCCATAACAAGACCAAAGAAAAGGGTCGGTTTAGCCTCAGCGCCGAGGCTTCCCGATTTGTCAATATTCGTACGGCTCTCACGGCTGGAGTTCTTGAACCTTTCTCCACACTGAAGACCGGAGCAACTGTGGAGGTGTTCTCCGGCGCCGAGAGTGCGAGACTGACATTCAAGGGAGCGTTCGCGGGAGACACCGGAAAATTCTCGGATGCTATCGAGCTCACCTGCCCCGTGCTATCCAGATTCCTCCCGGTTCGCCGGGCTGACATCGGCGACTTCGTCCAGCAGAAGCAGATCGAGGCCAAGCTGCCTTCCGGCCTGACTACCCTCGATCGCGGAGACTTACACCCGGATGACTTCAAAGCCATACTCAGCGTAGGCGTCACAAATTGGTCGAAGCTTGCTCCTGGGCTCAAGTACCTTCTGACCTATCCGTACGGGTGCGTCGAGCAAACGAGCTCGGGCGTGATCCCGCTGGCCGGTATTCGAAGCCTTGTGAGTGCCGCGGCAATTCCGGGCATAACGGCTGCTGAAGTGGACAAGTTTCTCAAAGGCGGTGTTGACAGACTCCTCGCCATGCAGACTCCGGAAGGTGGATTCTCTTACTGGCCGGGGGAACAGACCCCATCCTGGTGGGGGACGATGTATGCTACCTTTGCCCTCACCCAGGCAAAACAGGCAGGACACAACGTCCCTGAGCAGCGTTTACAAAAGGCCCTTGGGTATCTCCGGAAGAACCTTTTCGAGCATGGAGAGGACCGATTGCACGGGGCGGCTTGGACGCGGGAGCTAGCCGTGTACAATCTGGCCCTCCACAAAGAGCTCAGTGCACAGGAATTGGAAAGGTTCTTCGAGAGATACGATCAATTGGGCGACCAGTCAAAGGCGCTGCTGTTGATGTCCGCTCACCGGATTGGCTACATGTCCAAACAAAAGCTTCAGGAAAAGCTTCAGAAGCTCAATCCCCAGTTCGATGCAACGCGTACGAGCTACTATAATTCGAGCGTGCGCGAGATTGCAGCATGCCTGCTCGCGGCAATGGACCTGGGCGGTGCTCCGAGAAAGGCCGAACAGTGGGCGGGTCAGTTGATCAGAACGTTGAGACCGGAAGGCGCCTGGTACTCCACCGCGGACACTGGATGGTGCATCCTCGGGCTCTCTCGCTTCTATGCGAAGACCGACGAGAGAAAGCGTCAACCGGTAAAAATCACTGTAGATTACGCCGGTCATGATCCAGTGGAATTCGTGATAAGCGAGGAAACAGCCTATGTCCCCCTCGATCCGTTCAAGCTCCTCGATCGGGGAAGCATAAACCTCAAATGCGACACAAGTCGGATGGTAAATTATACCCTGGAGCTTACGTACCCCGATGTAGTGACGGACCCGGCGGTTCGCTCAGCCGGCTTCTCGCTCCAGAAAAAGATAGAGAACCTCAATGGAAAGGAAGAAATCAGAGTCGGCGACATAGTCAGGGTCATCCTCGAGATAGGTCTTCAGGATCCTAACAAAGCCTACACACATCGGCGCTTCGAATACTTGGCTCTCATCGATCCGGTTCCCGCGGGCCTCGTCCCCATAAATCCGGAAATTAAGTCAGAAGGAGTTGAAGCCGAGGCTCCGGAAGGACAACCCCTGTTCTCCGGTTTCAGCAATTTTACCCCCAATCATGTAGAATTCCGAGACGATGGCGTGAGGGTCTTCAAAAACCAGGCGTGGACTGGTACCTATCGCTACTCATACCTCGCCAGAGCAGTAACTGAGGGAGATTTCTGGATGCGGGGAGCGAGGATCTCGCTCATGTACGATCCTGCATATTTTGGCCGAACAGAGGGAAAGCGGGTCCAGATTCTTCCCTCCAAGTAACAAGGGATCTGACGATTTCTCGGCAGCTCCTCCAGGCTTCCGGACGACAGAGCGCCTCCGTGCCCCTGTCATCGGAAGTCGTGGATGTGAAGAGCCCAGTACGAACCGGTGCCCGGCACCTGCTGCCAACCCTCATCAGCAAGGTGGGGAGCCATCGGACCGTGGCTGAGAACTGCCTTGATTCCTGCCGTAGCCAAGGCATCCATTGCACTGGCCCGTTCCGCCCTGTCTACCGCGAGGAATTCGGATGGATCGAGGATTTCTCCCACGATCTTGAGTCCACCCATGCGTGCCCAGTAGAGAGGAGGATTGCCGACGACAGCCACCCGATCCCCCCTTGTCAGTCCGTGCCGTGAAAAGTGCTCGTGTACGGCAACCTGCTCCAAATAGGCCTCGAGCCGTGAGGGCTTCCCACCGGAGGGAACCAACCCTCGATGCACTTGTGCGATCGCGGACTGAATCACCACTCCGAGCAGGAACACCAAAAGGAGTAAACAGCCAATTATCGCACGATGCTTGTACATGTCGTCTCGTGAGAAGCCCGGTATTCCGATTATGGGATGGCCGGACGAGCGGACGGACGAGGCGCACCTCTTTTCCCTCGGTCCACCTTGAGCCCGAGGCCCGCTATCGTCGTTTGGAAAGCGGAAAGTCGTGAGTATGCCCACGAAGCCCATAAAGAGGAACGGAGCAATGTATCGCGGCTCCATACGTATGAGGGAGAACAGGCCTATTCCGCCCAAAGCAGGAATGAGAATTACAAGGCTGAGAGACAGCGGACGCAAGCCCCCTATGCGGGGCTTTCCCAGTGCTGCCATCACTGCCGCCCACGCGCCTACGACGATCAGCCACGTGTTTTGGGAAAAAACTTTGCCGACGTTATCCAAGACCATTGCCGCGTGGTCGGAAATTCTGTACGCGGGCTTCACCCCCACGGACCAGTAGGCGACGTCATGAGAGTAAGGCCTCGTGCCCGGAAGTGTGTCATCGAAGACCACCGTAGCCGGTCGTTCGACAAGGGGCTTCGGCAGGTATACCGGTTCACCCTCTCCCGCGACCTCTATTGCGTATACGTGGCGTCCCCCTTCTCCATACGTGAACCCACCTTTCTTGGCCGAAAGTGCTATAACCCACGGTGATATGATGAGCGTGTAAAGAAGCAGAGCAACCGTCAGCCTCGGAAGAGCGACGCGGAGAGAAGCGCCCGTGAGAAAAGCCACCACGAACAGGAGTGCCGCATAGAGAAAGAAAAAGGATTTTAGCAGGTACCCGATGCTGGCTGCGACGGCCAAGACAAGGTACGGCCCCCAACCTTGAGGATCGCTCCTGATCTTGAGGAGAGCCGTCCCGCAGACTAGAACCACGAAGAACACGCCCATATCCGGATTCATGAGCTGCACTCTAATTGACACGAGAGCCGTCACAAGAAACATGACGTAGCTCAGGGCTGTAAAAGCTTGGCCCGAAAGAGGGGGAGCATCGCCAGCGGAAGCCTGATCGAGGTCCCTTCGAACCGACGAGATCATCACGTCCGCAGCAATCATAGTGACGAGGAACCATACGAAGCCGACGACCTTCAGCCTGATAATCTCCTGCAACGGGTCCGCAACGAGGAACGCCTGGGCCGCTGCCAAGGTGATAGCATATGCGGGGCTGAACGTGAGGTTTACCATGCCCCACCAATCCCCGCGGGCGAACGCCTCTCCCATCTCCACGTACGTGATAGCGTCGCTGTTTGTGTAATAGCGCGCCCCATACGCGACCGCTACGGACAACGTGATCCCGGTCATCCAAAAAACTAAGCGATAAGCGATCTTCCAATCAAATATGTTCGGATGCTTCACAGTGTTGGCTCTCGTTTTCAACATGGTCAATCGGTATTTCGCGGCGGATTCGTTCAGAGAGCGACATCTGGCCCGGTCCTGCCGGTGGGATCCGCCTTGGCCCGCCATCATACGCGCAGATGAGGATCAAGGCAATCGCACGAATGTCTGCATTTTTCATGTTTGGGGTCTGAACGGTCGCCTCTGGAAGGTAACGCAGGCCCGCAGCAAGCCGCAGGTTTGAGACGTTCAACGAAACAAGTGAAAAATCGATCAGAATTTTGTAGGATGTAACCCGCACGTGACACTCCCGGGCAACCGCAAGCTCCGTATAGTAGTCGGCGCACTAGGAAGGCACACTTCTCTTTTTCGGCGGAAATGTTCGAGCCCCTTGGTCCTCGCTCGCGAGCACAGATTCGTAAGGGACGCGCTGTATGAGAGGAGAGGGCAGAGGTTTTTGCCAAAGTCGAGCGCGGTTTCGGGATCGTTCACTTCTTCGACCAACCTATCTGGAGGATGTTTCTCAATGGGCAAAGCGCAAAGAGAGCTGGACGAGCTCTGTATACGAACGATTCGCATGCTGGCGGTGGATGCCATAGAGCAGGCCAATTCGGGCCATCCGGGACTCCCTCTGGGTGCTGCCCCCATGGCCTACGTCCTGTGGACTCGCTTCATGCGTTTCAACCCCAAGAATCCGCTTTGGCCGAACAGGGACCGCTTTGTCCTTTCTGCAGGCCACGGTTCAGCACTGCTCTACGCGCTGCTCCACCTCACCGGGCACAATATCTCCCTGGAAGAGATCAAGAACTTTCGGCAATGGGGTAGCAAGACCCCAGGCCATCCGGAACGAGATCCTCAAATTGGAGTGGAAGTGAGCACCGGCCCTCTTGGCCAGGGAGTGGCCATGGGCGTCGGAATGGCTGTAGCAGAGCGATTCCTTGGGGCAGACTTCAATCGGCCAGGATTTCCCCTCATGGATCACTACACGTACGCTATCGTGTCGGATGGAGACCTCATGGAAGGCGTGGCCTCTGAAGCAGCGTCTCTTGCCGGTAATCTGCAGCTCGGAAAACTTATCTATCTGTACGATGACAATGGCATATCTATAGAGGGAAGCACTTCGATAACATTTACGGAAGACCGAGCAGCCCGGTTCGCATCCTATGGATGGCACACCACAACGGTTGAAGACGGCAACGACCTGGATGCCATCGAAGAAGCCTTGACCGCGGCCCACAAGGAAACGGAGAGGCCTTCTCTCATCCTGGTTAAGACCCATATCGGATACGGAAGCCCCAAACAAGGAAGCGCCTCAGCCCACGGAGAACCCCTCGGGAAGGAAGCGGTCAAGCTGACCCGAGCATTTTACGACTGGGAGGGACGCCCCCTGTTTCATGTTCCCGAGGAAGCGGCAGCTCACATGCGTCAAGCAATCGACAAGGGGATAAAATGGGAGAGAGCCTGGGTCGATCTCCTCTCGAGATACCGGGAGAAGTTTCCAGAAAATGCGGAGAGATTTGAGAGACAGTTCGAAGGAAAGCTTCCGGAAGACTGGGCGGCAAATATTCCACAGTTCAGCTCTCAGGATGGCAAAATCGCAACGAGAGTCGCGTCCGGGAAGGTCCTTAACGCCATTGCAGAACGTGTTCCCAATATTCTGGGTGGCTCCGCGGACTTGGCCCCGTCGACCAAGACCCTCATCGTTGGAGAGGATAATCAGAGCCGTGAGCACCCACTGGGGCGGAATCTCCGGTTCGGGGTGAGAGAGCACGGCATGGGGGGGGTGGTCAACGGAATCGCTGCACACGGCGGGTTGATCCCGTACGGAGCCACCTTCCTGGTCTTTGCGGATTTCATGCGTCCCGCAATCAGGCTCTCCGCGCTGATGGGCCTGCATGTGGTGTTTGTCCTGACCCACGACAGCATAGGCGTGGGGGAAGACGGCCCGACCCACCAACCTGTAGAGCACGTTGCCTCCCTGCGCTGCATACCGAACCTCTTTGTGCTCAGACCCGCGGACGCCAACGAGACCGCGGAAGCCTGGCGCGTCGCGATGGAGCTCTCCAAGCCGGTTGCCTTGATCTTGACGCGGCAAGGGCTGCCAATTCTGGATCGGACGCGCTACGCTCCCGCCGCCGGTCTCTCCAAAGGTGCTTATATCCTATCGGAACCGGACGGTGACCCGGAAATCATTCTTATTGCATCCGGCTCTGAAGTCCATCTGGCCCTGGAAGCTCAGGAATACCTCGCACGGGAAAAGAGCGTTAAAGCGAGAGTCGTTTCCATGCCAAGCTGGGAGCTTTTCGTACAGCAGCCCAAGGAGTACCGGGATCACGTGCTTCCGCCCACCCTAAAGTGCCGCGTGTCCATTGAGGCAGGGTCTTCGATGGGATGGTGCACCTGGGTTGGCGACAGGGGAGCCTCGATAGCGGTGGACAGATTTGGGGCTTCTGCTCCCGGAGGCGAAATCATGAAACGATACGGGTTCACAGTGGACAATATCGTGGCATCTGCCATGAGCGTATTGGACAACAACCGCGGCTGTGATTGACGCGAAGGATATCTCTTTTCATATTTTCAATCAGGAGCAGACATGCGTATAGCAGTTGGCTGCGATCATGCGGGATTTGACCTCAAAGAGGCCGTGACGGCCATGGTGAGATCGCTGGGACATGAGGTGATCGATTGCGGAACCTCCAGCCCCGATCCAGTGGACTATCCGGATTTTGCCGAAGCAGTAGGACGAGCCGTTCAGGAAGGAAAAGCAGATCGTGGAATCATTGTTTGCGGAAGCGGCGTGGGAGCCTGCGTTGCCGCAAACAAGATGCGCGGGATTCGAGCCGGAGTCTGCCACGACACCTATTCCGCACACCAGGGAGTCGAGCACGATGACATGAACGTTCTCTGTCTGGGGGCGCGAGTCGTGGGGAGCGCGGTGGCATCCGAGCTGGTAAAGGCCTTCGTGACAGCGCGGTTTTCCTCGGAAGATCGCCACGTACGAAGGCTTGCCAAGGTCATGCGATTGGAAGAAGGCCTATAGGTCAGCACTCACCGCCGAAGCAATTCAACGTTGCTGCGGGAGCCACGCCATGGCCGAAAAACGAAAGATTGATCCTAACGCATTTATCAATGACATGAAATCCGGAATATGAGGCCCTTGGGGACTTCTCCGAGGGGGATACACTATCGCTGGACTTCGTGCCACTCGCCGGAATCCATGTACTCGCTTATCTGCTTGACAATCCGATCAACCCAGTGTGGGGGATACGTGGCATTCAGATGACTCATGCTGTAATGCCTCAGTCCCCATTGCCATACTAGGGCATCGGCCTTGCACTCGAGCATTTCTTTGAAACGTGCCCTCTCTCCTCTTGCCTGCGGCCACCTATCCTCCGGGGGTTTTCCTGCCACCACGTGACCGAGCTCTCGGAGAAGAGCCCCAAGGAAGCGATCTTCGGGCCATCCGCACTGTTCCTCGTATATGAATATCGTATAGCGACGCTTGTTGCCGGAGTCCTCGACCTTGATAGACATCTCCATAGGCAGTTGGGGATCGGGCATCACGATGATTCTCACTGCGTATCTGCCTGCCAAGAAGGAGTCGAGAACTTCTTCCGGGAGCAAAGAAAGAGCCTTTTCGTATCGGGCTGACGCAATCTCTCTGTTACGGCTGTCCCGGACGCCCCCTGCTAGGCGAAGACCGTCCTGGACAAGGCTTCTTGTTGTCTTTTTTTCGTAAGTCATACATTCAATCTAGCATGGGGGGAGCACTAAGAAAAGCCCTGGCTTTCCGAGACCGAAGAGCGCGCGAGTCGCCCTGCTCTACCACGACAAGTGTCACCACAGATTGGGCAATAGTCCCATGGCGGGTTTCGGGTCGATGGGTTGAACACTGGCTCGGGAGCCTGTCCATTTGGCTAAGAGGTCCGCATACTGCCGATTCTCCGGATCCATTTCCAGCGCTTTCCTCAGCGTGCGGATTGCGTCGTCGGAACGTTGCAACTGTTTTTGGACCTGTGCCAGGTTCTCCAGCATGTCGGGGCTCTGCCCTTTCGTCAAGGACACAGCCTTCTCGGCCATGCGGAGCGCCATGGCGGGGTTGCGATACGGTGGTTCCGCCGCAACGGCATACAGCATGCCGAGGGCTCCGTACGCGGGAGCAAAGCTTTTGTCCAAGTTGATGGCTTTCTCGAGGTCTTGGACGGCCAGCTCGAATTCTCCCAGCTTCCGGTAGGCGGTGCCTCTATCCTTATAGAGTACCGGTGAATCGGGATTCATCTCGATGACTTTGCTAAATTCCTCCACTGCCTTGTCGTGTCGTCCCTTGCCGCTGTAGGCCATCCCGCGATTGTGATAAGCCGAAGCAGACTTGGAATCCAAATCTATGGCCCGATCGAAGTCGGCAAGCGCTTTGTCATACTCCTCCAAGCGCAGATACGCGACGCCCCGATTGTTGAAGTACATGGGATTCTTGTTGTCCAGCTCAATAGCCCGATCGAAGTCCATTACGGCCTTAGCGTATTCATGCTTGCCATTGTACGCGAAGCCGCGGTTATTGTAATACCGGGCGTCGTTCGGGTTTAGCCGGATCGCTTTATCAAATTCGCCGACAGCCTTTGTGTACTCATGTTTGCCATTGAACGCGAAGCCCCGCGTATTCAAGGCCTCGGATGAATTCGGCTCCAGCTTCACTGCTTCAGCGAGAGCCTCCAGAGCCTTGTCATAGTTATTCGTCGCGTTGTACGCAAAGCCGAGCCGAGTGTATGCGGCTCCATTGGCGGGGTCCAACTTGACCGCCTTTTTCAGGTCTTCGATGGCTGACTCTGGGGAGCCTTTCTTTAGGTAGATTTCCCCTCGCTTTGCCCACGCTCGCGTCGAACGGGGCTCCATCTGAACGGCCTGTGAAAAGAGCTCCAACGCTTCATCGAGTCTGCCCGCAGCCTCAGCGTCCAATCCCGCTCGAAACACGTCAGAGAACTCAAAGTCCCTCCCGGAACATAGCTCGGACATTAAGAGACAACAAGCTGCCAAGAGAACGGCGAAGTATCTTCTGTATGCAAGCATATTGTCTTCACCCTTGGGTGACATGCTATAGTGCAGAAGTCAGGGCATTCCTGGCCTCTTTGATGCACCGAGAGATCTCTATACCGGTTTTCCCCGTCCCTGACAAGGGGGGTGCCTCTCACGGGCTACGCGCCGGGCCGGTCAGGCCGAGATGACGGAAGATGTGGCCGGAGGCGAATCCTTTGCCTGCGCGGTGGAATGAACCGTCCCAGTGAGGAGTCTATGAACATGATCGAGACTATGCGCTTTCGCAGCAGTACCCGTGCGTTTCTGGACGAGCCCATATCGAGGGAGGTCCTCGAGCCTGTTCTGAGGGATGCTTCTCGTGCTCCTTCGGCCATCAACATGCAGCCGTGGGAAGTTCACATGGTGTTGAATGAGGAGCGCAAGCGCCTCTCCAAGAGATTGCTTCGCTCGTACAAGGAGCGTCAAATCACTTGCGGACCGGGTACCACGGCCACAGTGCCCGATCGATTCATGGCAAGGGCGCGACAGTGCGCGGAGGGAATGACAGAGCTCGTGGCACGCATGGGCACGGACTTTAAGTCTTACATAAACGAGGGGAGCCTCAATTTCTATGGAGCCCCCGCAGTCGCCCTGATCTTTCTTGACGAGTGTTTTCTTCCGGACCGTCTGACCGATATAGGATCGTTCGTGGCGTATCTGGTGCTGGCGGCAGCAGAGCACGGTCTCTCTTCGTGCCCCATAGGACTGGTGAAATCCTACGAGGACGAGATCAAGGACCAACTTAACGTGCCTGAAAACAAGTGCCTCGTCGTTTCCGTGGCGCTGGGGAAGAATGATCCTCAGGCCCCGATTAATGAATTCAGATCACCACGGGTGGACCTCAACGAATTCGTCAGATGGATAGATTGAGATGGGACTTTTACGAGGTGGTCGCTGGTCCTTCGTTTGGGCGGGCTCAAAAGAGGGACGCAAAGACAGGGCCACGGGCACAGATAATTGCTTGCACCCCCACAGGGTACGATCGATTTACCTGCCCGCCTCCTGTCTGATTCGTATAGCGTAGGTCAGCACCGCCTCCGCGCCTTCTTCGTCCTTCGCGGTCACCTTGACCTGGAAATTGCCGGACACCCCCCGTTTTATGGGCCAGGTGATCTTCCCATCGTCGGAAATCACCATGCCCTCGGGTCCTTCGACCTTAAGGGTAACTTTTCCCTTCTCAGGATCGTTCACCTCGATTTTGGCCTCGTACTTGCCGTCTTTGATCCCCTGGCGCTCCAGTTTCAACGTCGGCGGAGAGTTATGGAACGTGACGGTCTTGACCGCAGGTTTTCCCGCTTCGCCCATGCCCGTGAACGGGGTAACGGAGGCCTTCAACGTGTCCCCGGCCTTGAGGGGCTGACCGTATTCCACGAAGCCTGAGATGCCGTCGTAATCCTGCAGGTCCTCCTCCTCGTCATCGTTGACGGTCCACCTTACTTCGGCGCGTATCGCGTTCTTGAGCGTGAAATAGAGCTTAACGCGGTCCCCCGTCAACGGCCTGGTCGGCTCGAATCGCAAGTTGCTCGCCTGAGGAGCCGTGTCCTCCGCCCCGTAAGCATCAAGGACAGGGAAAAACATGGCAGCCAGGGCAAAAACCAGTGCCGGTAACACCAAGCTGGCTTGAAATGAGGACTCTATGTCAACACAGCCGTGAATGGGTCCGCGTCGCATGTATCTCCGTATGATTACAATCACCTGCCTTACCTCGTACGCCTCGCCAGGAATCGGTCATGGGGAATGACGGGTGAACCCATCCACAAGTAATCCTTCTATTACTACAGGTTACTTGCCCGAATCAAGGAAAGCTTGCGAACAGCGTACTCATAGCTGCCCATTATGAAAGGCAGCCAAGAGAGGAACGGTGACACATGAGACGGGAAAAAGCCAAGAAAAAGTCGTGAAATCGATGCATCCGACTGGCATCCCCTGTGCCGGCCTGATACTCTGGACAAGACCGCGCCTGTTTCCTCTCCGTGGAGCTCAGCACGTGCGCGCTCGAGAGCGGGTTAGTTAGTTGTCGAAACCGCAGGTGACACCCGCCGACCTCGTCTCGCAGATCATTTCCCACATGACATTGAAATGATTTTCGAATTCTGCCACTGCTCTCTCCATTATCTCCACGCAATTGCAGTCGCTCGCGCCTGCGGAGGGCAGCCCTATCTTCCCAGACGCCTCAACGGCACGCAGATTCTGATCCCTGCGGTTGTTCCCGTTGTCACTCTCGATTGCGTTAAACCCGGCGAAGGAGATCATTCTCACTCACAGAGCCTCCCAGTCTCTGAACGGACGCGCCGGTACGCGGACACTGCCGAGCAAATGGACGTCTTGGCTGATATGTGATTCTGCGGATTTTTTTGTCAGGATTCGTTCTCGTGTCCGTAGTAACGAGTGAACCGAGCGACACCGGTTCGGAGAACGGCAGCAAGTCCGTCTCACGAAACAATCACGGAGGATTGACATGAAACGCATCTTTGCTCTTCTGACCGTCTTGGCATTCGTTGTTGCAGGAACCATGGCCATTGCCACGGAGAAGGCCCCGGCGAAAGCGCCTGAAATGCAAACGGTCAAGGCAGTCAATTGCTGTGTGCAGGGCCAGTGTAAGCAGGTGGCCTCCGAAGGCGACTGCGCCAAGGCAGGTGGGAAAGTCGTCAAGGACTGCAAAGATTGCAAGTAGCCTGACCCGTCGATTTTTCCGGATGCCGGGGGCGGTCGAGGCTGTATCCCCGGCGTCTTTTTTTCGAACCGACTCTCGAGAACATCCGTGGCCTGCACTTGCCCGCTGCGTGAGCTCTCCACCTTTTAGTGGACAAGTCTTTCGCAATCACTAAGATAGGGCGCCATGTGGTATCCATTCTAAGGGCGTGCGGAGTCTCTCGGGGCATGCGTCAGAGAAACGAAACGGAAGACCAGGACCTGGTAGCCAGGTGCCTTGCAGGATCCGAGGATGCGTGGAACGAATTCTATGGGAGATTCGCGGGATTGGTGCGGGTCGTGGTACGAAAGTACGTGCGACCGGGAACAGTCGATGTGGAGGACATGAGCCAATCAGCGTTCATCGCCGTGGCCTCTGCTTTGAAGAGCTACGACGGCGAGCAATCCTTGCCCAAGTTCATTTCGCTGATCGCTCAGAGGGCCGCTATTGATGAATACAGGAAGACGCGAGCGGCAAAGAGGTCCGGCGAAGTTAACCTCGACCTGGATTCTGTCGAGGATGCCACCACTACCCTGGAAGAAGCGCCAGAGCTGCAGGACGAACGCCTGGACAAAGCCCGACTCGCTCAAAGACTTCGTTCTGCTCTCAATGAGCTGGAACCACGGTGCAGGGACCTGATCACGCTACGGTATTTTCGGGAGCTTTCGTTCAAAGAAATTGGAGAATCCTTTGGCGTGACGGAAAACACCGCAACGGTCCAAACCCGCAGGTGTCTGGAGTCATTGAGGGAGAAATTCAACCGTGTGCGGCGACGAGGAAGCCTCAGCCCATGAAAAACGATCCGCCTTGCGCATACAGTGACAACGAGGCTCTCCTACTCACCTACTTGGAAGGCCGACTTTCCCCCAGGGAGCAGGCGGAGCTCGAACGTCATCTGACCGGGTGCCCTCGGTGCTCCACAGAACTCCGGGAGCTGAGTGAGATCGTTGGGGCTCTCAGGGACAACAGGGAGGCCTTCTGTCCCGAACCGTGGCAAGTGTACGAGCTCATCCACTATGGAACCGATCCGGAGGGAAGAATAGCAGGACACCTGGACCAATGTCTTTCCTGCAGGGCTCTGGCCGAGCAGTTGAAGAGCGAAGCAGCCCCTCGTATGCCTTCAGCAGTGGCGCGGGAATTGCTGGACCGCACGAGACCTGAGAGATCAGGAGGCGCGCTCGCTGAATCGAGATGGCAAAGCGCAGGGATTCGGTTTTTGACGAAGTTCCGGATACCTGCTCTGGCGGCCGGACTGGCTGCCGCGCTCATTGTGGCTGCGGTGTTGATTCTTCCATCGAGCATGCCGGAATATGCGGTGGTACTAGGCACCGGGTCCTGGGAAACGGTTCCCAGGCCGAAGGAAGGGATGGCACGCCCTCGGGTAGCAATGGTGATCGTGTTCAAGGGGTTCGATAAGCAGCCCTCCCAAAGCCGTATCGATGAGCTCTATGACGCAGCCGCTCCAACAATGTCGGTGTACGAGCGGTACCACATTATCCCACCTGATGCATTCAGAGACAGGTGGAAGAAGGACCCTCTCAGCTCTCCTGACAGACAGTCCCTCGTGCGCTGGTTGCACGAGAAGTTGAATGCATCGAGAGCCGCCATTGTCACAATTTCCCCTGATGGAAAGGAGGTAAGCCTCGAAGTAGACCTGTTGGATACCACCACCGAGACCGTCCTGCAGCACGAGGTTGCTCGAAACGTGCCGCAAGATCTAATCAAGGAAACCGTGCGGCGATTGGTCCTCAGTGCGCTCCTTGACTAATAGAAATCACCGTTGTGGGGGAATCCCGCATAATTGGGGGGGAACTCGGTTTCTTTTCAGTTGTCAACCGAGACAAGTGCACGCGTGTCGCGAGACAACGCCGGAGTGTAGATCCTCTACGGCCCCGGTTCGAGGCGCGAGGTGAAGGAGTGTCTGTAGCGTCCGCGTGCGAACAAGCTCGAGGAAAGCAATAGCTTTGACCGGCTCCAGCGTTTGGACTCCCAGAGCCTCTCTGCTATTTGGGGCAGCAAACCGCGTGCGATTTGCTGCCGGCACATTACACGTCCCTTCTCTGAGTACAAGATCCAAAAATTTTCTCAGGCAATCCGGAAAGAATCAGACGGTCTTCTGCCACGGGATGGAGGTATGTCATGTGGAGTGCACGTCTCCCTCTGCGTTACCGAGCGAAATCAAGACTGTGGGTCCTTTTTCGCATATCACCGGCGGCGGCGATGGGTGTGGCTTTTCTCGGTCTGGCCGCACTGGTCCTTTTCTCCTGGCCGGACGCAACGGCCGCCAGTTCCCAGGAGGTTCAAGCTCCCGCCCTGCAAACAGGCGATCTGCACGCGCTCGTGGTAGGAGTCTCTCAATATAGCCACCCCAAGATCCCCAAACTCCAGTTCGCCGACAAGGACGCTCAGGCTTTCGGGGAATTTCTCAAGACCCAGGACAAGGTCTTCAAGCACATAAAGGTCACCTTTCTTCTTAATGAGCAGGCCACGAAGTCGGAAGTGGAGAAGTTTCTATTTTATACGCTTCCGCGAGCAGGAAAAAACGATACGGTAATCCTGTTTTTCAGCGGCCACGGCGCGTACGATCCCATGAGGCCCAAAGAATTCCTATTCCTGACTCACGATACGGAACCGGATTACTTGCGAGCCACCGCAGTCAAGATGAGCGGACTGGATTTTCTTAACGGCATCGACGCGGAACGGGTGCTAATTATCGCGGACGCGTGCCACGCCGGAGGATTCTCCGACATGAGGGCCAAATCCGTTGGGCCCACGCTTCAGGCATTTCTCTCTGAAGTCCGGAGCTCGTCGGGCCGCGCGATCATAACATCGGGCAAAGAGGAGCAACTCTCCTGGGAGGTCCCGAACCTTTCGAACAGCGTCTTTACCCATAATCTCATCGACGGGCTCAAGGGCAAGGCCGATAAGGATCATGACGGAGTCGTGACCCTCAACGAGGCGTATCAGTACGCGTATAATCAGACCAGGCAGGCCACGAACGGTCATCAGCATCCCCAGTTCGAGGGCAAGGTCGTGGGAGCGTTCCCCCTGTCTCACGTCGGACCACCCGTCCCCACGTCTGAATTGAAAAAGCAGCTTCTGATCGCTGCAAAGGAAGGCAAGGGAGGGGACATCACGCGCCTTCTCAATTTCGGGCTCGACGTGAATACGCGCGATGAGGAGAACAACACTCCGCTAATAATCGCTGCCGCGAACGGCCGGAGTGACTGCATAAGAAGACTGCTGGATGTGGGCGCGGATCTTGAGGCCAGGAACCATCAGCGACACTCTGCCTTGAGCGCAGCGTGCGCGGCAGGACATGCAGAAGCGGCTCGTGTTCTGGTGGAGGCCGGCGCGTCCCTCGGAATCAAGGACAGCCAAGGAATGACTCCTCTTGCAGCGGCCTGCGCAGGCGGCCACTTGGAAGTGGTCAAGCTGCTTCTGGCGGCCCACGCGGACACAAAAGCCAGAACTCAGAGGGGGAAGACCCCGTTAATTCTGGCGTCGAGCGAGGGGAATATCGATGTCGTGAGGCTGCTCATACAAAGTGGCGCACAGGTGGATGCACAGGATTTGGAAGGAGCCACTGCGCTCGCGGAGGCAGCTAGGCACGGTCACGCGGAAATCGTACGCCTGCTCATCGACAAGGGCGGTGTCGTCAATGCAGCGAACGGATCTTTTCTGGACAAGCAACTGGTGCTCGCCACGTTGCTCAACGATCTTGCGCGAGTCAGAGAGCTCATAACCCTCGGCGCATCAGTAGACACGGTGACGGATTCAGGCGATACGGTTCTGGCACTAGCCGCGGGCCTGGGGCACTCGAAGCTGATCGAGTGCTTTCTCCAGAACAGGGGTCGGGTAAACCTGAGAAGCCGGGCCGATAGGACCGCGCTCATGATTGCCGCGCGAAACGGCAGGCTGCGAGTGGCTCAACTCCTCTTGGAGGGGGGAGCATTCGTAGACGCGACGGACAAGGAGGGAAACACTGCACTCGTCGAGGCCGCAGGACAGGGACACAAGCACCTCGTCAAATTTCTCCTTTCCCACAGGGCCGACGTCAACGTGGGAAACGCCTACGGGAAGACCCCTTTGATAGCCGCGGCACAGGCTGGGAATGCAGATGTGGTGAAGCTGTTGATCGCGGCTAAAGCGGAAGTCAACGCCGCGGACCGCGACGGGGATACCCCTCTCATGGTCAGCGCACGCAACGGCCTTACCAAGATCGTGAGGCTTCTTACCGAGGCTGGAGCTCAGGTCAATGCCAGGAACAACAAGGGGGCCACGGCTCTCATGCTCGGGGCTCGCAACGGACATGCGGAAGTCGTGACACAGCTCCTGACCGCGGGCGCGGACGCCCAGATTCAAGACTGGGAGGGGAAAACCGCCTTTGTCTTGGCCTCAGAATCAGGACGCACGGACGTGACCCAAGCCCTAGTGGCCTATCACAGGGCACGGCCCACAGCTCCGTGACAAATGAGGGACTCCCACTTTCTCTCCCGATCTGGAATGAAAGTCGGCAAACCGCACCGTGGTCCTGCAGATCAATACTCGTACGGGAGGAAGAGCTTTCTGTGCTCATCCAGGGCAAACCGATCGGTCATGCCTGCGATGTAATCGCATATGATGCGCTCAGGGGGCTCGTTCTCTTCGTGGAGTCGTTTCTGGACTCCCGGAGGAAGCTGAGAAGGTCGCTTCACGTACTCTCGGAAAAGATCTCTGAGGAGTCGATTCGCTTTGTACTGCATTCTCATAATCTTGTGGTGCGTGTAGAACCTTGAATGAAGAAAATGGTTGAGGTCCTCTTTCCAACGCTGGAAGGTGGCAGAAAATGTGGCCGCAGGTCTCTCGGCGCTTGCTATGTCCCGTGGAGTCTGAAAATTCCCGTTCGAAAGATTTTCCTCGGTATTCTGCAGTAAGTTCCGGATGAACGTGTCGATGAGCGCGCGAGTTGCCTGGTACCGAAACGTGTCTCTGTCCAGGTGAGGGTGACTCTCCCGGATTTTTCGGGTTACCTCTTTCCAAATATCCAGGTCCGAAAGATCGTTCTCGTCGAAGAAGCCGGAGCGCAACCCGTCCTCGATGTCGTGACAATTATACGCGATTTCATCGGCAAGATTGACGATCTGTGCTTCAAGCGCAGGCTGCGGGTCTGACGCGAAATCCTTCAGGATCTCGGCCGGGACCCTGTCGTACACCGTTGAATGCCTGATGATGCCGGCACGCGTCTCGTAGGTCAGGTTGAGCCCCGGAAAATCGGGATACCGATCCTCCAGGCGATCGACCACTCGGAGAGACTGGCAGTTGTGCTCAAACCCCCCGTGGTCTGCCATCAATGCATGGAGTGCATGTTCGCCGGCGTGCCCGAAAGGCGTATGGCCGAGGTCGTGGGCCAGTGCGATGGCGTGAGTCAAGTCTTCGTTTGCCCCGAGGTACTGGGCCATGCTCCGGGCTATTTGGGCCACTTCCAGGCTATGGGTAAGCCGCGTCCGGTAATGATCTCCCTCATAGTACGCGAAGACCTGGGTCTTGTATTCGAGCCTGCGGAAAGCCTTTGAGTGGATGATTCTGTCTCGATCCCGCTGAAACGCGGTTCGATAGGGGCACTCGTCTTCGGGATACACTCGGCCTCTCGTGTTTTCGGCCAACAAAGCATACGGGGCCAGAAACATCCGCTCTCTGTATTCCTGTTTCGCACGATCTACGATCATGGCGATCCTGCTTCATTTTTTGTGCACACGGCTGCAAGTTGGGACCCTGGGAGCACATTGGATCCCTGCTGCTTCGCTCAGCGGACCGATGGAGGCGAAGGGTTAATCTGCTCGGGACCCGATCGCACCGGGGCCTCCCCGCTGAAAGGTCTCTGCCCTGAAGGTCCGGGAAGCATGAGGTTCACGAAGAGCGCGAAGAAAGCTACCACAGCGACCGAGACCGCTACCCAGACGAGGATTCTTCTCTTTCGCGGCGCCGGATTCCTGTTTTTTTTCACTATCGGTCGCTCTGCGGGAAACCGGAAATCGTGGAACGCGTCCTCGGGCAGGGTTGCGTCTTCGTGATTCGGTTTCTCCGGCTGGCGAGAGACAGGAGGTCTAGCTGCTTCAGCAAAGTGGGGAGGGGGGACGTTCGACGGGTCGGACGTTGCAGGAACCGGCTTGGTTTCCCGTACCACTTCCACGTCCCGTGCAGGAACATAGCCGACCTCATCGCAATGTGGGCATCGCACCTTGACTCCGCCACCTTTGGGGATGCGGGCTTCATCGACTCTCATGAGTCCCTTACAGTGAGAACACTTGATGACCATCTTCGGCAAACCTTCGAGGCTACGAATTTTGCGGCGTTCCTCAGCATGTCCGAGAGGAGCCTATCCCACGCAGAGGGGTGTGTCAATCGCTGTCTCACGTACAACGTTCCATTCAATGAGAGGTGGGAGAGGACATCCCATCGTTCGGACTGAGCTCCAGGAACAGCAGCGTTCCTCCCACGGCAGCAGCGGGCAGGAGCAGAACGTTGACCAAGGGGATAGAGGCGGTAAGAGCAATTCCCAAGCCGAATCCGAGAGACGAGCGCAGGTGAGTACGGATGAACTTGCGCTTCTCGGCAAATGAATACCGTCGCCTGTCCATGGAGCATCCCAGGAATTCATAGGCAAACATGTACGAAGAGAGGAGAGTCCCGATGGCTGCAAAGAGCATGTGTCCAACCACGGGGATCAGGAGCAGCGGGAGGCTCACCACGAGCACGCCGATGTATGTCCCGAGTATGGCTAGGGAATGCCCGATCCCTCGCATAGAATCCCTCAGCAAGCCTGTGACGGAGAATGGGGTGTCCTGAAATATCCCCCTGACCAAAGATTCGGTTTTTTCCGAGATGAGCTCATTGAACGGCGCTGCTATCGCGGTTGCGAGCAGGCTGAACAGGAAGAGCACAAGAACGAGGAGAAGAATGGTAACCATCACGGCAGCCACATAGTACAGGACTTGCCAATACCACGCTTCTGCCGCAAACGGGCTCATCAGTCTAAGAAAGAGCCAGTACGCCACAGCGTATGCGACTCCCAACACTACAATACTTATGGCCAGCGGAGCGGCAGCATACTTCCACAGTATGCGGTGAGCCCGGATGAAGAGCGCTCCCTTTACCACGTAAAGCGGGGCCGGAACCAACCCACCGCCCCATTGCTCAGTCAGTGATTCATACGAGCTCTCCGCCATGGCTCCCGCTATTCATTCCTCTTGATCAAGTCGACCACTTCTTTGTCATTGGGAAATCGACCGAGCTCCTTTTTCGAGAAGACCTTTTTTCCGCCGTATTCGATCTCGAACACTCCCCCCGAAGACGCGATGAGCTCTGAATGAATTCCCAGCTCACGATTCAATTCTTCCGCCAGACCGACGGCTCTAGGTTTGTAATTTCAGGCCTGGCAATAGGTGATCTTGCAGATACCCGTACCCATGATTGATTGACCTCCCGTTCCAAAGTCCGTGCTCCTGCCGAAAACGACCACGTTTCGGCCCTCAGCCTACTCGTTCGCAGGCGCTTATCTCGACAGCCGAATCGATTATACCGTGTACGGGATGTGTCAGGCAAGCAAGGCGAACTATATCGCGCAGCGGTAAATGTCGCCGCGAGCGCGACGGAAACGCTATTGCGTGGAGAGCCCGCGCTTTCACTGCTCTTCATGATAATCTTCTTCCGCATTCACCTGCCAAATGTTTTCCTTGTCCGACACATTCGCGCGTATGTTTTCTACGGCAACCATAGCGGTTAACATAGAGTGGTCCATATTATTGTATCTGTGCATACCGTTCCGGCCGATGAGGAAAAGATTTTCGAACCCATCGAGGTACCGCTTCACAACGGGGAACTGCCAGAAGCTCCCCGCATAAGTGGGATAGGTCTTGGGCATCTTTATTACCGTGGCATCCAAGACGTCCCCCCGATCGACCATATGGATTTTCGCCAGCTCTCCAACGACAAACTCGATCATCTCACCATCGGTCATGTTCCAGAGGCTGTCGCCCTCGTTCGCGAAATATTCCAATCCCAGCCACACCGTGCTCGAATCCGAGACCAGATAGGGGCTCCAATTATTGAACACCTGTATGCGCCCCATCTTCACATTGGGCTCTTGTATGTATATCCAGTTATCCGGAATTATGTTGTTTACGGTCTTCCGATTTGTAGTGTTTGGGATTTTCAACGCCTTGACCAGAACCCCTATGGTGATGAAGTCTCGGTAGATCAGTTTCGAAGCAACAGTTGCAACGGAATGTGGCGGTGACGGTCGCAACGATTCCACCAAATCCTTGACCGGCATAGTGGAAAAAAAGTAATCCGCTCGCTGCGAAATGACGTGGCCGGTGGATTCGTCTTTGATTAACGCCTCGACGATTCTCCCACGTTCTGCTCTCAGACCGATAACTTTGTGTTGTTTGAGCACCCGCCCCCCGTGAGCAGTAACAGCATTGGCCACCTCTTCCCACATCTGGCCCGGTCCGAGCTTGGGGTAGAAAAACCGCTCCACTAGAGAAGTCTCGACACGCCTCACATCGGCTGAGCCGCCTTTTCCCATGAGATTCCGCGCGGCATGGGTCAAGGTTCTTGCGACCGAAAGGCCTTTGACCCGCTGCGCACCCCAGTCGGGCTGAATCTCCCTGCATGGCATTCCCCAAACCTTCTCAGTGTAATCTTTGAAGAAAATTCTATACAGCTCAGAGCCGAATCTGTTGATGAAGAAGTCCTCAAGAGAGAGCTCCTTTTTTCTCGGGAATAGTTGAGCGTGTAGATAGCTGAAGCCTATCTTGGTTATTCGGTTGATTCCCAGGTTGAGCAAGAGATTGGCATCCAATCTGATGGGGTAATCAAAGAACTTATCGGAGTAGAAGATCCGTGAGACTCTGTCACGTTGAAGCATCACACGGTCTTCTCGTTCCGGGTCCGGCGCTGGAAGAGCCACGGTCTGCCTCGACGCGATGTCTCGTCGCAGTCTCTGGCCGCTGGCCCATTTCAGTCGACCCAACATCAAGTCGTCTCGGGCAGGACTTCCCTGGAGAGGCAGAATGTTCAACCACCAGTCCGTAACCCGCCTTGATTTTGAAAAGAACCGATGACCCCCAATGTCCATCCTATTTCCCCGGTAGACCACCGTTTTGGACAGCCCTCCGATGTCTCCACTCATTTCGAAAACGATTGGTTTGATGTCGGTCTTATCGAGGAGCTCGTAAGCTGCGGTCAGACCGGCTGGCCCTGCTCCGATAATCAGTGCGGTCTTAGTTGGCGTCACGACCTTTCTCCCGAGTGATTTCCGCCGAGCTTTCGGTTTCCTTGAGCAGGCGTTCCAAATTGGCTCTGGCCCTCGAATCGTTTGGCTTCAGCTCGACGGCCCGCCTCAGATGGTTCTCTGCTTCGGAAAGCCGACCCAGTCGGTGGAGAATGACTCCCGCAGCGTTGTTGCTTTCTGCATGATCCGGAGCTATTCTGCATGCTTCCTGGAACACTTCCAGGGCTTCCGGGACACGCTTCTGCTCGAGAAGGGACGAGCCAAGATTGTACAGCGCGTGCACCCGGGTCGTTCGCTCGACTCCGTGCTCCCGGTCCGGGAAACGGGTCACCACGTCCTGCCAGAACGCAACTCTGTCGCGCCAGAGCTCGGCCAGGCCGAACGTTTCGCCTGCAATCAAACCAACGTACACACCGCCGCAAATCCCCAGAACCATGCAAGCGGCTTTACCGGCCCTTCTCCAATGAGCCACTGCATTGAAGGCCCGGGGCACGCAGTCTGCAGCGAGGATCAGGATGCCGACCATCGGGATGATCGGTCTGTATCCGAAGTACGCGTACTCCGGCACGAGCAGAGATTCTGGCAACAGAGCAACCGCATAGAATAGCAAGCCGAATCCCCAGACGGGACGCTTCCAAAGCAGGGCGAGGCCGACAGGCACGAGAACAGCGACTCCGAGAACCGCGATTGCTGTGGTCGGAGGATCCGTGAGGGAAGAGGAGATGACCTGCGGGAGGACGAGCTGAGCTCGCGAGGGAATGGGCGCCACGATGAGAGACAGATAGAAGAAGAACATCCGACTCTGGGTCAAGAGAACCTGTTTGAGGGTCAACCCCGCGGATTCATAGTAATGTGAAACCATGGCGAGAATCCCCCCGGTCATTTTCGCATCCCCATACGGATGCTCGAGCAAAGACAGGCCAAGGACCGAGAGGGCAGCCACAAGCGCGAAAACGCTTCCTCGTTTGAGCAGCGAGCCCCATGTGGGAGAGAAGAACGCAATCTCAGCGAGGATCAGCACCGCAGGTAGGGAAATGCTGTTCTCTTTGCTGAAAAGAGCCGCCTCGAACAGCAAGAGGCAAATCGCGTATCCCGCAGCCTTGCTGGAAACCCTGCTCAAACGCGTGGCCAGGTACGCGACCACGGAGGACACATAGAACATGCTCGCCAGGAGGGCGGCACGCTGCCAAATGTATAACGTTCCCCACGTGAGAATCGGATGGATGACGAAAACGATGCCAGCGGCAATGCTCGCTCCCATATGCTGCCAACGGTCTCCCTGCGGCGAAATCCCGAGGATCGTATCCACGAGCACGGTTATAACCACGCCCGTCATCGCGAGCATGACGAGATTTGTCAGGCGAAACCAGAATGGCGCCATCCCTGAATAGAGATAATTCCCGTAGAACGAAAGTATCGTTATGGGTCGCTGAGGGTACGTCCCCAGGACCTCAATCACCCGTCCTTTCGCGTACACGTCTTCTTTGGCCAGGATATGCGCTCGGCTGTCGTAGTACATCTCAGCGTTCAGAGCTGGGTGGTATAGCACGCACGCCACCACAAAGAACGCGAGAAAAAGCCCGACGAGCAAAATCGCGGTCCGAAGAGGGCTGCCCTGAGCAATTTTCCTGTGAAATCTCGATTCGTCCATTGGCGTGCAAGCTCCCTCTGACGGATCAGACTAGGGCACGGGTTCCCGATGCCCGGTCCAGCAAAACGCTTTTTGAAGAATCATTCCCCTCGGAAGCCCATCTATAAGGACAAGACAGCGTGACCTGCCGATTCGAGAGAAGTAAAGAAGCTGTTGCCCGAGAATGAGGAGTGTGCACCATGGATAGCCAGGAAAGACCCTTAACTCAGCAAAGGAGCACAGGACCTACGTACACCAGAATGCGGTGTTGTGCAAATGGTTCGTGCAGAGGATTTGAATCTTGGACTGAGGCTGGGGAATGCTATTCGGCAGGAGGCCGTGTGACGAGGGACTGCTCAACGTGCAAATAGGCCGAGGCCGGTCACATGTGTTGAAAATCGCGGGTGCAGTGGGACCGAGTGTTGGTGCGCCCTTGTAGGGCGCCATGTGGTTTCCGCCTCACATGGATGAGGATAGTGTTCAAGAATACGAGGAAGGATAGGATCGGCCAGCGCTTCGGGATAGCCGCTATCCCGGGATAAGAATTAGGGTAGAACGGGCGTCTAGCCCGTTTATCTTTAAGGATGACTGGCAAGATGAAACTGTCTCAAGACTCGGGAAACACCAAGAATCGTAGCACGATTGAGCGTGGATGCGTGGGAAGGCACCCTCACCCCACCCTTGTATGTTGGGTCATAGGTACTTTGGTTCTTATCGGAGTACCGCGAGAGAGGGGGGACGGTACTTGTACTAGCCATGAGGAGTACCGTGAGATATAGGGGGGACTGGTACGGGCGTGACAGATCGCCCAACCCTGGGGTTGTTGAGAGCCCGCGGGAGAGCTTGGATCGTCACGCCCTCTTCTGTTCAGCCCGAACAGTTGCCTGGGCCTAAAGAGCCCGCATCTTGCAAGGTTGGGGAAAGGACAGGACTCTATGGAATTCTCACGGGTTTTCGTCGGCATAGACATCTCCAAGGCAGAGCTGGAAGTGGGATTCTTCCCGGAATCCACAACTTGGAGGGTATCCAACAACGACGAGGGATTAATCGAGCTCATCAAGCGATTGGATGAGAAGTCTCCGGCGCTCGTGGTGATGGAAGCCACAGGCGGATTGGAGAGGCCTCTCCACCTAGTTCTCCAATCAAGTGGTTTCCCGTGTGCGGTGGTCAATCCTCGGCAGGTCCGGGATTTTGCCAAGGCCTTGGGCGTGCTCGCAAAGACCGATTCCATCGATGCGGGTGTGCTGGCCAGGTACGGCCACTCGGTGCGGCCTGATCCTCGGCCGATGAAGGATGCGCAGACCCGTGAGTTGGAAGCTTTGTTTACACGACGACGCCAACTGGTGGAGATGCTGAGTGCGGAGAAGACGCGACGTAAGTCGACGGCCTCCAACGAAATGCGCCAGGATATCACTGCGCACATCCAGTGGCTGCAACAGCGTCTCAACAACGTCGACAAGGACATACGCCGTTCCATCAAAGATATTCCTGAATGGCGCGAAAAGGACAAGATTATCCAGAGTGTCCCGGGGGCAGGCCCCGTCCTGTCGGTCTCGATACTTGCGCTCCTTCCGGAGCTCGGTACGCTCAATCGGAGACAAATAGCCGCCCTCGTAGGAGTAGCTCCTTTCAACCGCGACAGCGGAAGGATGAAGGGGAGGCGGTGCATCTGGGGAGGTCGAGCAGCCATCCGATCAGTCCTGTACATGGTAGCGCTTGCGGCCATACGCAGCAACTCTGTCATAAAAGCCTTTTATAACCGCCTTGTACAGGCGGGAAAAACTCACAAGGTTGCCGCCACAGCCTGCATGTGCAAGCTGCTTACGATTCTCAATACCATGGTCCGTGATCGGACAACTTGGAACGCCCCGAACGCTCAATCTGCCTGACGAAAAAAGAGCGTCAGACGTGAAAAGAACTTGACAGGCAACACAGTTGCTCTCCTTTCGGACTGACCGGTAGACACACTTGACACAAGAGGCCAGTTGAGGTGGAGGGGGGGCATGAAGATATGAGGCAAGTATATCAGTACCGAGTTGTCGAGGAAATCAGTTGTGTGCTTGACCAAATGCGGGGCACATCTCGAGGGTTGTTTTCTCGGATTGTGTGTGAGCGACGACTGGTGGTCCCTTAATGGGAGACTTCAGGAGGTGGGATCAAGAAAGGTGCTTTTGGAGCTCGATCGCCGGGGACTGCTCCAACTGCCGCGCCGCAAGAAGAGTCATTACTTCAAAGGGCCTAGACAGCCAAAGAACAGCGATCTATTGGAGCTGCCTGAGCTTCGTAACACTCTTGCAGGCGTGATACTCCGCAGTTGGAATTGGACAAAGCCCACGTTATGATAGTCACAGACCTATGGAGGGTGTAGAATGAGGAGGCGAAAGAGCTACGCGCCACAGGAGAAAGTGCGGATTCTCAGGCGTCATCTGATCGACCACGTGCCGGTGTCGGATTTGTGCAATGAGATAGGGCTTCAGCTCACCGTCTTCTATCGATGACAGAAGGAATTTTTCGAGCATGGAGCGGCTGCTTTTGAGCGCCAAAGCAACGGTAAGGGGCGTGAATCTCGGCGTCGTATCAAAGTTCTGGAAGCAAAGATCAAGCCCAATGACGAGGTGTTGGCCCAACTGATGGAGGCACACGTTGCGCTAAAAAAAGGCTTGGGGAGATCTGAGAGCCCAGTGGGTTCCCCGTGACATCCGCGATACCGTGGTGGATTTCGTCAACCGATGGTCTGATCTGACGGAAATCGCAGTCGTATGGTTCGTCCTGTGGTTGGGGATCTCCAGGAGTAAGTTCTACAACGGGCGAGCCCATTACGGAATGCTCAATGAGCACAATGGGAGCATTCCAAGGGACTTCTGGCTGGAGGATTGGGAAAAGAAGGCGATCATACGATTCTATCATGAGCATCCCCTGGAGGGTTACCGGCGGTTGACCTTCATGATGCTGGATCGTGACGTGGTAGCGGTGAGTCCTGCCACTGTCTGGCGGCTACTGGCCAGGGAAGATCTTCTGTGTCCATGGAAGCCCACCCCGTCGAAGAAAGGTGCGGTATTCCAGCAGTCGCTACGACCCCACCAGCACTGGCACATGGATGTTTCCTATATCAACACCACGGGCGAATTCTATTACCCGTGTACCTGTGCAGTGTCCTGGACGGATGCAGCCGATATAACCGGCACTGGGGTGTCCGGGAATCGATGACGGAAGCCGATGTTGAGATCATTCTGCAACGGGCGAAGGAGAAGGTTCCAGCGGCAAAGCCCAGGATCATCTCGGACAATTGCTCCCAGTTTGTCGCAAAGGATTTCAAGGAGTCTATCCGGATCAGCGGCATGACACACGTCAGAATTTCGCCCCATTACCCTCAGAGCAACGGGAAGATCGAGAGGTGGCACCAGTCGCTCAAGCGTGAGTGCATCCGGCCGGGCACACCGTTGTGTCTGGAAGAAGCTCGTCGGATCGTGGCAGGCTATGTGGACCATTACAACGATGTGCGTCTTCACAGCGCCATAGAGTACGTGGCGCCCAAGGACAAGCTGGATGGACGGGAGAAGGAGATCTTTGCCGAGCGTGACCGCAAGCTGGAACAGGCTAGAGCGGAGCGGAGACTACGGCGCCAGCTCGCTCACGCGAAAGACCTTGGGACAAATCTGTACCGAAGTGCTATACTGACTGTGCCGAGTGAAATGGAGATAGGCTCTGCTGGTGAGCAACCTATCAAGGGATAACTCGGACAGGGCGGATTGAGCCAATGGATGGGGTGCCGGGAGTCGAGCTTCTGCACCTCTCCTCAATCGAGCCATCGGACAATAGACCCTGAAATGCCTCAAAAAACACCCGCCCGAAGAGCGGAACAAAAACTCAATTAATCAACCCCGACGGTCTAAGCGAAAGAGGCGTAGGTCCAATTCGGGCTGAACCATTACAAAGTCTCCAAAAAAGGCGGTGGAATGTGAGTCGCGACATCGCTTACCGAAAATGCACGGAAGAGGAATTTAGAAAAAGTGAGCAACGATACCGTCTGTTGTTCGAGTCTGCGCCTGACGGAGTGAGTATCCTGGACTCCGAGGGATTCATTGTCGAGTGCAACATGAGTCAAGCAAAGCTTTACGGGTATTCCCAAGAGGAACTGCTCGGCAAGCACATCACCGATTTGATGACGGAGTCATCTCTCCCGGTCTTCAGAGAGGAGTTTTCCCAGCTGCATCGCCTACAATCCACCGAAGTTGAAATCGAGATGATCACTTCCGCTGGGAAAATCATGCACATCTGGAGAAAGGGAGTACCTCTGGCCGATGAACAAGGTAATTTCGCCGGTGTACTGGTATACGAGCGGGACATTACGGACCGGAAGGCGCTGGATAGTGCTCTGAAAGAAGCCCTGAAAGACAAGAAGCGTACCAATGAGAGAATGATGGCATTGGTAGAGTGCGCCAGAGCGTTCCTCCAGCATCGAGAATTTGAAGACGCATCTCGAATTCTATTCGACAAGTGTAAGCAGATTATTGGAGCTACTTCCGGGTACGTGGCTCTCTTGAGCGAAGACGGATCAGAAAACGAGGTGTTGTTTCTCGATGCGGGCGGACTGCCCTGCACAGTCGATGAGTCTCTTCCCATGCCGATCCGGGGACTGCGTGGCGATGCCTACCGAACGGGCAAACCGGTCTTCGACAATGACTTCCGCCGCAGCAAATGGATGGAATTCATGCCCGAAGGACATGTGGCTCTCAAGAACGTCCTTTTTGCCCCAATGGTTATAAGTGGCAAGGCTGTTGGGCTTGTGGGGCTAGCCAACAAACCACAGGAATTCACGGAAAGCGATGTCGGAGTTATTAGGGAATTCACCGAATTCGCAGCGGTTGGTCTTTCCTGCTACCTGAATCGAAAAGCCCTTGAAAAGAAAACCGCACTTCTTTCAACGGTGTTGGAGTCCCTGACACATCCTTTCTACATGATCAATGCGGAAAGCTACATGATTGAACTAGCTAACTCCGCTTTATCAAAGGCTGGTGTTTCCGAGGGAACAACCTGCTATTCCGCCACCCATTCGCTGAGCGAGCCATGTAATGGGCTGCACCATCCGTGTCCTGTGGAGGAAGTGAAGAGGACTGGGCAACCTGCAGTTGTTGAACATGTTCATTACGATAAGGAAGGCCGACCGAGAAACATAGAGATCTACGTATACCCAGTCTTGGACAGTGGAGGGACAGTAACACATATTGTAGAATATTGTCTGGACGTGACCGACCGTGTTCGGGCTCAGGAAGGACTTCGTGAGAATGAGAAGATGTTGAGGAACATACTTTCATTGTCTCCTTCGGGGATCAGTTATTTTCAAAATGAAAGGCTCCTGTGGGCAAACAAGGCAATGCTGCAAATCTTCGGGCACCCGGAGAGTGAGGAGGATCAATTGTTGGGCTGTCCTGCTCAGAGCTTTTTTGAATCTGAAGAGGAATATCGTCGCGTCCGCGAGATATTTCGGAGACAGATGCTTGAGGGAGGGCATATTGAGCTCGAGGCACGATTGAGAAGAAGGGACGGATCAACGTTCCTCGGTAATGTAATGATGAGCCCCCAGAACCCTGACATCCCTGAATCAGGGACAACGGTTTTAGTGACGGACATAACCGACCGTAAAAGGATCGAGGAGGAGCGTAGCCGCCTGATGATTGCCATTGAACAAGCAGCCCAGGCCATCGTCATTACCGATCCGGAAGGCACTATCCAGTATGTGAATCCCTATTTCACGACAGTCACGGGCTATGGGCATGACGAAGCCATAGGACAAAATCCCCGTATTCTAAAAAGCGGAAAGCATGATGTGAAATTTTACAGGGAGATGTGGGACACGCTGCTCAGAGGCGAAGTCTGGAAGGGACACTTTGTAAACAAGAAAAAGGACGGGACGCTTTTTGAGGAAGAGGCTACGATATCACCCGTCAAAGACCCATTCGGGAGTATCGTGAGTTACGTTGCAGTGAAGCGTGACGTGACTGAGCGAGTGCACTTGGAAAAACAGCTTCGGCAAGCACAAAAAATGGAAGCCATCGGGACGCTTGCCGGCGGTATCGCCCATGATTTCAACAACATCCTCCAAATTATCTTGGGCTATTCCGACCAATTGATCATGGGCAAACATAAGAATTCCCCGGATCTCGTTCCCCTAAAGGCCATACAGACGGCGGCGAAGGACGGAGCCAATCTGGTCAAAAGGCTCCTGACCTTTAGCAGAAATGTGGAGAGCTTACTGCGTCCCATTAACTTGAATCAGCAGTTAAAGCGTGTGCAAGAGATTCTAATACGGACGATTCCGAAGATAGTTCAAATCAGGGTCTCTTTGGCAGAAGATCTGAAAATAGTGCATGCCGATCCGGTTCAGTTGGAACAAGTGCTGCTGAATCTTGCCATCAATGCATACCAAGCCATGCCAAAAGGTGGAATACTGGAGATTAAGACAGAGAACCTCACAGTTGATGAAGGTATCTCCAGTCTTTATCCTTGGTTGGAGCTTGGAGAATACGTCTTGCTGAGGGTTTCCGACACCGGTCACGGGATGGACGAAAAGGTACTCGCACGCATCTTTGAGCCGTTCTACACTACCAAGGAGGAGGGAAAGGGGACGGGTCTCGGGCTCTCCATCGTTTACGGCATAATCAAGAGCCATAGCGGTCATATTACGTGTTCAAGTGAACCTGGGCAGGGAACCACATTCACTATTTACCTGCCTGCCGTTTCAGAGGAAGAGAAGTTTGATGCATCGATGCCCCTTGGAGAGATGCCCCCATTCGCAACCGAGACAATCCTCCTGGTGGATGATGAGGAAAACATACGAGCAATTTTAGAGCACACGCTAACTCGAGTCGGCTACAAAGTGTTCACTGCGCACAACGGTAGCAAGGCGGTGGAAATCTACCAGGAAAGGATGCAAGAGATAGACTTGGTTGTTCTCGACCTCAACATGCCGGAGATGGGAGGGAGGAGATGTTTGGACGCGATCCTTAAGGTAGATCCCGAAGCAAAAATTCTCATATCAAGCGGTGTTATGGCAGAAGAATCAGAAATGGCGATTCTGATGAGCAGAGCTCGTGGATTCATCCGTAAGCCGTTCCATGCTAAGGACCTTCTCTGCTCCGTGAGAAAAGTGCTGGATGAAAGAGGTGACACAGAGAGCACGCTCAGTAAGGAACGAGACGTCTCTGGACACATTACCGGAAAACCGCTAGACAACGCCTCGGAAAGCTCTGGCCTGTCCGAGCCAACAACGCAACGAGAAACCTACGGGATTGAGGGGGTTCCCTTAAAGCTCCGTATCCTTGTCATCGATGACCGAGAGTCGTACCTGAAAATGCTTGAACAGGGATTGGAGCAGTTCGGACAGATTCCGTTCACGGCTGCAACGGGTGACGAAGGTCTCCAGGTGTTTCAGGAGACACCCGTGGACCTCGTCGTTTGTGACTTGGAGATGCCGGAGTTGGATGGCTGGGAGGTAGGTAAACAGATCAAGAATTTTTGTCGAGAAAAACAGATGCCGAAGACGCCACTTATTCTCTTGACGGGTCGGACGGATATGGGGGATATATACCAAGATGATGCGGAAAGAATGGCTGAGTGCGGTGTGGATGCGATTCTCGAGAAGCCGATCGATGTTCCCGATATCCTGAAGGTTGCCGAGAGGTTGATGAGAGAAGCCGGCCGGAGCTTCCTTCTCCACGCTAGAGGGTTGAGCTAACGAAGGAGGGGGAAACGCTTGCGTGAAGATCTTGAGAAACGTGTTGAGCAACGGGCTGCCGATCTCAGTGAATACAATGACAGACTCCGTCACGCCGTTGAAGAAGAGAAGAAGGCCAGAGAAGCGGCAAACCGATCCGAAGAACTTTTGCGTCAGGTCTTCAACAGCATGAGTAGCGGAGTGCTCGTGCTTGGACGGAACAGGGAGATTCAGGTTGCGAATCAGCCTGCGCTTTCTTTCCTCCGCGTCGACTCATCCATCATAGGAAAGACGTTGGATCAGGTGGCTCCGGATTTCCACATTTCTGGCTTCGCCAGGAGTTCCCATGATCAAACGGAGACCAGAGTCACTCTGCGGGACGGAACGATCAGGTTGTTCGGATTCACCGCTACCAGAGTCGAAGCTGACGATCGCACCGTTATCGTGTTTCGGGACATCACAGAGACCGTTGAAGTCAGGGAGCGAAAGAGGCGAGCGGATGAACTCGCCCTCGTCGGCGAGATGGTCTCGCGTCTTAGCCATGAGATAAAGAATCCTCTTGCGAGCATCGTGGTGGGCCTCAAGACGATGCAGAGAGCTGTTCCCCAATCATCGCAACACGGAAAGATCCTGCAGTTGATCTCGGAAGAAGTGGATTCACTCACAAAGACCGTCAACCAATTGCTTGAGGCGGCTCTTCCGCGAGTACCCAGCCCCAGGCCGATTTATGTCGAGCCTTTGTTGGAACGGTGCATGGATGCCAACGGTCTGCTTGCGATGAGGCGCGGCATCAGACTGGAACTCGTTCGCGCCTCTGCCTCGTCCGCAGTTGTCGCGGATGACCGCGCTATGCTTCGTGTGCTGGAAAGTCTCATCCAGAATGCGGTAGACGCGTGCTCAAAGGGGGATCTCATCCGCATCGGATGGAGGGAACTCGACGAGCCAGGAAAAGTCGAACTCGTACCGGGGTTCACGGGGAAGGTAGTAGCTCTCTTTGTGGAGGACACCGGACCGGGGATACCGGATGAAGTATCCGCAGACCAGAGCGGGGTATTCAAAGCATTTGTCTCTACCAAGGCATCAGGCACCGGTCTAGGGCTCACCGTTGCCCGAGAGATTGTAGAATCCCATGGAGGAGTGGTTGTGGTCGATTCCTTGTCCAACCAGGGAACGAGAGTCCGGATTCTTCTACCGAGCCCAGAGGCAATCCCTTGCTGGGATTGGCGGAGAAATAAAGCCGTTGATTGTCCATCTCAGGAGGACCTCGATTGTGCGGAATGCGATGTGAGGTCCTCTTTCACCGGCTTCTGCTGCTGGACGATCCGTGGGCGAGCATCTCATGTCGAAACCGGTCAGTGGTCTGAGCGCTGCCTGAGTTGTGGATTCTTCCGTTCTTCCAGTCTGACACCGTTTTTCCGATCTCGTCTGGTCAAATAGAGAAGAAAGCGAATGGCGGGAACAATTCTCATAGTGGACGACGACGCACAGGTCGTCAGGCATCTGGAATATCTGTTCCGAGCAGAAGGATATCAGGTTGCCGGAGCCCATGACGCTGCCGAAGTACGCAACACCATCCACGCCTTTTTCCCGGATGTAGTCCTGTTGGACCTCAAGTTGCCGGATGCTGACGGGCTGACCCTTATGAAGGAGATCAGAGACATTCATCCATCCGCACGGTACCTCATCCTGACCGCCTACGGATCCATCAAATCAGCGGTTGAGGCTACCCGACTCGGCGCAACCGACTACATGACCAAACCGATCGATGTGGACGAACTCCTTATTTCCGTTCGGAACGCCCTGCGAGAACGTGTAAGAGACGAAGAAGTGCGGCTGCTTCGACAAGCGGATCGCCGTCCTTATCCGAGCCTACCGGTAAAGCCTCTGTCCGGACGTGCCGATGTTGACTACCCG
Source organism: Thermodesulfobacteriota bacterium (assembly GCA_040753915.1). Lineage (GTDB taxonomy): Bacteria > Desulfobacterota > Desulfomonilia > Desulfomonilales > Desulfomonilaceae > JBFMDN01. The sequence continues at coordinate 39,307 of JBFMDN010000010.1, read as the reverse complement.
TCGGAAGCAATGCGCTCAGCCCTTCAGAAGGCACGGCGGGCGGCTGCAGGGGACAGTGTCGTCCTGTTACTCGGAGAAAGTGGTACTGGAAAGGACTACTTGGCCCGGTTCATTCACAATCGGTCCCCACGGGCAGACGGTCCCTTTTTTGCCATTAACTGCGCGGCAGTCAGTCGGGAACTGGCAGAGTCGGAACTGTTCGGACACGAGCCTGGAGCCTTCACCGGCGCGCGTGGACGTAAGAGGGGCCTCCTTGAACTGGCGGGGCGAGGAACACTGCTCCTAAACGAAATAGGCGAGCTTCCACAGGAGGTACAGGCGAAACTATTAACGTTTCTCGACACACGATCTTTCACACGGGTTGGCGGAGAAGCAAGGGTCTCCGTTGATGCCAGACTCATAGCAGCCACCAACAGGGATCTGAAGAAGGAAATGACCGAGGGGAGGTTTCGGGCTGATTTATTCTACCGGCTCAATGTGGTGTCCATTCGGGTTCCCCGCCTCTGCGAGCGAAGTGAGGATATCCCAATCCTTGCTCACGAGATCATAGCACAACTCGCTGCCGAGATGGACCTTTCATTCGTGCCAAAGATCGACTCGAAAGCTTTGGAGGCCCTCAAAACCTACACCTGGCCCGGGAACATCAGAGAGTTTCGCAATGTGATCGAACGGGCACTGATGCTTTCCCCGGACGGGATTGTGAGTGTCGCGTCCCTTGACCTGAATGAGTCCAGGGAGCATTGGACCTACAGGCTTCCCTTTCCGGAGAACCGGACCTTTAATGAAGTGATCATTGAGGTCAAGCGCGCTTTGATAGTCGAGGCTCTGCGCCGATCATCCGGAAAACGCCAAAGAGCGGCTGACCTCCTGGGCATGTCCCGCAATGCCCTATTTCACCACATCAAGAACCTCGGAATTGATGCTGGAGTCTGATACGGTGTTCGTCTCAGAGTGCTCGGTTTCCATACGCTGCTGATAATGCTAACCTGTGGATATCAGGAGATCGGCAAAAATACGCGCTTGGAAACCGTACATTTCAGCCTCGGAGACGCGACGTTTCCCGTTCCCCTGAAGATTGCCGACTGAAGACAACCAATTGATACTACTGCTATAATTGTGTTATCGGGTCCAGCGTAGCATGATGGCACTACTCTTGCTTTCAAATGTGAGCTAAACGGCTCTGAATGTTCTGGACCGAAAATCGTTGACCAATCCCGGCGTAGGAAGAGCTTCATGATGTCTCCATCAGAAGGATCGAAAGACCAGAAGGAGGTATCTGTGGCTTTCACCGTCCTCATCGTGGATGACAATGCCAACTTGGTGTACTTCACCTCTTTCAGTCTGAAGCAGGAAATCGAAGGGTTGACCGTAGTCACAGCCGGTTCTTGCAAAGAAGCCCTTGCTCTGGCTGATGAGTATCATCCATCGGTGTGTATCGTGGATCTGAGACTTCCCGACGGTGACGGGCTAGAACTCATTGGGGATCTGAAGAGTCGCTTACCTGGCATGGCCGCTATTCTCATCACCGCAACACCTCTTACGCAAGGTCGCAATAGGGATCTCTTCGGGACGCTTTCCAAACCGTACGACCCGGAAGCTCTGATTGACCTTGCCCGACGGGCGCTTGACTCGAATGATCCACTGAGAGGAGGTGCTACGCCAATACCTTCTCGGTTGGAGACACGTCCACTTTCGTCCCGATACGACTTTCATCATGTCCACAATCGGCTTTCAGGCCTGCTGGGCGGCATCAGGGCATTGCGACTGGAGCTGTACGCAGTGGCGGATGACCCCTCCGAGGTTCGTCGCATAATCGACGAATACGCGGATCGGCTCAGCGCCATGGTAAAAGACGCGGCAGAAACCCTCAAGAGAAAGGCTAACGGGGGATGAAAACCCGAAAAGACTCTATTCTTATCGTGGATGACGATCCCGAACAGGTCTGGAGTCTGGGCAGGTATTTTACGCGGGCCGGGTACTCGGTGACGACCTGCGGAGATGGAGAAGAGGCAATTTCCGTGCTGGAGTCAAGACATTTCGAAGCGGTGATAACCGATATTAAAATGCCAAGGCTCAACGGTCTGGCCTTGGTGGACTGGCTGCGTGAGAATCGCCCCTGTACCAGAGTAGTCGTCATGACTGCCTTCGGGGGGCCGTCCATCAGACACCTGAGTATTACGAAAGGTGCCATTCTTTACCTTGAAAAACCGGTGGACCCTGATCTCCTGGCGGATGCGCTTTCAGCATCGAAGGATGATACTGCCTTCTCAGGCGCTATCGATAAGATAGACATACTCGACTACCTGCAGCTCATTATGTTGACGGGCAGGCGGGTGGTAGTGGAGGTGTCTTCAAAAGATGGTGGACAGGGGTTGATATACATCGAGAAAGGAGAGGTGAGACACGCAAAATGCGGTCTCCTGGAAGGCGAAGAGGCGCTTTTCAAATGTCTCGCCTTTGAGGGAGGGAATTTTGTGAATCTCCCCTGGACCGAACCTGAAAAGATCACCATCGCCAAACCTGGAGACTTCCTCCTCATGGAAGCTGCACGCAAGCGGGACGAAGCGAGAGCGATGGTTCGCCACCACGATGATGACGGACGGACGTCCTCAAGTCCTGCGGATGAGGATCCCAGCATCTGAGCGGCACTCTCCAAGGAGTCAAAAGATGAATCAACCAAAAGAAGGAAAAGGCGATATCAGACAAATCCTCTCGGACTTGGTTGAAAAGTCGGGTGTCTTGACGGCCATGCTCATCAGCAAGGAAGGAGTGTCAATCACTGAGGCCGGTGATACTTCTTACCTCAATACCACCGCTATGGCGGCACTGGTGGCCGGGATGTTTTCAGCCACCCGTGAAGTCGCCCGCATGGTGGGTGAGAAGCAGTTTTCCATATTGCTTCAGCAAGGGGAAAACCGTCACATTCACATCAGTCTCGTTCACGATTCCAAGATGATGGTGATCGTCTTTGAGGATTATCAGCGTATTGGTCTAGTGCGCCATGAGGCACGCAAATCCGGGGAGGCTATCAGCAACGTTTTGGCGAGGTGTGACAAGCCTGAAGGCGCCGAAGAGATTGCCACACCCCAATTCAAGGAGTACGCCCTCAACCTGATCGATCGCATATTCCAGACCAAGTGAAGGAGCGGATCATGCCGCATATCAATTATCAGGACAAGGAGATCTCCTTCAAGATTGTGTACTACGGTCCGGGGATGAGCGGCAAGACCACCAATCTCATGTACATACACAGCGCCCTGGACAAAGAGCGCACAGGAGAAATCGTTATTCTGGACACGCAAGAAGAAAGAACGCTCTTTTTCGACTTTTTCCCGCTGGAACTCGGTCGGATAGAGGGCTACTCGGTCCGCTTCAATATGTACACCGTGCCGGGACAAGTGTTCTATGAGGCGAGCCGCCGTCTGATTCTGGAAGGAGCCGATGGCGTGGTGTTTGTGGCGGACTCGCAGAAGAGCAGGCTCGAAGAGAACATTGAGAGCTTTACAATGCTTCAAAAAAGCCTTTCAGGTTTTGGCGTCGATTGGACAAGGTTTCCGCTTGTGCTGCAGTACAACAAGCGTGACCTCTCAGATCTTCTCCCCTTGGGCACCCTCGAAGGCCAACTCGGACTCAACGGCCTGCCGATCTTTGAGGCGGTGGCGGTCGAAGGCAGAGGAGTTATGGAAACTATTCGGACGGCGAGCCGACAGGTAATCGAAAAGTTCCAACTTTGAACAGAAACATGGTGGAGATGGAAAGATGGCGCTCAAAGGATCATTGGCGGACATGGCCATAATCGACCTTATGCAGTTTCCCCACACCGGGCGCAAGACCGGACATCTCATCATCACCGGAGCCGAGGGTGAAGCCAAGCTGTTTTATGAGAACGGCTCACTGGTTCATGCCAAATTGGGGGAGGCTTCCGGAATGGAGGCCCTGGTGCGCGTGGTGGACTGGAGCGACGGTACGTTCGAGTTCATTAACGATTTGGAGCCCGAAGCCAGAAGTATTGAGCTGGATCTTCACCGGGCGGTTATGCAGGCACTCAAGATCCATGACGAACTGAAAGCCAAGGAACAACAACGAGCGGCAACGTTTTCCGACCAAGGGGATATGGATAGAGTTCTTGTCGGCAAACTGACCGAGTTCATCGGGGCCAACGATTTCGTGTTGCACGCTTCCGTGCTCGACTCCGATGGAAGGGTCAGGGCCGCGGCCGACGGTGCGGAGGGAACGCCAGAAGGTATCGAGGAGCTTCGTTCCATGCTCCACACTTTGATGGGGTCCTACTCCAGAGGGACCGTCAGCCGCATGTTGATCCAGGATAATCTCGGAACAGTAGTGCTGGTTCGTCTTCACGACGGGGGCTGTGTCATTGCGATTGCAAGCGAACGGGCATCCTTGGGCTCGGTATCGATGAGCGTGGGCAAGCTTGCTGTTGGACTCATATGATGTGGTGTGACATGGACGCGAAACCAAAACAGCCTGAACTGAGAGATCTACCGGATTTCTTGCAGTTCAGTGTCCGGAAAGGCATCGTCGACGAGCGTACCGCTCATCGTATAGAGCTTTACCGCCGCATCAGAGGCCTTGGGAAATACGAGTCCAGAACTGCGCTCATGAACGACCCAGTAGACCCGAACCTTACATTTGAGAACTACGTAGTCTGTAAAGGCAACTCCTTTGCCGTGGAACTTGCTAAAACAGTTGCTCACAAGACCGCTACTCGGCTCCCCTACAACCCTCTGTACCTCTACGGAGACATCGGGCTCGGTAAGACACACCTGCTCTCCGCAATTGCCAACGCAGCGATAGAGAAGGATGTTCTGCTGGTCAATACTGCAGACCTGGACCGAGAGTTGGAGCGGGCTGAACGCCTCAAATGTAGGGCTGAACTGACGGAGTGGTTGGTGTCGGTGGAAATACTCTTGGTGGACGATATTCAACTCTGTGAGGGTCGCGAAAATCTCCAGCGAGACCTTTTTTCGGTGTTGAACCACATGACCAGAGCACATCGGTGGGTGGTAATCTGCTCAGATGTTCCGCCGACGCGCCTTGCCGGAGTGGAATCACGGTTGCTCTCCCGCCTCGGCGGAGGCGTTATCGTAAGCCTTCAGATGGGCGATCGAACGGAACGCCGGGATCTCATAAGACACTTCATGGGAGAACGCTCATTTCCGCAAGATGTTGTGGATTACCTTGCCGAGAACATAACGGATAATGTTCGTCGGCTCAAGGCGGCGGTAGCTCAACTACTCGCCCTCGTTGACGGCATGGGAAACCCACTGGACGTCGACTTGGCACGTGCCGTCGTGCCGCTACAGAGAGAATCTCCACCGCCTGAGAAACCATCCTCAACCGTCTCCAAAGGCGACGTCTCGAACAAGCCTCAACCAGCCCCGCCCCCCCCATCAAGGGCAAACCGGTTCAGAGAGATGCTTGCCTCCGCAGATAGCGAGGAAGAGCAAGTCCTCGCTCTTCAAATAGCTTTAGGGGAGCGAATCCGGGAACTTCGCAATGAGGGGGCTGACCAGAAGTCACTCCGGCAACTTGAACGGGCTTTGGAGCTTTTGAGAGATGGAAACATGGAGGAAGCAATCAAGTGTATCAGCAACTAACAAAGCGCTCGGGGAGGGCGCCGCCTCTACCGCTAAGTGCTCCATTTCCTAAATACGATCACGTAATCTGCCACGACGATAGGGGCACCCCTTGTGGGTGCCCACGGCAGGCACAAGGAAACTGTATCAAAACTCGGGAAACAGCAGAAAAAGTGGTAAGGTGAGGGAGTATACTACCCAGGGAGCCCTCACCCCACCCTCTCCCAGAGGGATAGGGTACTCTCATTCCAGGCCGTTGCAAGTCCCCTCTCCCTTCTGAAGAGGACTAGGGTGAGGGTGCAAAAAAACAAGCGTGCCACGATCTTAAAATTTGCCGCAATTCCGAGACAGTTTCCAGGGCCGCCCACACAGTGCCAACGATGCGCTCACCACGTACACCGCGATGCAGATACGGTACCGTATTTGTGCCGTCGACCACTAAGGAGAGTAAGACGCGCAACCGGATAACATCCGGGGCTGAAGTTCAACAACGATGAATGGAGACAGGAGGACAAAATGGTAGACAAGATTGATACGAGGGCGGTTAACGGAATTCTCTACGGCCTCTACAAAGCCCTGTATGGTCTCGTGGGAGAAAATTCAGCGGCTGTCATGCGCAAAGCAGCGCCCGACATCCTCGATGAGCTGGGCAAACTGGGGGTTGATTTCTCATGCGTGGACAATGTGGACAAGCTGTCTCAGAAGCTTGGTGAGACCGCAGTGAATACCGGGTTGTGCGACAAGATGATTTTCTCATTGAATGGAAACGAGCTGACCGCCAATATCACCCAATGTTCCTTTTTCGATCTGACCAACAGACTTAAAGAAGAAGGAATACCGCCTTACGGATGCCCCTTCGCTGCGTTGACAATCGCCATTGCCGAGAAGAATTTGGGCAAAAAGGCCAGGCTCAAGAAGCTCGAACCGGCGGGAGCGCCCGGCGACACAGTGATGGTCGTGGAACTGACGGACAAATGACCTAGAGCCTTCCACGCATGCTGAAATCATTTTCTGATAAATCGGGACTAAGAAGGGAGGATCGTGATGGCTAATTTAAAGAGTCAACTGAACGACATGGTGAAAGTTGAGGGAATAACCGCCGCGGTAATCGTAGGGCGTGACGGTTTCGTCATCGAGGGCGTTTCGAGCGACGGAAGTCTGGATGTTGAGTCCGTGGGCGCCGTGATCTCCACGGGGCTCGGTTCCTCAGAGATGATGGGTAGAGAACTCAATGTCGGCTCGCTCACCCAATCCATGTCCGAGTTCAGCAACGGAGTTCTCGTCATGGGAACCCTCGGAAAAGACGCCTTACTTTGTCTGGTCTGTTCACTGGAAGCAAACCTTGGCAATGTGCGCCTGCAGATGAAGAAACGTTCCCCCAATATGGTCGCTGAACTGTAGAGGGCGAGGCGTGGGTCTCTTTTGAGACAGCGGAATCAGTTTCGACCCCTCTGCCACCGCCTCGGTCCGGTCCATCTGGGGCGGCATGTCTCGGCCGCCCCCTCTATTCTGATGACTGGAGGAAATGATACTATCTCGATGAACTGCAGCCGTCGACAGGTGGCTAAGTGGGCGATGATACCAATATAGTACCTTGTCTGCACCGCGCTGCACTTGGTCAACGCATTATTGGCACTGTAGGTGTGGGGGTTGTTCCCGTCCTGGGTGCCCACAAGGGATACCGCGAGGTCTCTGAAGCACCGCAGATTCCTGACCGAGTCATGGCAGAATACGTGACAGTAATTATGAAATTGCTTACTAAGTAGGAAGGGAGTTGGTGACGGTGAAAGAATCGCGAGAGACTCAGCTCACGACTGGCTATCTCGTTACAGCCGCTGAGGCGGGAGATGTTGGCATCGTCAGAACGGCTCTCGAAGCCCATTACCCTCCCGATTGTGTCGACGCTTTCGGCAGGACCCCTCTAATGGCTGCATCATGGGCGGGGGACGAGCAACTCGTCATGCTGCTCCTAAAGGCAGGTGCAAACATCAATGCGCGGGATGAAGACGGAGACACCGCTCTGAGTGTTTCATGCCTTCGTGGGATGCAGCGCGTTGCGAGGGTTCTCATATCCAATGGTGCGGAGATCGAGACGAGTGACAGATATGGTTTCACACCTCTCATCCGTGCCGCCATGTCCGGGCATCGAGGTCTGGTGGAACTGTTGATCAAGGCAGGAGCAGACCCGAATGTCTCCGACGAAAACGGGAGAACTGCCTTGACCTGGGCCGCCTTGAGGGATCACACGGAAGTTGTTGATGAGCTGTTGGCTAAAGGTGCGGAGATTGACCATCAAGGCCTCAGAAACTGCACCGCTCTCATGGAGGCTGCTTCAAGGGGTCTGATCGACACGGTCAATACGCTTTTGCAAGCTGGTGCAAGAACCGACATACGAGATAGCGATGGCTTGACGGCCCTTTCGTTGGCAATCCGCAAGCGTCATACTTCGGTAGCAATGTTGCTCCTAGATTACGGCGCAGACGTTGATGCCATGGATTTCTTCGGAAGGACCCCCTTGATTTGGGCCTCGGCGCACGGCATGACCAAAGTTGTTGCTGCTCTCCTTGGCCACGGTGCAAAGACGGATATGACACAGACGAAGGATGGATGTACGGCTCTGTTAGAGGCTGTTAGGAAGGGCAGGGCGGATGTAGTTCGGTTGCTTCTCGATAAGGGGGCTGACGTCAATCATTCGAACAAAAATGGATTCACTCCTCTTATACTCGCTTCATTTGGAGGCCAAACAGAGATTGTCAGAGTACTGCTTAATGCGGGCGCCAATGCTAATGCCGCAACAAAAGACGGTTTTACCTCTTTAATGGCTGCTTGTGGAGAGGGGTACCTCGAGATCGCAAAACTCTTACTGGAAGCTGGTGCTGAGATTGGCGCCAAGAACAAACGAGGCTTGACTGCCCTCGCTTCTGCCCGTAACGAACATTACGCTCAAGTGATGGCGCTCCTGGAAGACCATACGCGTTTTCGTATTTACTACCCTTGACCGTACATTCCCGGCCGAGACGATTCTGGTATGTTATAGAGGAAGATGGCAAATCGCGCTGGCTTTCAAGCGGCTGAAGTCTTGGCGCCATCTGGGGCACTAGCGAAGGAAGGATACAGACAGTGCGAGGGCTTGGATCCATGTTAAGCTCCTCTTGGCCTTCCTTATCGAGGCGATACAACGCGCAGAGCGCTATTTTTCCCCTTGGGGATACCCGCTCACAACAGAAGGAAAGCAAGGATGCGCACTCGGATAAAAGCACCACGAGAGTCCCTTCAGCGTGGCGACAGACTCGCACGATTCTCGATGCTGTGAAGCACTCTCTCCATGCGGGCGTACGAAAGCTCGCAACGTGCATGAGGAACTGGAATGCCATCGTGCAAAAGCTCGCGGAACCAACCAGAAAGCGTCTTAACCAGATGGAACGCCTGGCACGAGTGTCATCGGAGCCTGGGTAAGCTAGCGCCTCTGCCCTTTGGAAGACAGCTAGGGTGAGCTTAGAAAAAAAGCGTGCCACGGTTTTAACATTTGCTGCAATTCCGAGACTGTTTCTTCATGCCCGCCCACTGATAGAGGGTTCCTCCAAGGTCAGATTCAGAGCCTTCCCATCCTTCAAGGCCAGTTCAAAACCAGCGCACCGGTGAGACGCCGGCGCTACGGGAAATGTGCTCCGACAATCAGGTGGGGCGGGTCTCATACCCGCCCACTTCACTACTGCTTATCGGTCCCGGCCCCGCCAATCGACCAAAAAAGCGAAACGGGAATCAACATCACAATGGTCCGCTGCTGCAACGTCAGCGTGCTTCCGAAGGAATGGATCACCAGTCGTATTGTTCTCGTTCGATGATCGTGGCCACTCCCTGGCCGCCACCCACACATGCATTGGCGCAGCCGTAGCGCCCTCCTTTTACCGCAAGGATCCGGGCCAGCGTTCCTACGAGCCTCGCTCCTGTGGCTCCAAGGGCGTGACCGATCGCTGTCCCGCCTCCCATGATGTTGACACGATCGGGGTCTATCCCAAGCTCCTTTATGCAGTTGAGTGCCACGATGGTGAACGCTTCGTTGATCTCCCAGAAATCGATGTCAGAAACCTGTAAGCCGGCCTTCTCCAATGCTTTTCTGCTCGCTGGCACCGGGCCTGCCCCCATGATCGTGGGATCGACCCCGGCAAACCCAATCGACCGCACAGTTGCCATGGGTTTGATGCCCCGACTCTTCGCTGCATCCTTGGACATAAGAACCATAGCAGACGCTCCCGCGTTCAATGGAGAGGAATTGCCCGCGGTAATTTCGTGTCCCTCTTTGAATGCGGGTTTAAGCGACGAGAGGCCCTCAAGAGTTGTGTCGCCACGGACAGCCTGGTCCAGGCTAACAACCTGCCGGCTACCGTCAGCCTGTTCAGCCTCCACAGGCAAGATCTCGCCATCGAAGAAGCCTTCCTGCTGCGCCCGAAATGCAAGGCGGTGGGAGCGCAGCGCCCATTCGTCCATGTCTCGCCTTGTGAAGTCGGTCTGTGAAAAGAGCTTCTGGGCAGTCAGCCCCATGCTCAGCGCTGTCTGCATGTCCCAATGCCTGAATTCCGGGTTGGTGAACAGAGCCATGTTGGGAGCAATGAGCCCTTTCTGGAGCGAATCCCCGCCCATGGGGACCCTCGTCATGTGCTCCATGCCCCCAACCAGGACGATGTCCGCATTCCCCGTTGCAATCTCCATGAAACCAATATGTATTCCGGCCATTGAGGAACCGCATTGCTGGTCTACGAACTTGCTGGGAATGGTCTCTGGCAGGTTTGCCAGGAAGAGGGGAAAGCGCCCCCCGTAAGTCCACTGTTCACCCACTGCCAGAGCACATCCGACAACGAAGTCATCTATATCATTGGCATTGATCCCCGTGCGCTCGATGAGCGCAACAACCAGCTTGGCCAACAGCTCTTCGACTCTGATCTTAGCGAACGGATCCCTCGAAGGATCGTTGGGGCGGGAACGCGTTTGGGCTGTCCGCAGGTAACCGGTTACTACAACTTCCTGCATATGATGTCCTCCTCGAGCCATGAAATTGCGTATCAGGACTGGTTCTGGCCTTCCAGAAATGCCTTATAGATGGGATCGGCTTCTTTGAGCTCCCTTCGCAATACTTTGCCCACCATTGTCTTTGGGATGGTGTCGATGAATTCCACATACTTGGGAACCTTGTAATGCGTCATGTTTTCTTTGGCCCATGCCCGTAATTCCTCTGGCGTTACCCGCCCTTTCCACTCCTCCTTAAGCACCACCCATGCCTTTATGGCTTCACCTGTATCCGCGTCGGGCAACCCGGCCACCGACGACTCAAAAACGGCCTCGTGTCTTGCTATCAGCTCCTCGACCTCAGTGGGAAATACGGAGTAGCCCTTCACCTTGATGAGCTGCTTTTTCCGGTCGTTAAGAAAAACGCGTCCGAGCTCGTCGATGTACCCGATGTCCCCTGTGTACAGCCAAATCTTTCCGTCCCGCTCACGAAGGGCTTCGGCGGTCTCTTCGCGATTGTTGAGATACTCCTTCATTACCATGGGAGCGGACAGGATCAACTCTCCGCTTTCTCCCGGGGGCAACTCCTTCTCGCCGTCTTCCATGTCCACGATTTTCCATTCCACCCCCGGGATAGGAAGGCCGATACTCCCTGTAATGAACTCTTTGTCGTACGGGCCAATGGCGATGCCGGAGCTGGATTCCGACAGACCATATCCCTCTCGCAGCACTACCCCCGGGAGCCTCGCCTCGAAACGGTCCTTCACGTACGAGTGCAACGGACCAGCGCTGGAAAGGCACCGGTTGATTTTTTTCGCTACAGGGTACTTGTCCAGGTTTGGGAAAGCTGCCAACTGTTGGAACAGTACTTCTGCCCCGGGATAGAACGTCTTGCCGTCCATTCCCACAGCACAGACAGTCTTGAGCAGGTCCTCGGTTTCCGGCGGTTTCGGAAATAGAATGGCATAGCCGTGATTCTGGATCGCGGTATGCAGGCATGCCATGCCGAAAACGTGGAAAAGAGGCAAGATCCCGATGAGACAGCAGCCCGGAGAATCCCACAACCAGCACGCAACGCTCACAGCGCTGGATACGCAGTTGAAATGTGTCAGCACAGCCACCTTCGGAACGCCTGTCGTGCCACCGGTAAGAACATATGTGGCCACGTCGTCGGTGGACACGTCCTCGGAAACAGGGGAAGGCTCGGTGGCGAGCAAGTCCAGGAACTGGATTGCCGCGTCCGGAACCGGCCCGGATGGTATCATCCCTGCCTGCTTGCCCATGGTCTTGCTTTCCGGCGGCATGTCAACGAGGTCAACGAGATTGGTGGAGATAATCTCATCGAACGGATGGCTGGTCTGCAACGGTCCGAAGAGCGGTTCACATATGGCGTCGAGCACAACCAGTATACGTGCCCCGGTCGAATCCAACTGATGAAGTATCTCCGCGGGCTTGCTGATGGGATTGACACCGGTAACCACCGCGCCCAGCTTGGAGCACGCATAGAAGGCTATGGGATACTGAAAGCAACTGGGCATCGCCAGCGCTACCGTGTCACCTTTCTTTATCCCGAGATTCTTGAGTCCCGACGCGAATGCATCCACGTGCCCCAGTAGTTTCCTGTAACTCATGAAGGTACCCAGGAACCAAAGTACCGGACCTTCGGGGGTCTCCGCGGCCCGCTGGGCCAGGAGCTGGTAGAGAGTGATCCTCGGAAACTCCAAATTCTTGGGAACATGGGCAGGCCATCCGGATTCCGGCCGGAACCACGGCTTCGATTCCTCAACGCAGAATTGTCGGTGATTCTGCATGATCTCACTCCTCTTCGTTTTCCCCTTGAGCGCCAAGGGGCAGATGTGCAGGTCAAAGGTCAGACGCGCGAGTACTCCACTAGCGGGCACCGCTCCACAAGAAGAGAATCAAGAAACGTGCCAGTCGAAGCAGGCAGAGCACTCTTTGCGCAGGCATTCAGTCCTGAGTGGGAAAAGGAAACCGCTTAACAGAAATCGTTGATGATTCTTGCCTGTCCGCCCGGAATGATAGAATGCTCACCGCTTTGAGCAGGCCTGTTCTTCCACCCGGCCATCTCCCGTACGGCTCCAGTCGCGCGGCATGTTGTTCACGGTTATCAACCGATTGTGCAGAGGACAAGACCGTATTCCGTGCTTACAAAGAGCAGGACTCTTCTCCACAGCGATTCCAAAGATGTTATTGGCCTTCGCTGATTCTGCCCCAGAACAGTCCTCTTAAGAACGAGGCGGACAGGAAAGGCGAGATTTTTCTCCGTGCGAGAAAAGAGATCTTGACAGGTTCTGTTGAGCACTTTTATCATTGTGTGTCCTTTTTCGAAATACGCATCAAATACAATCTGCGGACCATCCCGGATGTGACGGGCCTCTCAAGAGGAATAATCACGAGAAAGTGGGCGCCATGATTCCAAAGAAGATCCTCTTTTGCACCGATTTTTCGGAAAACAGTCGACCAGCGTTTACACTAGCGACGGAATATGCAAAAGCTTTTCAAGCACAACTCCTTATTGTCCACGTGATCGACTACAAGGATTTTCCCGGTTACGTAGACTGGGTAGAAAAGCTTCGTGAAGTCCTCGACAGCACGGAACAAGCAGTAAATAAACGCCTTCAATCGATGGTGCAGGACTGCGCTCATGCCGTGAAGGACGTGAAGACCTATTGCCGCAGGGGTGTCACTGCCCAGGAGGTAGTGGCGTTGGCGCAAGAGGAAGACGTCGATCTGATCGTTGTGGGCACCCACGGGCGGACCGGTGTCAAACACCTCGTCATGGGAAGCGTTGCCCGGAGCGTCTTGAAGACCGCCCATCGTCCCGTGCTGATCGTGGAGGGTCCGCCCGACAAAGGAGAAACGTTCGGGGCCCGTACCTAATCTTGTACTGCCACGCATCAATTGTGCGTGGCAGCCATCGCTATTGAAAGCCAACAAGCCTTCGGGCTTCTTCTCAAAACGCTCCACTATGATTTCTTCGAGGAATGCAGGCCGGGCCTCTGTTTGTGCAGAGGACATCCCCCTGCGCCCCGCGGAAGACCCCCCCATCAATCAGCAGCCGCTCTCTAAAGTACAGTTGCGTAATTGGTTCAGCTCTGTTTCGGGAAGGGCAGGTTTGAAGAAACGGTCTCAAAACCCTAAGCAAGGAGCACCGATGGCAACAATGGGCCACTGCATCGCACCCCAATCCTGTTGCCTCAGAATGGGATTCGTATGCTCAGGAATGCAACGTGCCGCGATTTTGGCCTCTTTCGGAGTGTTGAGACAGTTTCTGAAACCTGCCCCTGCTCCTTCGGTGGGGCTCATTGTGGAGGTTTCCAATGATGATATCAGTTTTTCCCGTTCACTAATGATGGACGGGACGCCCGCCCCACCAAGAGGACTCACCTCCAACTACGGGTTGCATAGGCAAAGCCCCGCCGGAAATTTCAGCCAACGCTGCTGATCGGGTCCGCACGGTCGCCGCAATGTTGTAAGCACCGTGACCGGTTCATGTCGGCTCTGAATTTTGCCGGCCCAAGCCAACGAATCCTCGCCGGAAGTCGGGTAACAGAGATGCCGATCTACTCGGGCCGAAAGACAGGTGTTATCCGCAAGTACCCAGTGGAGGAATATCACGACTGCCGCTGTTCCGGAAGCGAAATGGCACATCACTTTTGGCGAGTTCCGGATTCGGGTATACTCACCATGTCCGCCTCGTGGATCCCAGGCCACCGGGAGGCATTAGCTGCTTGCGACCACCTCGGGAGTTGATAAGCGTCGTGTCCCTCGTCTCAGTGATCATTCCCACGTTCAACAGGGCTAAAGTCCTCGGTAGAGCCATAGCCTCCGTCATGGCTCAGACATTCTCCGATTATGAGCTTATCGTGGTGGACGACGGGTCCGCGGACGACACAGGGGAGGTGGTCTCCAGGCTCGGTGGGAGAGCTCGATTTATTCGGCAAGACAACCGAGGGGTGTCTTCGGCACGCAACACCGGGATCAGGGCGTCTAGGGGAGACCTGATCGCATTTCTCGATTCCGACGACGAATGGCTTCCGTCCAAATTGGAGAAGCAAGTGTCGCTGTATTCTCGCGGTCACTTCATTTGCCACACCGACGAAATCTGGTACAGGGACGGCATTCTCGTTCGTCAGAAAGCCATTCATCGAAAGCAAGGCGGGCGATTCTTCGAGCGTGCTCTCGAAAGGTGTCTCATTAGTCCGTCCGCAGTAGTAATCTCTCGTTGTCTCCTCGACACGGTCGGCTGGTTCGACGAGGATCTTCCCGCAGCGGAGGATTACGACCTGTGGCTCAGGATCACCGCGTTCCACGAGGTGTCCTTCGTTCCCGAGCCCCTCGTGATAAAGCATGGAGGCTGCGAAAACCAGCTTTCGGAAATTACGCCGGCCATAGATCGGTACAGGATCAGAGCCATGGAGAAGATTCTCCTGGATGCAAGACTCTCGGAGCCTTACAGGGAAGCGGCCATCAGAGAGCTGATCAGAAAGTGTGGTATTGTGGCCGAAGGGTGCATCAAACGGGGCAAAAAGGAGGAAGCTGAAGCATATCGTGAACTGGCTCGAGCATACGGTCACAGTGACCATTAGTCTGGAACGGGTGCGGGTCAACGACCTTACGTATGAGATTCCCTTTTTCGGTGAATCGAAGCCGCTCGAGACGTCCATCAAATGCGCGGGAATCTTAAATACCCCCGTGGTTCAAGAGCAGTCCGACGGGGGCATGATCCCGGTTCTTGGACGGAGAAGGCTGAAGGTGGCTCAAGATCTTGGGTGGGCCGAAATCCAGGTGCGTGCCCTCCCCTCCTCAATGCCGGAGCAGGACGGGTACGAGCTGGCTTTCTGGGACAATTGCATGCGCATCAGCGATACCGCCACCACGGCCGTAGTAGTCAATCGCCTGCTGGAGCTCTTTTCCAAAGAAACCGTGTGTTCTCGATTCCTCCCTGTGTTGAGTGTGCCCCCCCGGGGGCCTCGTATCGAGCGCCTCTGCCGCGTCGGAAGGCTCGAGCGACCGATTCTGTCTGCGGTGGCTACCGGCCGCCTCCTGGAAAAGACCGCTGTCATCCTTTCTCACCTGAATTCTGCAGACCGAGAAATCTTGATGAGCCTGGTTCAGGACCTGAGGCTAAATGCAAACACCAGTGATGAGGTGGTCGCCGGTCTATTCGATTGGGCCGTGGTGCAACAGAAGTCCATCGGGGAGATTCTCGCCCTGAGCTCGTTTGGTAGGATCCTGGAAGATGCGGACCACCCGGTCCCCGAGAAAGCGGCACGATTCCGCACGCTCCTCAGGTCGTCCAGGTTTCCCGAGCTAGACCGCCGGGAACAGGAAGTCCGGCAATGGGTTCGGGAGTGCGACCTTCCCCGAGATGTCAGGATACGGCATGATCATGGATTCGAGACGGAAGAATGCACGATCGAGGTCAGAGCCTCCGACCGGGTGCGCGCACGCAAGATCATTGATGCTTTGAAGAATGCCGACATATGATGCAACAAGTGGAGCTCGCTGACGTGTACGGTTCCTTACTTCCGTGATTGCCATACGGGTTGAGCTAATGCGATTTCCCATTGACGAGATTTGGATTGACGAGGATGCGGCTGGCGAACCGCTCACCAGCGAGGTGTGCCGAAAGCTCACCTCAGCCAGGGTGCTCGTTGGAAAGGAGATAGCAGAAGCTCAAGCGGCCGTCGAGCTCGAAGCAGACCCACTGCTCCGAGGCAAGAGAATTTTGAGGCTCCTGAGGCACCGAGGCGCCTTCGTGAAGCCCTGCCCCGGTACGCCCGCATATGTATGCTGCGGATTGCAGATCGTGCATATTGGTCAGGGCTGTCCCATGGACTGCCGCTATTGCGCGCTTCAAGTCTATTTCAACAGGCCTGTCCTTGAGGTCTTCGTCAATCAGGACGACCTGGTGCGTGATCTCAAGAAACATCTTGATGATTATCCCGATCGAGCTCATCGCCTGTGCACGGGTGAATTCACAGACTCGCTCGCTCTCGAGCCACTGACGGGATATGCCGCCAGATTGGTGGGACTTCTGAGAGACACGGCAAACGTATTGCTCGAGATAAAGACAAAGACCGACTTCATTGCACCTCTTCTGAACCTCGAGCCTTCCAACCGGATTATCGTGAGCTTCTCGGTGAATGCATTGCCCGTAAGCAGGAGTGAAGAGCTGCGTGCCACTCCGCTGGAGAGCCGCATAGGCGCTGCAGCGAGGGCGCAGCGCCACGGGTACCGGGTCGGCTTCCACTTCGACCCGATCATCCCCTATTCCGGTTGGGAGGAAGATTACTTTCAGACCGTAGATGCCATTTTTGCGAAAGTCGACCGGGAGAGGATCGCGTGGTTGTCGCTCGGAGTGCTTAGATTTGTCCCCGCTCTTAAAGAAGTGTCGCTTGACCGCTTCGGCCCTGTGCCGTATTTCCACGACGCGTTCGTCCGAGGTCTGGACGGAAAAAGCCGCGTGACCGCGGATCGTCGGATCGCGGTATATCGGAGGTTGGCAGACAGGATCAGGAGCCATTCTCCTGATGCTCGAATATATCTGTGCATGGAATCGCCATATGTGTGGCGATCATCACTGGGTCTGCCTATGAGCTCCGATGCAGATCTCTCCGCCTACCTGGACGAAGCAGTGTCATGAGGCGTCTCTCGTGGAATTCACATGCCCTATTGTCCCTCGCAGCACTGAGATCCTGCGAGATCCCGGAGTTGAAGACCCCCCTCGTGGTCGTTCCACTTTCGGATTTCCTCGAGTCAGCGATAGAAGAAATGGACCATTTGATCGACTGGTACCGGAGCCTTCTCGAGGCCTCCACCGGAAACACCGTGCCGCATGAGTCCGCGGCCGCCCCAATCACCGACGACGAATTCAACCGGGCTTTCCAGCTCCATCCCCGCACTAAACGGGCGTACGTGCGGTTGATGAAGCCAGGCGAGGTCGACCTGCCTTTGGAGCATGACCCTTCGCGGGAAGGTCCACCGGGCGGACTGTACGTCGACGCGCTACCCGGAGGGACCGTTTCGGCGTGGGACGTGCTGTTCACGTACGGGGACGAGCCTGACTGGGGGATGGACCAGGACCTGTACGTTCAGCACGGATATTCTTATGGGAAAGCGCCGTTCGGCGTTGAGAGAGGACCGAGCTCCCAGGCACAGTTTCATATGGCTTTCTTTCATGAGCATAGCCTCATCTACACTCTCGTGCCTGTGCTCGCGAAAAGCTTCGTAGAATTGCGGTGCCGAACTTTCTTCGCCCTGGCAGACTTGGCGTTCCGTACGGGAGCTCATTACTGGGGGTGGCGATTCACGGCGTGGGCCATGCATTACTTGCAGGACATCACTCAGCCTTATCACGCCCGAGCTTTTCCTCCCTCGGTGACGACCGTGTTGAAACGGTATTTGTCCTTGCGGATCTCGACAGGCTTGCTTCAGGTGGCTGGAGACGTGCTCAAGACCCATCATCATCTGTTCGAGGGATTCGTCCATTTCCTCTTGAACGAAACTGCGAAGAAACGCTCGTATCCGGAGCTTTTCAATGCCCTCGACGGCTCGTGCGCGAAAGGTGATGAACCGGTGCACCAAGCAATGAAATTAGCTTCCAGGTATGCGGCCCGTCTCGCTCCCCGGGTGGATCGGATGCTCGTCAAGCTGTTCGGAGACATGACATTGGCGCAGGTCGAGTGGTCTCCAGCCT
The DNA here is from genome assembly GCA_040753915.1 of Thermodesulfobacteriota bacterium. Classification (GTDB taxonomy): domain Bacteria; phylum Desulfobacterota; class Desulfomonilia; order Desulfomonilales; family Desulfomonilaceae; genus JBFMDN01. The sequence goes on along the minus strand of JBFMDN010000010.1, from coordinate 20,983 downwards.
CGGCGAATCCTTCCGGAATGGCCCACCGCTTCCTCGCGGTGATTGATGAGAAACCCGATCTCTTCGATCGGTTTGTCTCAATGGTCTGCACGTGTTTAAAGGAAACGGGGACGATGACCAGATACGCGATCGCTCACAGGGAGCATTTTGGATCGCTAGTATCGCCCCAATTCCACTGCTCCACAATGTCCCCGTCAAACCCCACGTAGAGGATGTCTCTACCTCGTGCAGCTTTAAGAACTTGAAGTGCTGTTTTCCGCCGTTCAGCCACGCTCAATCCGACATGGAGAGCGTATTCGTGGAGGAAGCGAAGCCTGTCACCAGCCGCTACGGCCGTGGGCATGGAGAGGAAGATCTGAACAAGGTTCTTGATCCTCTTGCGCGAGGAGACAGCGTTGGAAAACGTAACGTGGTCATAATCCACGAGTGAGAAGCGCAGTCCACCCCCGGGGTTGGTCGGCGTCCACTCGCCCGAGTGCTCAGTGTGGCCCTCCTCTGCGCTTATTTCGGAAACGAGGATGTTGCACGTCTTGAGGTCAGCATGAAATATCCCTGCAGAATGCAGGGACCCTATGTATCGGCCCATCATCCGAGCCAGGCACCGCTTTTCCTCAGGGCTCCAGTCACTGCGAATCCTCGATACCAAGTACCGATCCAGCTCGAGGCAACGTGGCATGATCTCCATGATGACCCATTCTCCCAGGACGATTCCCATCGATCTCTCTCGCACTAGGGCAAGGGGAGCGGCTGCGGAGAAGCCCGATTCTTTGAGTCGCCATCCGTTGGCAAACGTTCTTGTTCCCTGCGTGGCCCTGAAGAGTGATTTCATGCCGTGCATGGCTCCCCTCCAGCGAAATTCCTTCACGCAGACAGGAGGGACACCAGGCAAGCTCACCCTGGTCACTGCGCTTTCAGGTGCATCCTTGAGCACGGAGGTGGATCCCATTGCAATGAGCCGTCTGTGCTCGGCCAGAGCTTGCCTGACGATGTCGGGAATGGCTTCCGAATGGTCGAGCTTGAGGATTTCGGCTGCCTTTGGATGAACATGTACCGACCAGGCGAAATTCGAGCTATTAGGTGTTCCGGACGGCACCGATGCCGGGACGGTCGGCTTTGTCCTCATCGACTCATCCTCGTCAGCACGCTCGCCAGAAGGTACTTCACATAGTAGCGCCAACTGCGCGGTCGCAACGGAGTGCGCTCCACAGACTTCGCAAACCATTTGCAGGCTTCCGGGAGATTCCCGATTGCCAGGTAGGCACGACCGTATGAGATATCGTGGTCCGACATGGTTCTCTTATAGACGCGCCAAGGGATGCGATTCGGGTCGTAGTGCTTTTGCAGGATATCATAGGTGTCCGTCCTGACCCCAACGCGATTATGGCTGGTATTGGATTCGTAAAACCGAATGAACACGAGGGGCCGATCCACGTACGCGATAGGATAGTCCCGGGCAATGGCCAGCCAGACGTGAAACTCATCAGCGAACCGATATTGGGGCGGGAAGCCACCTATTTTCTTAAACACGTCTTTTCGTATCATGACTGACGACGTGTGTATGAAGCTCTCCGAGTAGACCTTCACGAGCAGGTCTCCCTTAATCCATTTCGGTGCCTTGGTGTCGCGAAAGCGGGACCCCAGTCTCACGTGTCGAGCCGCGACCAGCGCGATCTCCGGATTCTCTCGAACGTATTCCACCTGCACTTTCAGCTTGTCGACTGCCCACAGATCGTCATGATCGAGAAACGCAAGCCACATTCCCCTGGCCCGGGCGGCGCCGTTGTTACGAGACGTAGCAATCCCCTGGTTCGGCTGAGAGACTACCTGGAGATCTGCTTGGCTCCTCAGCCATTCCAGCGTGCCGTCCGTGGATCCGTCGTCGACCACAATGATCTCGAAATCTCGGAAGCTTTGCTCTCGTACGGATTGGATCGTTTCCTGCAAGAGGCTCACCCTATTGAACGTGGGAACAATCACGCTTATCAGAGGAGCCATGAGCGCCTCCGCGGCTCGCCTGTCAAAATAAAGGGCAAGAATGACGCGCTGGACCGCACGCTCCTTGACTGAGCACTGGGAACAGGTACGAGCTCCCCGGGCACCTGGGAACGCAGTGTTCTTCTCACATTGTGTCTTTCATTCGGCATGGACGGGCTACCGAGCCTTTGACCGCGACTGTGGAAGAAGTATCCATTCCACTTGTCGAAACACGGCTTCCGGTCGAAGGCTGCGCATACACTGGTGGTCCGAGCGAGGGCAACGAAAGTGCTTGCACGGCGCGCAGGAGGCTTCGCCGTGAATAACGTGCACTCCAGAGCCGTACGGAGCGGTGGCTCCCGGCGAGGTGGGGCCGAAAATCGTGAGAACCTTTGCCCCAGCAGCCACTGCCAAATGGGCACTTCCCGTATCGTTGGAGATGACCACGCGCGACATGCTCATGATAGCCATGGACGTGACCATATCGGCCCGTCCGGCAAAGCTCACCGCTTTCCTCCGGGATCTCATTCCCAAGACGATGCTGTCTATGAGATCCCGTTCGTCGGGGGCTCCAAGGAAGACTATGCGGGCGTCCATCCGTTCGATCAACTGGTCTCCGAGGCAAGAGAAGTATTCCGGAGGCCAGCGTTTCGCCTCGGAGTTGACCGACCCAGGGCACAGGGAAAAGACAGGGCCTACACCCTCGATACCCGTCGAGGACAGCAGATTTCTTGCCCGCTCAATGGAAACCGCATCCAGGGGGATCGAGCAATTGGGCGTGATCGGCTCGCTCCGGGCCTCTCCTCGAAAAACAGTTTCCAGATGCTCGGTGATCGCCAGGTAGTAGAATACCTGGTGTTTCTGCCGAATCTGCGGGGTCAACAAGACCGGCAGGTTCAAGAACGGTCCTCTCAGGTCCCTCGGATAACCAACCCGCAATGGGACTCCTGCCAGCCACGCGGTAAAGGCACTCTCGAAAGCATTCTGAAACAGGACAGCCATGTGGAAGGCTCCGGATGCCACTACCTTTCTCATGCGGAAGGGACGACGCAAGGGACCCCCAGCGTCCGCTCCAAACGTGATGATGTCGTCCGGAATTCCCGTAGCACGCACCAAAGACGCCAATCCTGCGGGCACCCAGAAGGTTAGGTTTGCGAACGGAAATATGCGCCGCAGCTCCTTGGCTGCGGGGAGGCTCATAATCGTGTCGCCCACCCAGTTTGTTCCCCTCACGACGATCCGCGAGGGAAGGCTACCTGTCTTCATGCCGCGTCTCATTGTTGCCATGCCCCGCGTGTCAGCGAGGGGCGAGATGTTTCTCCCGAAGAGGCGATCGGCAGTCTCCCTGCGTCAGCGCCAGGGGTAAAATTCCGACCTGCCCACTGTGGTGTGCCAGGAGGCTCTGCCGACAAGGGTACGAAGTTGTTTTCACGCCACAACATCAAGCCCGAGAAGCGATCAAGTACCGAGATCGCTCCTTCGACCTTCCTCTTTCCTTTCTCTTGAACTTGCGGTGCATCCAGAATCCCTGCTCGGGGTACTCTCTCAGCCAGCGTTCAAACACCTCGTGGAACCGCTGAGAATTGACAGTCACGTCCGCCTGCTGGTCCCCCGTAACTTGAATGGGAATCTCCTCACCAAATGCGCAAGTGTACCGTCCGTCCTCCCGTCTCACAGCAACAAGAGAGTGAACACGGGCGTTTCCCTCTACCGCAAGCTTCGCAAAAACCCCATTGGCCAAGACTCTTCTGCCAAAAAAATCCACCCACACCGGCCGTGAATCATCGCCTCGTTGGTCTGCCAATACCACGACCATATCTCCGCTTTCCAGAAGATTCACGGCCTTGCGGACAACCCCCTTGTGCGGGAGAATATGCAAACCGCTCTCCTCTCCTCCCCGTTTGAAAAACATGCGGTCGTTGACAAACCTGTTCGGCGCGGGGGTCACAATCAAGTTCCCCTTGATCCCGAGAAACCTGCTGGCAGCGGCAAGAACTTCGAAGCATCCGATGTGGGCAGTGATGTACAAGACACCGTCTCTGCCTGGCAACCATGCTTCGTTAAAGTTTGAACATCCATCGAAAACGAGCTTTTCCGCCAGCTTCGCCTGGTCCCACCGCCGAAGTCGAAAAAACTCCACCCCGAGCATAGCCAGATGCTCGAAATTTTTTCGAGCGATACTCCTGATCTCCTCCGGTGTTCGTTCCGCTCCAAAAGCCAGCGTCAGGTTCTCGACGGCCACTCTCCGTCTCTCCCCGCCAAGGACAAACATGATCCTTCCACAGAATCGCCCCGCAGCCATCGCGGTCTCGTCCCGTGGTATCCGGCAGAAAACCTCCTCGAGAAAACGAAACACCAAGTACACGAGGTATTCCCCGAAGATTCGGAACTTCGGTCCCTCGCTCTTCCCTGCGGCCACAATCATCGTCCAGCTCCGAGCCAGTGCTCACAATTCGCGGCGGGCCCGCTTCGCCCGGCGTCACTCCTGTGGCCGAGCTTCCTCCTCCGTGAGCTGGATTGCCTCATCGATCAGCATGATCGGAATATCGTCTTTGATCTCGTATTTGAGACGGCATGCATGACAGATGAGCCCGTCGCTCTTTTCCGTAAGGACTAGGTCCCCTTTGCACTTGGGACACACAAGGATTTCCAGAAGTTTTGGATTTACGGCCATTGTCAAACCTGTTCTTTGAGACTCCGGATTCCAGGCTCAGGCACAATTCGCGGCACTGTCTTCGCCTTCGCTCGAGTTCTGGGATAGACCTTCTATATACCGGCCGTCGGCCGCATGCAAGCCCCAACCGTTTGACGCAGCTTGGGAGGGCTTGATCTCCTTATTCCGACGGCCCTAACGTCTTCAGCGCCGCGGACCTCGGCACCAAAAGGTCAGTGTCGCGTTTCCTCGCTCCAATCGGGGAATATCATCATTTGCCCCGGCATGGCAGCGTCGTCTCCTTCGACCACGTCACCGAAGCCGGCGACGGACCGATCTGCGGCTCGCCAGAATTGGATCGTCACAGTGTACGGCCTTCCTCCCTGCACGGACGTTGCAAGGACCAGGGCTTCCTCTTCTGTTCCATTCCTCGCATCAATCACTCGCGCGCATGTCACGCAGGTAACTGCGAAGGCATGTTTTTCGAGGGCCTGAGTCTTGACAAATGCAACCAACGCCTTCTTCTGTGCTTCGTTCTTGAAAGGAAGAACGATGGGTACGAGCCCCTCCATCGTATGGAGTATTGCTGTGGGAAGATGGGTTCCCTGTTGCATCAGCGTGGCCTGTGCTATGGGCATGATTTCGCGTACTGCGCCCTCAACCACCGCTGCTACCGCCACAATGGAGGCCGACAGACCAATCTGCTCGCTCATCCTTCACACCTGCCTCGAATCCCCGGCGGTGAAGGCTCCGTCGAGCCCATGTTTCCTTGTATCAGGAATGGCGGCGATTGGCAAAAGACAGCGTGTCAGAAGCACGGATGGCTGGGAGAAACGGTCTTTCGGGGTTTACGTGCTGGAAAAGCGAGCTCCTTGAACGGAGAGCTCGCCGCATGTTCTGGCGCCGGACCAGGGGAATCGCCGTGGCACCTGTTTAGGGCATGGCACCGGCCTCGGAGAAGCTCACTTTTCAACCGGCGCCATGGAACAGAGATGGAAGGTTTCCGACTACAGTCCCCATTTGAAAGACTTGGTCGGCGGAGGGGCAGGTATATCATGATCCGGGGTCGCAGCGGATGGCTGCGCGGTCCCAGCGGGCAATCCCCAGCTCAGCTTCTTTTCGGGTGATTCATTGTCTGATGAGGATGCCTCCGGTAGAATTGATTTTTTTACGTCTTGCTGAACCTGGGTGACCCTCACAGTGGGAGTATCGGCAACGATGAAGTGCGCGCGGACTAACATGCTGCGCGCCCGGAGCTCCTCAGGAAAGGGAGGAAACGGCGCAGCATTGCGAATGGCTTCCATAAGTGAACGGTCCAACTCGGCGTTTCCCGATCCGCTTACCAGCTCCAGGTTTCGCAGCGCGCCGCTTCGGGAAATAACATAATTGATTCGAATCCGTCCCTTCACTGCGTCCGGCCCCGTCACCTCAACTGGAGTAGTCCAGGCACGCTGTATCTCGTTGCGAGTGAGCATGATGTAATCATTCACCGATTTATCGCGAGTAGTGCGATCCACTACGACTTGGTCGGCCAATTGCAGCGGGTTGTCGGCAGCCCAAGCGGCCACTCCTGCCGTCACAACGAAAAGCATGGTCATCACCAGGATTTTCTTCATCTTGTCTCTCCTCTTGTTTGCAGCCGTGATTCCCGTGGGAGGAACTTCGGCAGGGTCGGTCGCCGAGCGCGCGGTGCCCATGTATCTATATTTAATGCCTTTTTCAAGACACTTGTAAGAATAACCGAATCCTTCGGTTGATGGTTCACTAACAACACATTGCCGTGACGTCAAGAAAAAACTGCTAAGTCGGAGCTCAGCCCTGAACCCTCGAAGCGAGAATCGTTTCTTCGGATTATGCCGGTACCTCGCGGGATCGTCGTCCCTCGGAACACCGTTTCACAAATATATCGCGTGCTTGCTTCAGCCCTGTTCAGGGAACGGCGGGTTTGCAACCCGCCCGACATCCGCCGCTCTGGGCCTTCCACCGCGGCGCTCGATGCTCCACACCAATGTGGGAGCAGGTTCCAAACCTGCCCTCCATGCGAAACGGGATCCCCGAGGCAGCTTCTGAATCTCGTGGCTTCTCAGGGTTCTCTCCTCGGGAGCGCAAACCGGATTGTGAGCCGTCGCAGAATCCGCGAGCCAATTGAAGAAATGGGGCACTTAATTATCGGATTTGTTTGACCGGAACGTCGTCCTCGTTTAGAAATGTATGTTGGGGCCGGAGCAATGGACCGGCAGGAGGATAAGGAGGCGCGCGAGGGCTGCATAGCGCCCTTCTCATCCTGCACGCTTTCAGGTTTTAGCGGAACCACGACGACCCGATTAGCATTCCGAGGAGGGCTATGGACGTCGAGCGGCTCAGGGATCGTGTACTGCCTGTGCTGGTTTTCGTGGTGATAGCCGTGCTGTGGCAGATGGCTGCCACGTTTAGCGGTTGGAGTCCTTCCGTGTTTCCTGGGCCTTTGGCTACCGCGAAGGGCATGTGGGAACTGATCGCAAACGGCACGCTTTTCATGCATTCCGTCGCGAGCCTGTTCCGAGTGACGATTGGTTTTTACCTGGCCGTGCTGGTGGGAGTCCCGTTAGGCATGATACTGGGGCGGTGGAAGAGCGGACAGCACATGTTCAACGCTCTGATCCAGTTCCTGCGGCCGATCTCACCTCTGGCCTGGATACCTCTGGCTCTACTCTGGTTCGGCATAGGCGACAAGCCAGCAATCTTTCTTATTTTCCTCTCGAGCTTTTTTCCGCTTCTCGTTTCCACGATCACTGCGGTTAACCACATCAATTCCCTGTACTTCCAGGTGGCTGCTAATTTCAATTTTTCTCGCATTGAAACGGTATTCAGGATCATGTTGCCGGCCGTGCTCCCTCAGCTTCTCCCTGCTCTGCGGATCAGCTTGGGCATAGCTTGGCTCGTGGTAGTTGCAGCAGAGATGATCGCAGTGAAGTCCGGCCTGGGATATCTGATCTTGGATTCTCGAAACGCCCTACGCATGGATTTCGTGATGGACGCAATGATTGCTATCGGTCTGATAGGAATCTGCCTTGACAGGGTCATAGTTCAGCTCAACCGGATCAAGTCCGTCTCCTGGGGGTCGGTCTGATGGGCTTTATTGCGATAAAGCGGCTGCGCAAGGAGTTTCTCGAGCGTAGATCCACGCGGCGGAAATTCAACGGCCCGGGTGTGGAACAGGGGCAGCCACTTCTGGTATTGGATGAGATCGACCTGGAATGCAAGGATGGGGAGCTCGTCTGCGTCCTTGGCCCCTCTGGTTGCGGAAAATCCACACTCCTGCGCATCATGGCGGGCTTCGATAGCAAGACCTCCGGCTCTGTTACCATAGACGGAAGAGAGGTGAACGGACCGTCGTCGGAAAACATATTTGTGTTTCAGCATAACGGATTGTTGCCGTGGTTAACAGTTGCGGAGAACGTAGGGCTAGGGCTGCGTCACTGGAAGGACGAAAAGGCCAGGGACGAGCGAGTACAGGAATACATCGACATCGTGAATTTGAGTGGCTTCGAGCAACACTATCCCCATCAACTGTCCGGGGGAATGCAGCGGCGCGCTGAACTGGCTCGAGCCCTGGTAGTAAGCCCCGAGGTCATGTTTATGGACGAGCCGTTTGCCGGCCTGGACTACCTCACCCGGTTGAAAATGCAGGAAGAAATTATAAACATGCATGAATACTTCCGCAAAACCGTGGTGTTTATCACCCACGACATCGATGAGGCCATGACCATGGGAGATCGGGTGGTCGTGATGTCCGAGCGGCCTGCACGAGTGAAGCTCGACGTGGAGCTGACAGCGCCCCATCCTCGTGACTTCCTGAGTGACCCAGAGCTGTCAGAGTTGCGCAAGTGCGTGTACCACGAGCTTGGAGTGCATCATGCGCTTTAGTCAGGCGCGGGTTCTGAGCCGCATTTCTACGGGGTGGCGTGTCGCGCTTGTAAGCGTCGGGTGGCTAATTTTTATTTCGTGGCTACATTACCAGGTGAACTTCGATCACGACAGTCGTCCCGTCGTCCGCATGGGATACATGCCTGTCATCACGAACCTGGCTTGTCCCATTCTCGATCGAGCGTCGCGGACAAGCGCGGATCTGCGTTTCGAGGCACGGAAGTTCTCATCTTTTGCGGAGATGGGAGAAGCGCTGCGAAATGGGGACATCCAGGCCGCGTTCATTATTGCTCCCTTGGCAGTGGTGCTTCACCAGCAAGGCACAGACGCGAGGATCGTGTACATCGGCAACCGCCATGAGAGCACTCTGGTGTGTCGAAAAGATTTGAAAGTGAGGTCCTTCTCAGACCTGGCGGGCAAGACGATTGCTGTGCCTATGCGGTACTCAGGACACAATATCGCAACGCGTCAGCTTGCTGAGAAACACGGGCTTTCGGGCAACGGGCTGAAGATTGTAGAGATGAATCCGCCGGACATGGCATCCGCGCTCATATCGGGAGCCCTGGACGCGTACTTCGTGGGTGAGCCTTTTGCCGCCAAATCCGTTTTTGGAGGAGCTGCCGACGTGCTTCACTACGTGGAGGACGTCTGGCCCGGCTTCATTTGTAACCTGGTGATCGTCCTCCAGCGGTACATCGACGCGCATCCGGACAGGGTCCGTCGCCTCGTGGAGGGGGCTGCCAGAGCAGGGCTTTGGGCCAAGGCCTCCCCCATGGAGGCCGCAGCCATTGCAGCCGAGTACTGGAACCAGCCTTTGGAGCTGGTTCAATACACTCTGAACAATCCGCCCAACCGATTCGTCTTCGACCGTTTTGTCCCTCGGAGAGACGAGATTCAGTATCTTGCAGACCAAATGGTGAAATTCGGCCTGATCGAGAGCAACAATGTATCAGGTCTGGTGTACGACACCTTTGCACTACAGGCAAATCTGGAGGGGGTCACGGATATCAGGAGCATCGTGCATCCTCCGGCCGCTGAACCGAGAGTGAAGAAATAGGACTCAACGAAAGGCCACCCCGATCGGTGCTCAACCGACGCTGTTCTCGATCGGGAACCGGCCAGAATCACCGGCAAAATCCAGGTGCTACGGAATCGCGCTATGAGATGCACGCTCACGCTATCAAATCACGCAACCAGCTTTTGTCGCCGCAGGATCTCTCCTCGCGCGCTGATGACTATTTGCTCCAGGGGAATTGACTTGCCCGCGATTTCCATTGCTCGCCTAACGATCATGGGCAGTCCGCCACAACAGGGTACTTCCATAATCACCACAGTCACACTGTTGATGGAAGCATGAGAGAAAATCCCTGCGAACCTGTCCACGTAATCCTGAACGTCATCAAACTTCGGGCAGCCGATCAGTACGACTTTGCCTTCCAGAAAATCCCGGTGGAAATCCGGATACGCGACCGGCGTACAATCCGCGGCCACAAGAAGGTCGGCATTCTTAAGGAAGGGAGCGGTAGGTGGTACGAGCCGTATTTGCACGGGCCAGTGAGTGAGAGCCGAGGCTGTCTCGTGCGCGGCGCTCGCTGCCGATTCCCTGGTCCGCTTTTCGGGGGTAAAGGTCCGAATCTGCGCTGAAGGGCACCCGCACGCCATGGCAGGTTGAGCTGCTTCTTGCTTTTTCAAGTCTTCCAAGCGCTCTTCTACCGCGTGCTCGTCAAAATCTTCTGCGTCTCGCTCCACAACTCTGAGCGCTCCCTCGGGGCATTCACCGAGGCATGCGCCAAGACCATCACAGTACTTGTCAGCAACCAGCTTTGCCTTGCCGTCCACAATTTCCAGCGCTCCTTCGGCGCAGGATATGATGCATTGACCGCAGCCGGTGCAAAGTTCTTCGTCTATCTCGATGATTTTCCGCTTCACCTTCATGATACTGCACCTCATATCGAATGACCCTGGCTTACTCCGCTGCCTGGGGCTTGATTCCGCCGTTAAGCAGGACCGAGCGCGCCAGCTCTCGACCGCTCGAAGTGAGAAAGCCCGACTCAATGAGCTCCAAGAGCTTCTCGGGACCCACCTCACCCTTTTTCGCATATTCTTCCAAGTTCACTATTCTGTCCGCATCGTAGACCACTTTGAAGTTCACCGAGTCTTCATTTCCCGGCCTGTGGTGTCGTCCGATTATGCCGCACACCTCTTCGATCAAATTCTCTTTGGCATCGAGTCTTTCCAACAGGTCGCGAGCTACGACAACCCCCTCTTCCTCATGATGCTCCGCGGCTCGGCTCCCATACTTTTTCTCCGCCTCCTTCAGCCCGATGTCGTGGAGATACGCGGCAGTGAGGACTACCGCGGGATCGCCACGTTCTTCCAGGACGAGCTTCTCCGCATATCTCGCCACCTTTGCAGCGTGTCCTATCCTTTTGAAGTCCTGCTTGAAGTAAAGCTTCATTTCCACGGCAACGCGGTCTTTGAACAGGTTCTCCTTCTGCTGTATCAGCTCGGGCGGAAGGTCTTCTCCGAAACAGACCTCGGCGAACTTGCAGTGGGTTGCGCACCCGAAGTCCATCTTGGGATTGAGCACCCTGTGGCCGCACTTGGGGCACTTGCGTCTGGTCTCGTCCTTAAAGAATTCCACTGCACTTCCACAGTTGGGACATACTGCATCGAATATGGCGTCGAATTTCCAAAAACGTGGGTCCTGTCCTGGGCATTTCATGGTCTCAACTCCCCTTCCTTCCACCCTTCTAGTCAATGCGAGCACCTTTGGGAGGAGCGTGGCTCCTCCCGCGTGTGTCTCATCCGAGAAGTGCCTTGAGATCCTCTTCAGGTGTGCTTATGGGCTTAATGTCGAAATTCTTCACCAACACGTCCAGCACGTTCGGCGTCACGAAGGCCGGCAAGCTCGGGCCAAGACGTATCCCCTTGATACCCAGATGGAAAAGGGTAAGAAGAATCGCCACTGCCTTTTGCTCATACCAGGAGAGCACCAGCGACAGGGGCAGCTCGTTTACTCCCACATTGAACGCGTTGGCCAAAGCCACGGCAATTTGAATAGCGGAGTATGCGTCATTGCACTGCCCTATGTCGAGCAACCGAGGTATGCCCCCGATGTCTCCGAGATTTTTGTCAAAGAAACGGAACTTTCCGCACGCGAGTGTGAGCACTACGCAGTCGCTGGGGACCTTTTCCACGAATTCGGTGTAATAGTTCCTTCCCGGTTTGGCACCGTCGCACCCTGCCACAAGGAAGAAATGGCGAATCGCGCCCGACTTGACCGCGTCTATCACTGCGCCTGCCACGCTCATGACCGCGTTGCGGCCGAATCCGCACATCACGTGCTTTCCATTGCTGTCCTCGCCAAATCCCGGCAAGGCCAAGGCCTTCTCAATCACCGGGGTGAAATTCTTGTCGCTGATGTGCACACTGCCAGGCCATCCCACCTCACCCGTCGTAAAGATGCGGTCCAAGTACGAATCGCGGGGTCTTTGTATGCAATTGGTGGTCATCAGAATTGCGCCGGGAAATTCATCGAATTCCTTCTTCTGGTTTTGCCACGCCGTCCCATAATGTCCTGCCAGATGGGGGTATTTCTTCAGGCCGGGATAGCCGTGACAGGGCAGCATTTCACCGTGGGTGTAGATATTGATTCCCTTCCCTTCGGTTTGCTTCAGAAGCTCTTCGAGATCCTTCAGGTCGTGACCGCTGATGAGAATCGCTTTCCCAGCCTTGTGCCCCAGAGAAACCTTCGTGGGCTCCGGGTGTCCGTACGTCCCTGTGTTCGCCGCGTCGAGGAGCTCCATGGTTCTGAGGTTAATCTCCCCACACTTCAAGACCAGTCCTACCCAGTCATTCAGGGTCAATTCGGAGCTCAAAGTTGCTGCAAGGCCCTCATGAATAAACCCGTACACCGTGTCGTCTTCCTGGCCGAGGATTTGCGCGTGATCTGCGTAAGCCGCCACGCCCCTGAGACCTAAGATTAAGGTGTGCTGGAGCGATCGGATGTCCGGATCGATGGCTGGGTCAGGGCTGAACCCTACCCCTTTGGCCTGCTCGATCATCCCTTCCATGGTGGCGGCAGGACTGAAGCTCGCGGCGACATGAGGAAAGGACACGTTTCCTCCGGCAGCTTTCACTTTTTCCTTCAAGCTTTCCCGAAGCTCGACGCACTTGCGAATCAAAGGGGGAAACCGATCCGGATCGAAATCCACGTTGGTCAGCGTCTGGAACAGTGCCTGCACAGTGAATACGTTCGCTTTGGGATCAACAACGCCCACTTTCCGTCCTTCCACGGCATAGAGCGACAATCCCTTAAGCGCATGGGTTAGAAGATCTTGGAGCGCCGCCACTTCCGGCGACTTTCCGCACACTCCGGCGTTTGTGCAGGCTATACCGCCTGCCGTCTGCTCACACTGATAGCAAAACATCTTCGGATCCATGCCCCTTCCCTCCTTGTACTCCCTCCGGGGTTTGACTGCGATAAGCCGAGTGAGGCTTCATCCTTTCTTCAGAAGATAACAACGACTTGGCTGACAGGCCTTGACTTAGATCAAGGGGACATCATTTTTTTTGCTTTTTTTGTTTGGCCGATTTCTCTGCCAAGAATCCCAAACCCGTTCGATTGAGGATGTCCCCCAACCGCTCTCCTTCAACATTGTGTTCCATGAAATGATCCACGCACGCGTGAACGATTTCGAGAACCTGATCGGTGGAATAAATCCCAGGCAATTCCAAGCCCAACTGCGGATGACGGCCGAGGTTTCCACCCAAGAGCACTCTCCATCCGCGCTCTTTCTCAACGACGGCCCCATTGGGGCAAGCACGCACACATTGACCGCACGACACGCACAGATGGGAATCGATCGCCACAGCGCCTCCTTGGTCAGGCAGCGTCACGGCCCCCTCTTTGCAGACATCCACGCACAGTCCACAAAACGAGCACGCGTCAGCCGATACTTCGGGACGCAGCGCGGCAATGATTCCCACGTCCACGATTTGCGGCCTGGAGCATGCGTTCGGACAATCAGCCACGGTGACGCGGAATTCGTGGTGCAACTTCAGCGGACCGGACACTCTGCTTTTGAGAAAGCCCCGCAGATCCCGTTCCTGGAGAAGACTCTCCAGAGCGGAGACCAGATCTTCTGCCATGATCCTGTTCGGACAACCTCCGCCTCCGAAGCACGATTCCACCTGGTACCCTTTAACTTCCTCTTCCATGCTTTCCAGGAAACGTTTCTGGCAAGCGCGCACGTGCTCCATGGCAACTTCTCGGGCATTCGACCGGGCTGCCTCCTCCTCGACCCTCTTTCGTACGCGCCTTCGCACGAAGAACGGTACCTTGGATAGTGCTGCCTGAGCTTCTTCGGACCATTTCACGGGATCACCTCCTCGCCATTTGTCCGTCATGCCGATCTCGTGACATGCTTCCACGGGGACTCCATTGTTCGAGGCCAGACCCGGCCTTCGGTCGCGTGTCCGGGAGGCTACGAATTCGATGGGGCGGTCCACGTGAAAGTGTCTCAAAAGCCGGTAGTCCGTGATAATCGTGGCACGCCCCCTCACCCTGACCCTCTCCCCCGAAGCAGGGGAGAGGGGATTCTTCCAGCTCCCTCTCCCTCTGGGAGAGGGTTGGGTTGAGGGTGCCTTTCCACGCATCGACGCTCAATCGTGCTACGATTTTTTGGTGTGTCCCGAGTTTTGAGACAGTTTCACGTACCCTCCCATCCTCTTTGACAGGGATCCTTCCGTACCTGTAGTCTACTCATGAACGCATAGGGATGAATTGACTTGGGTCAATTCAGATGTTCATACCGGGTCGAGGTCTTCATGGACATTGGTCAGAGCCTGGGAGAAATAGCGCTCTTCAAAGGTTTGCCCGACGATCAATTGAGCGACCTGGCATCGATCGCTCTGATAAAGCGGTATCATCGCTTATCGACCATTTTTTCTGAGGGCGAGCCCGGGTCGGGTTTCTACGTGCTCCTGGCTGGCCGCGTAAAGATTTTCAAGCTCTCGCCGGACGGAAAGGAGCAAATCCTCCACATCTTCGGGCCTGGTGAACCCTTTGGAGAAGTGCCGGTGTTCGAGGGTAGATCCTTCCCCGCGCATGCGGAAACCCTTGAAAACAGCACAGCGGTTTACTTTCCGCGGACCGAGTTCGTATCCCTCATCAAGCGAAATCCTTCACTGGCCCTAAACATGCTGGCAGTGCTCTCGAGGCGCCTCCGCACATTCACCGTGCTGGTGGATAACCTCTCGCTTAAGGAAGTTCCCGGACGGCTTGCCGCTCACCTGCTCTACTTGAGCCAACACAATCAGGGCACAGAAAACGTGGAGCTGGACATCTCAAAGGGTCAATTGGCTTCCCTGCTCGGCACCATTCCGGAAACCCTTTCCCGAATTCTCTCGCGATTGTCGAAACAGGGTTACATTGAGTCCGATGGCCGCCATATTCGCATTCTAGACAGAACGGCCCTGGAGGAGCTGGCCGAGGGGATCAGGAGGCTCTAGATATTCAGGGGCACCGCGTTTTGGTTCATGTTACGGAACATAGGGAACGTCTCCAGCGGCTTTATGAGTCGTATAACAGAAGGGAATTCGTTCATCCGGACCCGGTGGAATTCCTGTACGCATACAGCGACGTGCGAGACCGCGAAGTGGCCGGCCTCATCGCGGCGTCCCTGGCGTATGGAAATGTCCGTCAAATCTTGAGAAGCGTCTCACGGATCCTCGCGGCCATGGGAGAATCCCCCTATGGTTTTCTGATCGACGCAAGCGAGGCATATCTCTTTGAGACGTTTCGGGATTTCAGGCACCGCTTTACCTCGGGAACGGACCTCTCAATCATGCTTGTGGGAGTGAAACGGGCATGCGAACGACACGGATCTCTCCAGGGATGCTTTGAGCAGGGGCTGAAAGGATGGCACGAGACCGTGATTCCAGCGCTGGGTGCATTCGTGCGTGAGCTGACCGGCCATGCGCGTCAAGAGCCTTTTTACCTGCTCCCCTCCCCAGAACGGGGAAGCGCGTGCAAACGGCTCAATCTCTTTCTCCGGTGGATGGTCCGCAACGACCGGGTAGATCCGGGCGGATGGGACCAGGTTTCGGCCGCAAAGCTCATTGTTCCCCTTGACACCCATATGCACCGAATTGCGCTACGACTCGGACTAACATCTCGCAGGCAGGCAAATCTGCGGACCGCGTGCGAGATTACCGAAGCATTCCGAGCGATCGATCCGGCGGACCCGGTGAAATACGATTTCTGCATTACGCGTTTGGGAATCCACCCGGATCTCGATCCGGAAGACCTTTAGGATTTGCCTCGAACATGTGGAGAATGTCGGCAAAAAGCCAGAAGTGCGCGGGACTGCCAAATCCCACCATGTAGGGTAGCCTTTCCAGGCTGCCATTTCGTAAGATGCAGGCTAAAAGCCTGCACTACATGACCGTACCACAGGCCCGCAGCTTCCCCATATGTAGGGTAGCCTTTCCAGGCTGCCATTTCGTAAGATGCAGGCTAAAAGCCTGCACTACATGACCGTACCACAGGCCCGCAGCTTCCCCATATGTAGGGTAGCCTTTCCAGGCTGCCATTTCGTAA
>JBFMDN010000010.1:0-4602 GCA_040753915.1 Thermodesulfobacteriota bacterium | reverse complement strand
GCTAAAAGCCTGCACTACATGACCGTACCACAGGCCCGCAGCTTCCCCATATGTAGGGTAGCCTTTCCAGGCTGCCATTTCGTAAGATGCAGGCTAAAAGCCTGCACTACATGACCGCACCACAGGCTCGCAGCTTCCCCATATGTAGGGTAGCCTTTCCAGGCTGCCATTTCGTAAGATGCAGGCTAATAGCCTGCACTACAGGGATGCACCGCAGGGATTTTCGGGCCTCGTAACTGCGGTTGCGCACCGGAATCACATGCTTCCGGCAGGAGAAGCCAAGTGGTCGATGGCACAACTGCCGTACCGTGTCTGCACCACGGTGTACTGGGTGTGCACATCGTGTGCACTGATAGGGGCGGGCCTTGTACCCGCCCTGGGCACCCACAAGGGGTGCCCCTACGTCGCTGAAGGGGCGCAGATCCCTGACGGAATCATGCGAGAATATGTACCGTAATTATGGAATTGCCTAATAAGCCGCACCTCTGGTTGCAATCCCGCGGCTCGCGGGACTACTCAAGATGCGCTCCTTCAGAGCGCAAGTCTCCACATGAGCCGTGGTGGAACGCGCAACCGTATTTTCGAAATGGCCTTCTAGTGGTCATTTCTCGAGGAAGATGCGCCGAACCGCACCTTCTGACCGACCTTCACCCCGTACTTCTTGCAGAATCCTGCCTTGAGCTCCAAGCAGTAGGCCGCGGGTACTATCGAAGGATAGACAAGTCCTGAGTCGGGACGGATTTCCTCATAGATGAGGGTGATCTCGTCAGAGGAGTTGATCCACACCGCGTCAATGGGAAACTTCATGCCTTGCATGTGTATCGCGTATATGCCTTCCGCACCGAAATCCAGCAGCATTCCCTGCCATTCCGTGATGCCGCTCCACCCCAGAAGCCCGGCGACGCGGCTTTCGTTCGTGTTTGCAACCGATGCCTCGATCACCGCATTTCCCACTGTCATGGTTACCGTGGGAAGGGGTTTTCGCGTATCCCGAGATTCTGCTGCCCACATCGGGCTTGCAGCGAGCAGCAGGGACAGGACCATTGCGGCAAGGATTCCCGGCCGCATCGGCGGCACCAAAATCATAGGGCTGACCTTTCGCGAGTTGTGATGATCGCTCACTATAACACACTCGCTCTATCGCCATAAAAGCTCCTGCAGGACACAACCATTGTGTGCGGCAGACCGGGGTGCCTCACGTGGACAGGACTTCTCCTTCGTTGACAGAGGATACTCCCACGGCTATGATCCCCCCGACTGACATGGGTGAGGGGGTTGAAGAGCTCCAACCCTTTAGGGAAAAGACGGTGCTGGAACCTTTCATCGCATGGCTCGGCCGAAAAAAGAATTACCAATGGGATCTCGTCCACCACGAGACCCTGCAGGAGCAGCCCGCCCAATTCTCGCCCATCCCACAAGAGCTTCACCCGAAAGCTGCCGATCTCATCAGATGCCGCGGTATAGAAGCAGTCTATTCCCATCAGGCAGAAGCCATCCGATTGGCCTTGCAAGGCCAGAACATTGTGCTCTCAACAAATACTGCGAGCGGGAAGACACTTGCGTACCAAGCACCCGTGATAGACCGATTGCTGAGAAATCCTGCTGCCACTGCGCTGTTCCTCTTTCCCCTCAAGGCGCTGGAGAGAGACCAGCGAGATGCCTTCCTCCAGCTTGCGGGCGACTCAGGGATCACCGCTGCCGTTTATGACGGAGACACTCCTGAATCGGAACGACGAAAGATCCGCAATTCGCATCCGAGAGTAATCGTTACCAATCCGGATATGCTGCACCTAAGCATGCTCTCGTATCACGATCTCTGGAGAGATTTTTTCAGCAACCTGTCGTTCGTCGTGCTCGATGAGGTCCACACGTACAGGGGAATATTCGGGAGCCATATCTCTCAAGTGGTGCTGCGAATGATGCGGATCTGCCAAGCATACGGAGCCCGCCCCCAATTCATTGCCTGTTCCGCTACCATAGCCAACCCCGGAGAGCTCGTCAGCAACTTGATCGGATCTCAGGTCGCGGTTGTCAACCGCTCTGGAGCTCCTTCATCGAGACGACACTTTCTCTTTGTGAATCCCCATCTGAGCCCCTATACGGTGGCTTCCCGCGTTTTCGTCGCAGCTCTGCAAGAGGGGTTGAAAACCATCGTGTTCACGAAGGCACGCAAGATCACCGAGCTGATCACCATGTGGGTGCTCCACGACGCGCCGCATCTGAAACACCGGATAAGCTCCTATAGAGCCGGATTTCTTCCCGAAGAGCGGCGAGAGATTGAAGCCAGGCTTTTTTCCGGAAAGATGGACGGCGTCATTTCCACCTCTGCGTTGGAAATGGGGATCGATGTGGGAGGCCTCGACCTCTGCGTGCTCGTCGGGTACCCCGGCACCATTATCAACACATGGCAAAGAAGCGGCAGGGTGGGCCGCGGGGGGCAGCCGAGCGGAATCGTGATGATCGCTGCTGCAGACGCTCTGGATCAGTATTTTATGAGGAACCCTCAGGACTTCTTTCAGAGAGACTGTGAACGGGCCGTGCTGGACCCGGGAAACAGGGAGGTTCTCAAAAAGCATATTCCCTGTGCCGCAGCGGAAGTCCCCATACAGGAAGACGAAGCTTGGACAAAGGCACCTGAGCTGCAGTCGGTCATCGAAGAGCTGGAAGAGGCCGGATCTCTCCTCCGATTCAACGACGGATCCATCCGATCCACAGAGCGCCGCCCTCAGAGGCACGTTGATCTGCGCAGCATCGGAGATTCCTACGCCATCTTTCTGGAGGACCGCAAAACGCCCATTGGGAGCTCCTCAGGGGGACGTGCATTCAAAGAATGCCACCAGGGAGCCGTATACCTGCACAGATCCAAACAGTACATCGTCACCGAGCTCGACCTCGAACGACGCAATGCGGTGGTGGCCCCCGCACGTCTCAACTACTACACGCGGTCCCGATCGGACAAAACCACCACGATTCTGAGAGCACCGGTGCGCTCCCGCGATTTCCCGGGGTTCACCCTGCGTGAGGCCGAGATCAAGGTGACGGAGGTCGTCGGAGCCTACGAGAAGAGACGCACATCGGGACAGGACCTGATAGGTGTTGTCGAGCTCGAGCTCCCACCGCTGCACTTCGAGACAGTCGGGATTTGGATCGAAATTCCTGACAGGGTAAACAAAGCGATTACCGACGCAAGTCTCCACTTCATGGGAGGGATCCACGCTCTCGAGCATGCAGCCATTTCCATGTTTCCCCTCTTCGCCCTCTGCGACAGAGACGACATCGGAGGTATCAGCACTCCCTTGCACGAACAGGTGGGAAAAGCGGCAGTATTCATTTACGACGGCCACCCAGGGGGAGTTGGGCTGGCTCACTGCGCGTTCGACGTGATCGAAGAGTTGCTGGAAAAGACCCTCGACCTGGTAAAAGGCTGCCCCTGCGAGGACGGATGCCCCTCCTGCATCCATTCTCCCAAGTGTGGCTCTGGGAACAAGCCCCTGGACAAGGAAGCGTGCATAGCGACCCTCGAGCTTCTCCTTCACCCGGAGAGGGATCCTTTCGCGAAGCCCGTTCGACGTCGGAAAAAACCTGAGATTTTTCCTCACCTGGCCGCTGACAGTCCGTTCCCAGCGGGTGATCGGCCTCAGGCGTCGCTGGAGTCAGCCGTTCGGGACGCGCGCGCCAAGACGAAAACGATCCGCCGTAGAAAACCGCGCTTGCCCGACATCGAAGCAGACCCTTCTGGGCCGTCCAAGAAGCTGGAGCACAGCGGGAATCCGGTCGCCAAGCAGGGGACTCAACCTCTTGTGGAGATCCCAGACGGGGTCGTGGTCTTTGACCTGGAGACCCGGCATCTGGCCGAGGAAGTCGGCGGCTGGAAATACATATCTCGCCTGGGCCTGTCGCTTGGCGTGGCATACACTCGGAGTCAAGGTTTTCTGACCTTCACGGAAGAGAGCGTGTCCGACCTCGTGGCCCTTCTGAAGGGCGCGTCCCTCATTGTAGGATTCAACCACATTCAGTTTGACTATGAGGTATTGCGGCCTTACACCACGGAAAACCTTCGAAAGCTTCCCAACCTGGACATCTTGCTGTCCATCAAAGGCGCGCTGGGGCGTCGGGTTTCGCTGGACCACCTCGCTGAAGTCACGCTGGGTCTCAAGAAATCCGGAAACGGATTGGAAGCGGTAAAATGGTTCAGGGAAGGCAACACGGAGGCGCTGGAACGGTATTGCAGAGACGATGTGCGAATAACCGGAGATCTCTATCGATACGGCCTCACCAATCGGCATCTTCTGTACAGAACCAAAGGAATGAAATTGGGAAAAGTCGCGGTGGATTGGCCCTTGCCCGTGTCAGCCAAGCCGTGACGCGATGTTTGTTTTCAAGGAGGGGACGTCGGAACAGCGGTTCATCCCGCGTCTTGCAGCCGCTGTGTGGCGCACGCTTTCCAGCGTGCGTCCTAATGACAGGCTAGAAGAAAGTGTCTCAAAAGCCGGTAGTCCGTGATAATCGTGGCACGCCCCCTCACCCTGACCCTCTCCCCCGAAGCGGGGGAGAGGGGATTCTTCCAGCTCCCTCTCCCTCTGGGAGAGGGTTGGGGTGAGG
>JBFMDN010000009.1:0-121782 GCA_040753915.1 Thermodesulfobacteriota bacterium | reverse complement strand
CCATTCTTGGGATCTTGTCAATAGTGTATTAAAAACGTGCGCGATATCGCGCGACTGGAAAGGACCGGCAAAACGCCTGAACGCCAAAATCAACCCCAACCGGGGGGATCGCGGTGAACGGTTACCTGGATTCAAAATCCTTCCTCAGAGTTGGGGGAGATAAACACATCAGTGTTGACGCCCGGCTTATGGCAGCGACTCATCGTAACCTCGAGACCGAGGTTGCTGAAGGGCGTTTTCTTGAGGCTCTGTTCTACCGGCTTAACGTGTTCCTGATTCGTGTGCCACCTCTGCGAGAGCGCCTCGAAGACCTACCAATTCTCGTCGCGCAAATCCTCAAAACGTTGGCTGTTTCGCTGCAACTCCCCAAGCCAGGGGACCCGCATCCTCTATTCTTGAACGAGCTCCGCAACTACCACTGGCCAGGAAATATTCGAGAGCTCAGGAACGTTCTGGAAAGGTCACTGATCGTTTCAGAATCCGGTCCGCTGAGACTAGACGCCCCGCTCGCCACCGGTCTGAGCAGGAAGGCGGCCTTGGCCGTCAGTTTGGACTCCGGCAGAACATTCCATGAGATTGTTAACGAGGTAATGAGTTTCCTCATCAAGAATGCGCTTGCCCAAGCCGGAGGCAACGCGCGTGCAGCCGCGAGCCGCCTGGGCATCTCCCGTGATTCCATGTATCGCAATTTGAAGAAGCTTGGCATCGAGCCACCACAGCGAAAGAAAGGGCATTAGTTGCAGAACTGCAATTTGCGATCAGATGCCAAGAGCCTATTGTTCTGAGCAATACCACCTCAAGTCTTGAAATCGCAACCAGGAAATCTTGCTTTCCAGACTATGCGGCTGAGGGATTACTTTTGAGCTGGCAGCTCCCCATGGGTCGACAACTGTAATATCTTATTATATCAACGATTTGCAACAATATGGCGCCTGTCGGAAGACTTGGCATACATCGTGCATCCATATTCGGCAAAGGCGAAGCTCGGGAATGCCGCACAGAAGGCGGATCCGAGAACATGTTACGACGCAGCTTTTTTCGGAGTTTATGGATTCGAGGAGCGAACGCAGCCCGGAAATGGCCGATCCTGACCAGGGAGCTCGAAAGGAGCAAGTCATGAATGCATGCAAACTCTACCCCCTTAGTACATGCAGTCATTGTAAAGCGTGCAAAAGGCTACTCGAAGAATGTGGAATAGATTATGAGTGCACAGACGTGGATCTATTGGAGGGTGCCGAGCGAGAAAACGTGATTGAAGAGATTAAGAGAATTTCTTCCCGATGCGCTTTCCCAACCCTTGTAATCGGAGATTCGGTCATTGTCGGGTTCAGAGAGAACGAAATCCGTTCGGCTCTCGGGCTGCATGCATGAAGAGGATGTGAGCCATGGCCGAAATGGTTAGCCTCAGAGAATTGCTGGATTTTGCCATAAAACGAGAAGAGACCTCAGCAGCCTTCTTCTCGTCGGTGGCAAACCGAACCGGCGACTCTACACTCGAAGAAATATTTCGGACTCTCGTAAAGAAGTGCGTCGACCGAAAGAGGGCATTAACTCGTCTTCGGGGCCTGGAGGCACATTCGGCAAGTAACGAGAGCATCCCGGTTGAGTCTTTCCGTGAGTACCTGGTTGACGTGGAGCCACGGCCCGAACTGACCGATTTGCAGGCGCTCGCTTTAGGAGGTGTCAGGGCCGAAACTTCGGAGAAACTGTACGGGCGCATCTCATTGCTCGTTTCCGAACCTCGGATCAAAGAAATTTTCGAGCAACTTTGGGGGGATCATAGAATACATAGACAATTGTGCAATTGCCTCTATGACCAACGGCTGGAGAAGGAACTGTGAGGACGCCAATGGTTGCCAACGCTCACGAGTAGTGACCATTACTGGCGAATATCCAAGAGCCTTGAGTCAGGCGACGGATGTTAAGTGTTATCAACGAACGCATTGTCCAAAAAGGGCCATCAGTTGGGGTCTGTACGTCCCCAACGGAATGTCCTGTTAACCGTAGGCCCTGCAAAAGGCAAAGAGGACCAAGTAGTCGAAAAAGGTTGCAGTGGCAGCCTTCCCGGTTTTCCGGGGAAACACACTCATGAAGGAGTACATACCATGACCGAGCCGTACAAACCGACCGACCCCCTAGTGTGGGTCAAAGACAGAGAGGGAAATGAGTTCATCTGTCACTTGAGCCAATTGAAGGATCCCAAGAAGGCAAGCAAAGAAGAACTCGCTAAGTGCGTTGATTCCGGTTCCGCTGCATACGATCCCAGCAATTAACACACGGACAGTTGAGCTTGGATTTGCCGTCACCATGCTTCAGGAGGGGCCTCAACAGCAACGAGCCCCCCTGAAGAAACCAGGGTATGATACTACAAGGGCATTCCGAATGTCAGATTCGTGAGGTACATAATGAGGCACTATCAAGTGGAGGTTGAAGTTCCCGGCCAATGCGTTGCATAGACAGAAGGCTACGCGATCAGCGCTGGCGACTTGACGAAGGTAGCGGAAATCAGGCAGAAAGCAGATAGTAAGCTTTCGCAGATTATCAAGGATTTGTTCAGGAAATGACGGATGCCGCGTGAATTGGTACCACGGACACTGCCCGATGAGCGAAAGAAATTACCACGTGGATGGAAGACCAATAGCTCGTCGAAACTTTTCGAAATGTTGTCACGAGCGTCTTTCCGCTGCGCGCAACAGGGTGACGGTTATTCCTGAACGATCACACGAGGAGGAACGAGAAATGGCAATGCTGAAAAGAGGAGACAACGCTCCTGCATTCAACCTGATGGATCAGGATGGCAAACCTGTTAGCCTCTCAGATTTCAAGGGGAAGAAAATTCTTCTGTACTTCTATCCCAAGGCCAACACCTCAGGATGCACGAAGCAAGCATGCAGCGTGCGGGACGCGCAAAGCGACCTCCAGGATCTTGGGGTCGTATCACTAGGAATAAGCCCCGATACCCCGGACGCGCAGCGCAAGTTCGACCAGAAGCACTCCCTGGCTTTCCCTCTCCTGTCAGACCCCGACCACAAGGTTGCCGAGCTGTATGGGGCCTGGGGTGAAAAGAAGATGTATGGAAAGTCGTTCATGGGCATAGTTCGCTCATCTTTTCTCATCGATGAGGCTGGTAAAATCATGGGTGCTTGGTATAAAATCAAGCCGGAAAGCACGGTGCCGGAGGCGAAGAAGGTCTTGGAATCTCTCTAGCCGGCCTCCAGCAAGCTGCGAGTGATGTTTGCGTTTTCGATTCGATTCGTCGCTAACGGGATTCACGTGTCGTGTGCGGGTTCATGGCCAATATGGAGCACCTTGGCCACAGTGAGGTAAATGGTCGCTGTGTGATGGGCAAACACCCGAACGTTTTTCGGCTTACCGCTCCTACGGTTCCACAAGGAGGTACTCAAGGCTTTGAAGGATGAAGCCGCAATCCAAACAGAGATAAGGAAACTCTTCGCCTCACAGAAATTTGCCGTGCTCTCTACTCAGGAGCAGGAGCATCCGTATCTCAGCCTGGTTGCGTTCGCTGAAACCGCGGACCTCAAGCTGATCTTGTTTGCCACGCCGCGGACCACAAGAAAGTATGGCAATATCATTGCCAAGTCCGGGGTTGCACTTCTTGTTGACAACCGATCTAACGAGGCGGCTGACACGAGCCATGCCATCGCTGTCACGATTATAGGGAGAGCCCGCGAAGTCGCTGACTCAGAGCGACAAGCGCTGAGCAAAGTCTATCTGGAAAAACACCCGCACATGAAAGCCTTCTTGGCCTCCCCATCGACAGCTCTTATCGTGGCTCATGTAGACTCCTACATCCTGGTCAGCCGTTTTCAAGAGATATACACACTCAACATCAAATCCTGAGTCAGGGTCGACGATTTCAATTCTGATTCACGGTAGCACCTGTCCTGCACCGAGTCGTCGTGAACGAACCGTTAACGGATTTCCTTGAGCGCCAACTTTGCTGCAAGATGTCCGCACATTCCGTGCACTCCTCCGCCGGGTGGCATTGAGGAAGAACAAATGTACAGGCCCCTTACGGGCGTGGAATATGCTGCCCACCGGCCCAAAGGCCTGACGAACAGTCGCCAGAAACTCTGGATGCCGCCTGCGATATCTCCACCCACGTAGTTCGCGTTGTATGCCTCCATCTCGAATGGCGACATGGTATGCCTGGCCAGTATGAGATTCCGGAATCCGGGAGCGAATCGCTCCACTTGAGCTTCAATTCGTTGGGTCATGTCAAATTGGCAGCCGTTGGGCACATGACAATACCCCCATGCCGTGTGCAGTCCTTCGGGCGCGCGACTTGAATCGAAGAGGCTAGGTTGTGAAAGGAAGACGAACGGCTTTTCGGGAAGTACACCACGCCACACGTCCAGCTCTGCGGCCGCGATTTGCTCGAGAGTGCCGCCAAGGTGGAGTGTCCCTGCCGCCGAGCACCGGGGATCTCTCCATGGAATGGGACCTTTGAGCGCCCAATCCACCTTGAAGACCCCGCAACCGTACCGATGTCTTCGGAGTCGCGCCAAGTACTTTGGTGGAAGTATTTGGCTGGCGATCTTGGCCAGTTGCCTTGGCGTGACGTCGAAAAGAACTACCTTTGACTTGGGCAAATCGCTCATGGCGTGAACCGGCTCTCCCACTTCGATTATTCCGCCCAGTGACGCGAAATGTGCGGCAAGGGCCGAAGCCATTGCCTGGGAACCACCCCGAGCAATAGGCCATCCAACGGCATGAGCGGACATGCAGAGCATGAGTCCGAATCCCGCGCTTGACCGATGTTGCAGGGGAAAGATCGCGTGACAGGAATTCCCGGCGAAAAGGGCCTGTGCCCTGATGTCCCGGAACCAAGCCCTCGCGAGGCCGACGGCAGACCGCATGGCTCGGTAGCCGAATCGAAAAAACGGCAGTGGACTCCGAGGAATCCCGAGCGGTTTGAGTAGGTCCGGTACTATCTTGCGCCAATCCCCAACACCAGGACCTATCAGTCGACGATAGCGGTCTGCATCCTGACCGAGTCCTTCCGCCGTTGCTTTCAATGACCTCTCAAGGAGAACGGCAGGTTCGTCGTCCAAAGGGTGCGCCAGAGGCACAGGGGGATGGATCCACTCGAGCCCATAGGCGCCAAGGTCGAGTGAGCGGAGGAAGGGTGAAGCCAGGGCCAGAGGATGCACGGCCGCGCACACATCGTGGCGAAAACCGGGGAGGGTCAGCTCTTCCGTGCGAGTGCCCCCGCCGAGCTTCTCTTTGGCCTCGACGAGGAGGGTCGATCGTCCTTCTTGGGCAATGGTTATTGCCGCGGCCAAGCCATTGGGTCCGGACCCGACCACTACGGCATCGAATTCCGATTGAGAAGGCATGCGGCTTGCCTCAGGAGAGATCTTTTCCCTCTAACGAAACCATCGTTTGGGCTCGTGAATCAGAGTCCTGATTTGAGCATTGTAGTACAGATTCCCAACCTGGGACCACCTCAGCCTTGAGTCCACGCACTCTTCATCGAAGCTAATGTCCGCTGGGACTCCCAAATGCACTGCAAGCGACGTAAGCACGTGGGTCCAAATTCTCGTCTGGATTTTGGAGCCAACCAATCGAAACGCTGCCTCGTACATGGGATCGCCGGCCCGAGCCAGTCCCAGTATCTGAACGATCGGCCCCGCGCCGCCCTCGTGACCGCTAAAACTCACGAAACCACATTCCGGATGCCCTTGCGGGGTATTGAACGTGAAGGAACGTTCGTCGGCATAGAGGACCATGACCCCGGTGGATACGGGGCCGCCAGGGGTGGAAGAATCGATGAGGACGATCTCACCTGGCTGGATGCCTTCCTCAGAAGGGTAGAAGCGATTGAAAGATGGCTGGAAGCTGGCGAAGTTTTCTTTGAGAGCCGCAATGGCCTGTTCGGGCGTTATAGCGGGGTCGTTGATGCGAAGACGGAACGTCTTCTGACACAATGGGCCGAAACCATTGACAGGACCCACGGGACGAAGGCCGTTAACGTTGAGGTTTCTCGCTTCCTGGGGCATCGCGGGCACAAACAGCTCGGAAACGGGTTTGGCCCAGTTTCTAAAATTGGTCAAAGGGCCAGGCCCCTCTCGTTCCTGGAAATACGATTGCACTGCGGGCCCCTCTTGAGCAGCGAGGCAGTCACTTTCGCTCGCGTGGACACGGATCGCCTGATCGAGCTCAGTAACCCTGAAGACTTGAAGAAGGTCTTCCCCCACTGCGAACGCTGAAAGTTGTTGTCCCTTCTCCTTGGCACGGGCCGAGAGCTTGACAAGCATGCTTGCGCCAAGGCCATTTATCCGGCGAACGCCGGCACAGTTGAGAATAATGCTCTTGGGATCGTTGCCCCAATTCCAGGCATATGCAGCCATCATGGGTCGTTCATCACAGTGCATGATGTTCTCAGGAAGATCGATAACGCAAGCCCGGTCACTGAGGTAAATTGCCCTCATCAGAATCTGTTCGGGAGGCTTGGATTCGGCCTCTATGACCACGTCTATCGTTGCCTGCCTGTTTTCTGAATGTGCACGTTTTGATTCGGCCAGACGCTCCCGCGCGAGATGCAGCTTGTTCGACAGTCCAGGCAAGACCCTGAGCGCTGTCTTGACAAATGGGTTGCTGCCCATCTTGTCGAGGAAAGCTAACTGACACGATCGGCCGACAAGCGCCTGCGCGTAAGTCGGGTACGCATGTGTTACGAGATGGAGCTTATGCAGGGGTTTTTTTAAGGCCTTGATTACCTGAGCTTCGTGAATGACTTCGGAGGCCGCCTCTCCCAGAACGTGGGCTCCGATGAGCCGCCCGCGGCCATCGCAGAGAAATTTTGCCATACCTGTGGTCGTTCCATCTATGAGCGCGCGACGCATGTCTGCATAATCAAAACGGTAAACCTTTAACTTGTGGCTGTATTTTGCGTGAGCCTGTGCTTCAGTCAGTCCGATGAAGGACAGACAAGGCTCGGTGAATATCACATACACGCTGTTTCGGTAATCGATCTTCTGTTTCATCGGGAGAATGGCATTCGTTGCTGCCACAATCCCCTGGTACTCGGCCATAGAGGCCAACTGGTCCGGGCCGACAATATCCCCGCACGCGTAGATGTTGGGCGCGGATGTCCTCAGGGTCTTGTCGGTGATGACGCCCTTGGGTGTGCAGAGGACGCCTGCCTTGTCAAGGGCAAGCCCATCCAGGTCCGGCTTCCTCCCCAAAGCTACGAGAACCCGATCCGCCTCGATTTCACCAAGATTTCCGGGTGCCTGCTCAAAGGACAGCACAACCTTCCCGTCGCGATTTCGCAAGCTTGTGGCCTTTGCCCCCGGAATCAAACGAATTCCATCGGCTTTCAGTGCCAGCAGCAATCGATTGACCAGCTCACGGTCCGCTCCCGGGAGGATTCGCGATCCCATTTCTACGATGGTGGTTTCCACTCCGAGTCGTCCGAATGCCGATCCATACTCCAGACCGTCTACGCCTCCGCCCAATATAATGAGCGATCTGGGAAGCTCGTCGAGCTCGTAGACTGTCTCGTTTGTCAGGTAATCGACATCCCCCATGCCCGAAATGGGTGGAACGAAGGGGCGTGTTCCCGCGGCTACGATGAAATTCGCAGCGGAAATAGTACGGTTGTTGACCTCAATGTGGTGGCGATCGACGAACGCTGCAGCCCCGGAAAGGATAGATATCCCAATGCGCTCGAACGTCTCAGGAATATCCTTTTCATAGGCTTTTTGCACAATCGACCTTATATGAGCCATGATATTTCGGCCTTCCAGTGCTGTCGAGTCCCCATTAATCATGCCAAGGGAGGCCAGTCGGGCAATCTCCCGATTTGCATGACTCAAGCGAATGAGAGTCTTGCTGGGAATACAAGTGGAGTTGGTGCAGTTCCCACCAATTTTCCCCTTCTCGACAACCGCGACCCGCTTTCCCAGACCGTTGGCCGTTACCGCAGAAACCATTCCCGCGATACCGGCACCGATCACGACAACATCGAAGTCATAGGTTTGTGCCATGCCTCATCCCAGCCCTTCATCATTTTAAACCCTTCGACCACCCACTACCTTGCCTTGCCGCTGCTCGACCGCGCCAAAAAAATCAAGTCAAAAATCCGCTCGTGCAGCCCTAGCGGTCAACTGCCGCTTCCGATCAAGGGCAAGACCTTGTTTATGGTGAAGAACACAACGTGCCGCGTAAGCTCGTCCGTGAACATGGAATAATCGCACCGCCTGCAAATGCTGGCGACCAGCTCGTCACTGGTTTCTTCACGAAGCTTCGTGAGGTATAGTCTCTTGCCTGCATATCCCGGCCCGGATTGGATGAAGAGATAAGTAGCATTGGGATTAGTCTGGAGGTTCGCGTGCGTCAGCCGTTCCCGCATGATGAACGCGATCGTTCCATCGTCAAGAAAGTGGGGTCGTGCATACACAGCCGCATTGACTTCGCCGGAAGCACTCGCAGTAGCGAGCACGCCGTAACCCGTGGTGTTGTCGAAATAGTCGCTGAGATTCATGTTTCCCCCTTGTCATAATTCTTCTGTGGGCCTCTCGGGAGGCCCTCTGCTCGATACGGTTCCGTCGTACAATAGTCATCTCCCCACGGTCGGGTAAAGGAGAATCACAGAACAAAAATCGCAGTGCTCTCGGTGGGCGATCGTGGGCCTGGTTTGGAATTGTGGTAGCCGTCACGCTCCAATCGGACAAAGCGCTTGAAAAACGCCATAAAATCATGCTATCAGAACCCCCATTTTTCGCATCGACCCATCTTTGGGAATCACTAAAACCGGATAGCTCAGGAGGAGGAGTATGCCCAAACAGCCTCGCAGGATTGTCACAACCCCTTCAGCGTATACATATCCGTTGCTGATCAAGCAGTTGCTTCATACACCACTACTGTACGCCGCAGACAAGGAGATTGTATACCGGGACAAATTGCGATTCACGTATAAGGAGCTCTATAAGCGAATCAACCGTCTCGCGTCTGCTCTCACCTCTCTGGGGGTCGGCGCAGGGGATACCGTCGCTGTGATGGACTGGGATTCCCACCGTTACCTCGAGTGCTTCTTTGCCATCCCGGGTCTGGGTGCGATCATGCACACCGTGAATATCCGTCTGTCGCCGGATCAGATCCTGTACACCATGAACCACGCGGAAGACGACGTGGTTCTCGTGCATGAGGAATTTCTCCCTGTGCTGGAAAGCATTGCGCCTCGACTGGAGACTGCCAAAACATTTATCCTGCTCAAGGACGGTGACGAGACTCCGACCACGTCACTCCCCTTGGCTGGCGAATACGAAGACCTGTTATCCACGGCGTCAGACTCGTTCGATTTCCCCGAGCTAGACGAAGACACTCAGGCTACCACATTCTACACGACTGGGACCACCGGAGATCCCAAGGGAGTCTACTACAGTCATCGGCAGCTCGTCCTGCACACTCTGGG
This sequence comes from Thermodesulfobacteriota bacterium, assembly GCA_040753915.1. Lineage (GTDB taxonomy): Bacteria > Desulfobacterota > Desulfomonilia > Desulfomonilales > Desulfomonilaceae > JBFMDN01. The sequence goes on along the minus strand of JBFMDN010000009.1, from coordinate 112,340 downwards.
CGCGGCTGTGGGAACATCGGGCTTCACTTCACCGGCCCGATTTCAGTCAGCCGACGTATACATGCCTATTACGCCCATGTTCCATGTGCATGCCTGGGGGATACCGTATCTCGCGACGATGCTTGGGACCAAGCAGGTGTATCCGGGACGGTACGAGCCGGCCATGCTGCTGCAGCTCCTCATCAAGGAAAAGGTGACATTTTCCCACTGCGTTCCCACGATCCTCCACATGTTGCTGACCAGCCCAGCGGTCAAGGATGTCGACCTCAGCGGGTGGAAGATCGTCATTGGGGGTGCAGCTCTGTCGAAAGGCCTGGCGAAGCTGGCTTCCGATAGAGGGATAGAGATCTTCGCCGGATACGGCATGTCAGAGACCTGCCCCATCCTAACGCTGGCTAACCTGAAGTCGGACATGATGAACTGGGACGCGGAGAAGCTGCTCGATTACAAGGTGCTCACCGGTTTGCCGATTCCCCTCGTTGATCTGAAGGTAGCGGACATCTCCGATGGAAAGGAAGTCCCCTTCGACAACAAGACACCGGGCGAAATCGTCGTACGCTCCCCGTGGCTGACACAGGGATATTTCAAGACACCTGACAAGTCAGAAGAGCTCTGGGCTGGTGGTTGGCTACACACCGGGGACATAGCCGTCAGGACCGAGGATGGATACGTGCGTATCACCGATCGGCTTAAGGATGTTATCAAGACAGGCGGCGAATGGATCTCTTCACTGCAACTGGAGAGCCTCATCAGTCAGCATCCTGATGTGTCCGAAGTCGCTGTGATCGGAGTGCCCGACGAGAAATGGGGGGAGCGGCCCCTAGCCATGGTTGTTCCCAAAGACCCCAGGGCCATGGGCTTGGAGGATGGTCTCCGTTCCTTCCTGCAGAAATTCGTCGATGAGGGAGCGATCTCCAAATGGGGAATCCCGGACCGGTTTATTGTCGTTGCCGAGATTCCCAAGACCAGCGTCGGCAAGACGGACAAGAAAGTAATCAAGAAAGGGGTCGCTGGAGGGACCTATTCTTGATTTCTTGGCGAGGGAGGCGAGGGGTCAAGTCCTTTTCGCCTCTCCCTGACGCGTTGTATGAGGTACCAGGCTTGCCCCTATCGCCTCGATATCGACCACAGCGTGCAGTAGTCATGCCCAAAAGGTCGAGTAAAGGGCAATCATTGACCAAAGATTGCGGTGCTGTCGGTGGGCGATTGGGAGCGTCGCATGGGATCACGGCAGCCGTCACGGGGCATCCCATATTCTCCAAACCATCTGCTAATGCCGTCCTAACAATCGGGTTGACAACCGTGTGACGAGCAGATATTGTGGCTGCCGGGCTGGGCTCCTCGGAATGGCACAGCACCATTTCGCTCAGTCAAATGGACGGATTTAACGACGCCGTTTCTTCTCCTAAATAGCGATGCCACGGAGCTCTTCGTGTTCTCTGGCTTCCGCCGTCTTTTTGCCAAAGAGCCCTTCTTGCCAAAAGAGATCGAATCCCTTTTCCGGGTATGAATCACGGAGGATGCGCCCGCTGTCATGACCTTTGAATCGGCACTTCTCGTCTTGAGCATAGCGGCAGGTGCCTACATGGCGTGGAACATCGGAGCCAATGACGTGGCCAATTCAATGGCCTCTGCCGTAGGTGCCAAAGCCATCACCTTGCGTCAGGCAATTGTCATCTCCAGTATTCTCACATTCATAGGTGCCACGTTTGTAGGCTCGAACGTGACTCAGACCATCCGCAACGGAATCGTTGATTGCGGTCCGGTTGCCGATCCGAATGTTGTCGTCATAGGAATCTTGTCAGCCCTTCTTGCAGCCAGCCTCTGGGTTTGTCTTGCCACCGCAAGGAATTTACCGGTTTCGACCACTCACTCGGTTGTGGGAGCAATGATCGGGTTCGGTCTTGTTGTAGGAGGACCCTCATCCGTCAAGTGGATGAAGCTGGTAAACATTGTCCTCGCGTGGGTCCTATCGCCCATCTTGAGCGCTACCGCCGCGTTCTTTCTTTTTCGATTCATAGATCGACGAGTTCTAGCCAAGATGGATTCCGCAGCGGGAGCAGTTTCGACGACTCCCATCCTCGTTGCTGTGGCGATGCTTGTCACCATGCTGTCGTTTTTTGTCAAGACGCCCCTATCGGACAAGCTGGGACTTCACGGCCCGCTGATGTTTGCAGTGCCGGTCTCGCTCTCTGTCATGGCCTTTGCGATTTCTCGCCCGCTTCTGAGCAAGGTCTTGGCAGGAAAGGAGATAGCAGGCGGTGAAGAGATCTTTCGATATCTTCAAGTGGGAACTTCCTGTTTGGTAGCCCTGGCCAATGGGGCAAACGACGTGGCGAACGCAATGGGCCCCTTGTCTGCAATCTATTTCATTCAGTCCACGGGATGTGTGGCGGAGCACGTTCCTGTTCCTACCTGGATGCTCGCCTTTGGCGGCTTAATGATCTGTTTCGGGATTGCCACCTGGGGGTACAGGGTAATCGAAACCGTAGGGTCTCGGATTACGACGTTGACCAACACGCGGGGATTTTCGGTGGATTTCTCCGCTGCTTCGGTGGTCCTAATTGCCTCGATTCTCGGACTTCCCGTTTCTGTTACTCACGCGGCAGTGGGGGCATACGTAGGCATCGGCTTAGCCCGCGGGCTGCAAGCGTTAGATCTCAGAACTATCGGGACGATTATTGTCTACTGGGTGATCACTGTACCAGTGGCCGCGGCCACCGCGGCCGTCCTGTACATCATATTGGCGGCAGTATTCATCGGAAGGTGAATCATGAGAAATCTTCTTGCGGGCCTATTGGCCAAGTCTCCATTTTCAAATACGTTCAAGCACGCTGTGCGAGTTGCACAGTGCGGGCCGCTCTTCGTGAAGGCGGTGGAGTGCTATTTTGCCGACGATCGGGACCGGTTCGAGTTCATCAAGGAAGAGATACGGGATATTGAAGCGGAAGCCGACCGAATCAAGCGAAACATTCGCTCGCATCTTCCACGCTCGATCCTCATGCCTGTTGAAAAATCAGTTTTTTTCAACTTCCTGCGAGAAGCTGACAAGGTGGTGGATTGCGTGAAGAATTCCCTTTACTGGATGTCGTACTTCAAACTGTCTCTTCCCGAAGATATTGAGCGAGATTACCTCATGCTTGCCCGAGAAGTGGGCGATTACCTCGGCTTGCTCCCGGAAATGGTGTTGAGAGGTCATACCTTTTTTCGGAGCCGGCTCGAGAGAGACCGTGAGGCAGTGAAAGACATAATTCGGGAGATTCGTTTCCGGGAAAAAGAATCGGACGACTTGGAGAAAACGATATTCATTCGGCTATGCGCGGACGAGGAATTGCCTCCCAAGACTTTTTTTGTCATGATTCGCTTGGTCGAAACAACCGGAGATATTGCTGACCATCTGGAGAACTCGGCCGACATGATGCGGATAATGATCGCTCGCTGACCGGTGATCGCCCGGACTTCGGACGGGGTGACGAAAGCGAGAGAATTATGTCTAAAGAACCGAAATTGGTCTGGCGCCTTTTTCCGACCTACTTCCTTGTCACCTTTCTGGCAGTGGTCGCTATGGGGTGGGGAGGGTCCTCCCTCCTCAAGTCCGCTTTTTACGAGGAGACTTTCTCGGAGCTGAAGACTCAAGCAATTCTCGTCGGAGAAATGCTGCAAATCGGTGGACTCGGGCTGGATGCTGCCGGGGTCGACGACCTTGTTAAGAGAGTGGGGAACCGGATACAAAGTCGGATCACGGTAATCCTTCCTTCCGGAAAAGTGGTCGGGGACTCGGCAAGAGACCCCTCTCTCATGGAGGATCACTCCAGAAGAGCCGAGGTGCAGACCGCGCTCGAAGGCAAGGTCGGACACTCAGAGAGAGTTAGCGGAACCATTGGCAAGCGGCTTCTCTATGTTGCTGTTCCCATCGTGCAGGATGGTGAGGTCAAGACAGTCGTTCGGACGTCCATGCAGGTCCGAGCCATTACCGATGCTCTCCACGGGCTTTATCTGAGGATCGTGGCCGAAGGTGCCGTAGTCGTGCTGCTGGCAGCCCTTATGAGCCTGTACATCTCTCATCGAATCAAGAAACCCATCGAAGACTTCAAGGAAGCCGCAGCGCGATTCGCCAGGGGGGACCTGGACTATCGTCTCGAAATAGTGCCAGATTCTCAGGAGCTTGCCAGCCTGGTGGAGTCGATAAACACGATGGCAGCCGAGCTTCGCTCGCGGATGCAGAAGATAGTGGATCAGCGAAAAGAGCTTGAGGCCATACTCGCAGGCATGAAGGAAGCCGTGCTGCTGATCGGTCCGGACGAACGGATTGTTCGGGTTAACAGAGCGGCAGTCCAGCTCTTTGAGTTCTCTCACACGCCTATGGAGGGGAAAGACATTCTCTACGTAATCCGGAACTCTGAATTCAGAGAGTTCGTCCAGAATACCCTGTCGGCGGAGGGAGCGCTCTCGTGCGACATCGTAGTATGGGGCCCACCTGAGAGGTTTTTCCAGGCATATGGAGCCCGGTTGCGAGACAGCGAAGGGAAGGTCTCCGGCGTGCTTCTCGTGCTCAATGACGTAACGCGGCTGCGAAATCTGGAGCAAGTGCGCAGAGACTTCGTGACCAACGCGTCTCACCAGTTGAAGACTCCTTTGACACCTATTAAGGGCTTTTTGGAAAGCCTGGAAGAGGAGTTGGATAGAGATCCGGAAAAGGCGAAACGATTTGTCAAGATCATCGCGAAGAATGTGCAACGGATGGAATCCCTCGTAGAGGGTATGTTGACGCTGGCCCGAGCCGAAGAAGTGGAAGGGACCGCGTGTCTTGAGTTGCGCGACCATTCGGTCCGGGACATGCTGGATGCTGTTGTCGAAAACTCGATGCCCCAAGCGCAGATTAAGGGAGTCCGACTCGAAGTTGAGTGCGAGCCGCATCTGTCAGCCATGATGAACGAGGCCTTGCTTGGTAAGGCTATAGCGAGTCTCGTGGAAAACGCAATACGAGTCAGCAAGAGTGGCTCGATCGTCTCAGTCCAGGCATACGGCAAGGATTCGGAAGCCTGCATCAAGATTGCCGACCAGGGCAGCGGGATAAGCGCAAAGGACGCCCAGAGGATTTTTGAACGCTTCTATCAGACACAACCGCAACCCGGGGGAGAGAAGGGGGGGGCAGGATTGGGTCTTTCTGTAGCAAAACACATTGTGATGGCTCATGGAGGGAGGATAGAAGTGGAAAGTATCCGCGGAAAGGGGACGTCCTTCACGGTCCATTTGCCTGCTGGCTCAGTGTGATCTGACCCTGTTGAAAGCCAGTCTGTCGGCAGCGAAAACCTCGATCCGGGAAAAGGACCGAAGCTTCTCCCCAAAGACCCGATCAGCGTTTGTTCCACAACGAGGCTGAGACATGACTACCAAGGTGCCAGACAACAAGGACGTGATCGCGACCCGGGGAGGCACGAAGATCGTGGCAGTGGGAAGCGGGAAGCTCAGCCCTCTCGTGAAGAAAGTCGAGCCGGACGGAACTGAATCGGAGCCGATGGAGCTGGCGGATCTTTTGAAGTCGGATCCTCACTGGAATTGGTCGGAAAACTTCGAGGACGTATTGAGGGCGTACCCGCCGGAAAACCCGTGGGCATGATACCAGGATGCCTTCGGCGGAGGAGCGTACGGCCCGACAAGAGACGTGTGCTCTGAAGGGGCGCAAGTTCCCTGATGAGCCACGGCAGAAGGCGCAACCGCATTTTAGAAATGGCGTACTGAGTCAAGATTTCATAGATACAATTACGTACTTGGGAAATAGCTCCCTTTTGGGAAGTGCAAGTTCAGAGCCTGTCTCAATACAGGGCGGGTTTGAATGAATAATACCGGCAAGGCGCCGGCCCCACCCATCTGCGAACCTCCCATAAATGTTCTCGGCATATGGGAAGCGGAAAGAACTTTTGGCATCGGGTATAGGACTCCCGACAGTCCACCGTCAGTCAGCGAACGCAGGGCATCGGCCGACCCGGTCGGGCGTCAGGAATCGTCCGTAACCGTGTGCCGCGTTTCCGAAAGATGCCAGCTCCTTGCCGGTCCAATAGTCTAGGAGATCCACTACATCGTTACGATTCATCAGCGCTGCGTGATCTCGCGCGGTGTTACCGTTCCCGTCTTTGGTCAAAGTATCCGCTCCTCGGAGTATGAGCAGAGCAGCGACTTCCCGGTTGCCCGAAGCTGCAGCCATCATTAGCGCGGTCCTACCGTCCCGACACGCGGCTGAAACATCTGCTCCTGAATCGAGCAGAAGCCTTACCGTCTCGGTGCAGCCACCTAGCGCGGCTTCCATGAGAGGCGTCTTTCCCAGGATGTCCCTCTTATTGGGTGACGCGCCTCGATCGATCAAGGTCTCAACGGTTTGGGCATGTCCGGTTATACAGGCCGCCATCAGCGGGGTGACCCCATGCCGGCTGGCTGCGTCCACTTCTGCCCCTCGATCCAGCAGCAGCTTCACAAGCTCCCCATGACCAGCAAAAGAGGCCTCCAGCAAAGCAGTCCTCCCATCATTGTCCCGTGTGGCCACGCATGCTCCGTAGTCCAGCAGAATCTTGACGACCTCAAAGTGACCGGCGAGACTCGCAAGCGTAAGCGGAGTTGCTCCGAGCATCTTTTCTCGTACATTGGGGGACACTCCCCGGCGGAGAAGTGTTTTCACATCATGGATAGAACCGGACAACGACGCCTCGATGAGCAGGCATGAATCAGGCGTGTTTGCCTGCGAACCGGCCGAAACACTCATCGTGCCATCCTCAGTTCGGTGTCCGTTAGGTGTTTGGAATATGGTGCTCTCCATGACGACCTCCTTGGTCGGTGATAGTCTCTTTCAATGACACTGTGCCGCGGGAGCACGAGGACGCTGTTAGCGTTCCACGAATTGTTTGTGAGGATCGGAGGGCTAATCTGCGCCTTTCCACCGCGATCAGGGACACTGGAGCCGAATTCCGGCGATGCGTCCCCTTTCTCCCGCCCCTCATCGATGCCGCGTAGGTGGAAAACTGTCACTATCCTGACAACATCCTAACGAAACGGGTGTTTTTCCTCTTCATGCTGTTGCATCGCGAGCGGAAACAGACTGCTCTCACCCTGCTCAGCTCGATCTCTCTCGTACACAGGAGTGTCATGTCACCAGTATTCGATCCCAAGAAGGGAAAGGCCATCTCGTGTTCCGATCTGGTCTCGCCTGCGGGTCTTCGTGCAGCACTGGAGGTTCCTTCTCCAGACAGCAAGACGTTCGCCCATTCCATCCCCTTTGTTGGAGAAGATTGCACCGCGGGCACGGAGACAGAGCTTCAAGTTGCCGTGGCTGGAAGCAGAAGAAACGTCGACCTGCCTCTGATAATAGAAAATTCCAACTATTTTGCGAACATAGTCAAGAGGGTAGCTGCCGGGGACACGTCTCGCCGAGCAATCACCGAGCTCGAAAGATTCCTCGACGGCAACAAGGAAGAAGTATGGGAAAACAGTTGGGTCAGATTCCCGCGAGATAAGCTGACTGCGTTTGCCCAAAAGGTTCTGGATATTGACCTTCTTGCGAACAAGAAAAATCCGGCCAGCGGTCTCAGGGGCGACGCTGAGAGATTCCTCTGTACCGAGAGCAGTCGGGATACCCTCAGATTGCCAGTGAGCTATATGTTGAAACTTGCTGTCGCGAATGTGCTTGGATCGCAGGAGGGCCTTCCCGCGGCGATCTTTCGCACTGGAACCAGGGTTATGAACTGTTTCCTCAACGATAACTCCTCACCGGAAACCCTCTCCTTTCACGTGGTACCCATGAGGAGGGAGACGAAGTGGGGCCGAGCGGTCGCGAAGGAAACCGCGAAACGATTCCTCCTTACCCAGTTGCTCGTCATGTACTCTAACAAGGGGCTGTCGCTGGAGGAAAGCGGCCAACGCGTGGTCGTTTACTTTTCTCCCCATCCTCCCGTCCGCCAGAAGAAGCTGAACGAGTGCATCTCGGATAGCTTCTATCGCGAGCTTTTCATGAGTCCCTGTCTATCGGGGTGGGACAGAGGCCAGGAAAAGCATGCGTACATGTGCCTCTGCCATCAGGTCTTGAGCAGAAGCCAACTCAACGCGGTAGCCAAGCTCAGAGAAGCCGGAATCATCACGCGCAATCTCGTGGTCCTGCCCAATCTTTCCAACATCAGCCTTGCCAATAACGGCACTCACGTCAGCGTGGGCAGTCGAAAGCTGACTCGTCATCTCAGCCACATAGGCTCCAGGTTCAACGTGATTCAGGAAAAGTACGTGGGAGACCTTGTGGTCAAGATCTTCGAGCATTTCCTCCCCCTTTTCGTGGGATTGTACAGTGCTGCGCCCTACAGGCTCGACTTCACTGACTTTCATCCTGAGACCGTGCTGGGATTCCTCCCCCATGAGCTGGATTACACGCATTTGCGAATGATGTGGCGTCGATGGAAGAAAAAAGCTCACTTGCGGATTTTTGGCCAACCGGTCACCCCCTTTGGATTGAAGCATCTGGACGAGGCATTGCGAATGCTGTTTCGTATAAAGGGCGATTTCATTGGGGATTTTCGTCTCATCGATTACTTGGTGGGTCCGATGAGCACGAGCCGAAGTCCCGCGTGTGACGGGGCTCTCGGCAATGAGGCTCGTCTGAAAAAGGATCTCAGCGACCTCGGAGTCTTCGATACCTCCATGGCACTCTATTTGCCATACAGAATCCGAGAATTCTCAAAGATGGGATTCTCAGGTTTTGAGGGGCGCTACTACAGTCTGTTCGAGAGTCTGGAGCATGACCTTTCCCATGCAGTTAACCTCCAGGCGCTGATTACCGCATTGGCTTTCAAATACATTCTCCAGGGAACGGTGACTCACTCCCACATCCCGGACGACGCCTTCGTCGAGAGCGAGCGAAGGCAGATCTTTTTCGGTTCGGCCATCGGGATTCCGACGTTCTATGTTCGGAGCGATACCCCGAACGTATTCATGAACCGGATACTCGCCCGGACCGCACAGGTGCGCTCCAGCAGGCGTTACCCAGGCTATCGCAGGGTACACAATATTCAATATTGCATGGCATTGCTCCGGACTATCACAGAGGATGCCGACGACCTCATAACTGCCATGGGTTATGAAGATACCATTGCAGACCTCAGGGCGCGACTCGAGGATCCACGGAAGAATTCAGTGGTTTCGAGGATCACCTTCCGGGTCCTCGAAGACCTCGGATCAAAATCACCGCTCAACGTGCGTGCTGCAGAATTCAATGGGGCTGCCGAGCGTTATTACAGAGAATCTCTCAGGATACGTCATCTTGAGGAAGCATTTCGATTCCTCGAAGAGGACCTCCTGGAATTGCATCAGGTGACAGGCAGCTTGAGAAGCGAATTCATGGGAGCACTCCGACACACGATCGGAGAAAGGGTTCCGGTGGAGCTCGCTCGCTCCTTGCGCCCAGCAGTCATCCGGGAGACCGTTTCGGAAGAGGAGCTTCGGAAGCTTATCTATCTGGTTCTCATTTCCATCTCGCTAGACACGGTTCGGGCGGAGACATTTCTCGATGGAGGCCACGAAAATGAAAACACTGCGGCACCAGTATATCGATCGGAGCACAGGAGCTGTGTGTACAGAATCCCCGCTTTGGGATAAGACGATCAACGCTATCTACTCGGAAGTCCGCGAACATGCTCCGACGCTCTTCTCAGCACTTGTGGGGCCGAGAGCCTCTCGGATCCTGGCTATGATCAACTTCGATCTGCCGCTATCCGCGGGGACACGTAGATTTCTCCAAGTTTGTGGAGCGGATTTCAACGAGTGCCTCGATCCTCCGGAGCTCCTCGACACCGCGCGGAAAGTATTCCAGCGGAAGATACGGTGGTGGGAATGCCGCCCTATGCCATCGGATCCGTCCGCAGTTGTAAGTCCTGCGGACTCCCGAGTCATCGTAGGTTCCTTTGGTCACACCTCCAAGCTCTTCGTGAAGAACAAGTTCTTCGATCTCGGCGAGCTCCTCGGCGAACGGAAGGACCCGTGGATTTCAGCGTTTGAAGAGGGAGAATTTGCAGTCTTCCGGCTCACACCGGACAAGTACCACTACAACCACACTCCTGTGGCGGGATTGGTCCTGGACGTGTACGAAATCGCCGGTCGGTACCATTCGTGCAATCCGGGGGCAGTGGTAGCCATGGCCACTCCGTATTCCAAGAACCGGAGATGGGTGACCATTATCGACACGGACGTTGACGGCGGCACCGAGGTCGGGCTTGTGGCAATGATAGAAGTGGCGGCTCTCATGATCGGAGACGTTATTCAGTGCTACAGCGAGCACCGGTACGACGATCCGACGCCCGTGAGGCAGGGAATGTTTGTGCAGAAAGGGTCGCCGAAAAGCCTCTACCGGCCGGGAAGTAGCACAGACGTGGTGCTCTTTCAAAAGGGCCGGATATCGTTTGCGGAGGACCTCCTTCTGAATCAGTTTCGCTATGGGGTGGAGAGTCGTTTTTCCCGCGGATTCGGCAGCCCTCTTGTGGAAACCGATGTGCGAGTACGGTCTCTCCTCGCGACCGCGGTGAAGGGAGCTCCTCCCTCAGCAACGGCTCCTGACGCTGGACAGTCCTTTCAGCAAGAACTTTGACGAAGAGAGGATGAAGGAGATGACCGACCTGACTTTTGTGGGGGTTCTAGCCGTGCTCGTGGGACTTCTCTTCCGATGGGGCTTTGCAGTTCTGCCCCAAGAGGCCTGGCAAATAATGGCCGCGGTGCCCATCGAAAGGGAGGGCTCCCGGATGTGGCGCGGATGCAATTTCACTTTTTATGGATTCTTCCTTGCAGGTGCGTCAGCAGCGAGCGCTGCACTCATCATAATCCTTGCTTGTTCCATTGGCGTTCATCCTCTCGCAATTCTGCTTGTAATGGCATTGATGCTTGGGCTTTGTGTACCATCGACACGGATCATCGCGAGGATAGTGGAAAAGAAAAGACACACACTCACCATCGGCGGCGCATCCTTCGTTGGGCTGGTCGTTGCGCCCTGGGCCCTATGGGCAGTTGACGAGATCTCAGGAGGATACCGCGTTCCAATGGCTCCCGGTCTCGCTGCACTCTCTATCGGGTACGCTCTGGGTGAAGGCCTGGGCAGACTGGGATGCATCAGCTTCGGATGCTGCTATGGCCGACCGCTGCCCCAGTGCTCGCCGCGAATTCGTCACATATTCAGGCGGTTCAACTTTGTGTTTCTCGGTCATACGAAGAAAGTGGCGTACGAGGGCTGTTTGGAGGGCGCGGAAGTTGTACCAATCCAAGCAGTCACTGCTCTCATTTACGCAGCGACCGGCCTGATAGGTACGGCCCTGTTCCTCCGAGGATACTTCTCTCTGGCTTTTGCATTTACCATTATTGCTACGTTGCTCTGGAGAGCCCTGTCCGAGCTCTTGCGAGCCGACTACCGCGGGGAAGGGAGGATCTCCGCATACCAAGTCCTGGCTGTGGTCGGTATCCTGTACTCGCTCATAGTAACCCTGCTCCTACCTTCCGAAAGCGTGCCCAGCCCGGACTTGTGGACCGGCCTGCTTTCTCTCTGGGATCCCGTCATCATACTATCCCTCCAGACGCTATGGCTGTGTGTTTTTCTTTTCACCGGGAAGAGCACCGTCACAGAGTGCCTGATGACTTTTCGTGTTATCGGGAGCGAATCCGCTTCAAAGGCCTCGCGCGATTGCTCTGCAGGGGAAGCCTGAAGCTTTAGCTAACACTTGTTCACCAATCAAACGGAATCCATTGAATTTTTGTTGACAGGGGGGGCTGCTTGTGGCAGTGTCCCCCCTCGACCACTACATGTTGTATTCCAACGTGGGGTTCCACACGGTGTTTGCATGCTCCGCTCGTCGCTGCGGACGAAATTCTGGGTATTCCCAGGGGGGATACGGTTATGCAAGGTAATGTAATTCAATCCGGAAGTATGGCTTTTGCGAAGGATGGGTCGTATCACATGTTGCTGACAAGAGGAGACACGCAGACCGAGGACTCTCCGCTGCGGCAGTTTTTACCGCGGATAACCCGCGTGTATCGGGAAGTCGCGGTTGTGCTTCTCAATGCGACAATACTCTTTCTAGTTGCCAACGTAGTAGTCGCGTTAGCTTATGGCATGGGCGACCTGCTTCGGAATAGGGCGGGCTCGGCGAGTGCACCGATGAAGTACAAGGATTTTCATCCGAGCTTGGCGGGAGTTTATCCTGACATGAGCAAGGAGGAGATATCCCAGCTTCTTCTTGACACGCGCCGGATTCCCCAGGTGTACGATTCCTACACGCAGTTTAAGGAGCCTGCGTACAAATCCAAGTACGTGAACGTCAGCCCGGTCGGATTTCGAGTGTCGAAAGACCAGGGTCCGTGGCCGGTATCCGGCAACCAGCTCACAATATTCATGTTCGGCGGCTCCACCACGTTCGGGTACGGCGTTTCCGACGATCAGACAATACCTTCGTATTTGCAGGAGTTTCTCCGGAACCGGACATCGCTGCCTGTTCGTGTATATAATTTCGGCCGATGCGCATACTTTAGTGTTCAGGAGCGGATTCTTCTCGAAAAACTGATTCTGGACGGACATATTCCCGATCTCGTAATCTTTCTGGACGGCCTGAACGACTTCGTTCATGTCAACGGAGAACCGGGGTACACCCCCGATCTGGCGAAGTTCATGTTGGAGCGCGATGTTCCTTTATCCAGAAGGATTGCTCTCGCGTTGCCTTTGGCAAAGCCCTTCTTGGCGTCACCCGAGGATAGCGAGGGCAAGAAAGCATCCCTGACCCGAAACCGCGAAGATATCGACCGTGAAAATTCGCTGCAGCGCGTGATTGCTCGGTATAGGACAAACAAAGAGATTGCTGAGTCAATTTGTCGGGGGTTCAACATTATCCCCCTCTTTGTCTGGCAGCCCATCCCACTCTACGCCTACGACCGGAAGTATCATATCTTCAGTGAATTTGATTACAATGAATTTGCTCCCTATGTGGAACCGGGATTCCGACTTATGGCCCAGGTGGTGAGATCGGAGTCCATGGGGGATGACTTTCTCTGGCTTGGAGACGTGCAACAAGACCTGAAAGAGCCGGTCTATGTGGATGCCTTTCATTACAACGGAAAGATGTCGAAACTTATAGCGGAGCGCATCGGGACCTCCGTGCTGGAGCGCGTTGCGCTCCGCCGTATGCACAGCTCTCTTGTGGAAGACTGAAGTACATATTTCGGGCCACTTGATGCCGGTTCCCATTCAGGCAAGGAACGTGCTGCGCGAGGCGTTGCTTGACGCGAGGACCAGTCCAGTAAGGGGAAACGAACCTGCGGCACGTTCCTCTCGAACAAGGCCGGCACTTCTCCTGGCATCTGCTGCACAGTGGGGGTGCGTTGCAGGAGCCCAATCCCCAACAAATCAGAAGAGTGCGTAGATCAGTGGGGCTGCGGCACTCCCCCCAAGCACAACCAGGGCTCCCAAAACGAATACGGCCAAAAGAGTCGGAGCGAGCCACCACATCCTGTGCGTCTTCAGGAAATAGATGTACTCGCTCATGAGTCCTCTTCTCCTGGGCTTGGAAGATCCTTTCCTCAACTTTGCCTCCTGAAGCTCTCTGAATCGCTTGCGGGCGCATCTCGAAACAGAGATTGCTTTTTCCGACATGCTTGAAAATCCTTGTCAAGCTGGTTCATTCCGAATAGTCGAAGGATTAGTCCCGGGATGGTGACAGCACAGAAAAACATCAAGAGAACAATGACCCACGAGATCAATCGACCCAGAATGCCGAACAGCACCATCAACAGGAGGTACACGTCGCGACCGACGAGATTGAAGGCGATAAACCCTGCGAATGCCATCAAGGAAAGAGCTCCGACTATGCATGCAACGATCGGGGCTGCCGCCAGATATCCAATTCCGCAGGCTGCCACAGCGAGACATACTGACAAGACCAGAAGCTGGCGACGCTGCAGCTTCCTCGGGGGATTGTAGTTGACGTCAAACATCGATCACTCTCTCACCCGCTGACGATCTCCGGATACTCTCTGACGGGAGCATTCAGGTCCACGCCGGGCTTCACCAGCACGCAGGTGTCCAGGACCAGTATGTCTATGTCCGTCATGGCAAAGCACCAGTATGCGTCATGGTGGTCGCATACTATTGGCTCTTCGCTCACGTTGAAGCTCGTATTTACAATCATAGGGCAGCCTGTCAGCTTGTGAAAGGCGGACACTATGGCGTGAAACACATCGTTGTGGGATTTCGATACGGTTTGGATTCTTACAGAGTAATCAACGTGCGTTACAGCGGGAACATGCGACCGGACGACGTGAAGCCGCTCCATGGCCAGTTTCTCCGCATTCTCTTGCTCGGCCTTGCGCCACTCGGGCTTCAAGGGCATGACCATCAACATATAGGGGCTTGGGATCCGGAGATCGAATAGGTCAGCAGCGTACTCCTCCAGCAGGGCCGGTGCAAAAGGTCGAAAGGATTCTCGGAATTTTACCTTTCGGTTGATCCGAGTCTGATTGTCAGGATCGCGTGGATCTCCAAGAATACTCCTGTGCCCCAATGCTCTGGGCCCGAATTCCATGCGTCCATGACAAAAGCCGATGATGTGCCCCTGGGCGATCCACCGGGCTACACTCTCGGGCAGATCTTCGACAGCCAGAATCTGAAACTCCACGCCCAGGGATTCCAGATAGGGAATGACCTCACGGTTATTGACCGACGGGCCCAGGTACGCTGAGCTCATGCCGTCTCTGCCCGTCACGTGCCGAGGTTTACCCATGACCTGATGCCACGCCTGCAGAGCAGCCCCCACTGCTCCACCTGCGTCCCCCGAAGCAGGCTGAATGTACATGTTGTCGAAAATGCCTTCCAGGTAGATGATGCCGTTGGCCACGCAATTGAGGGCGACTCCTCCAGCCATGCACAGCTTCGACAGACCCGTGATGGATCGGGCTGTCCTTGCAAGACGAACCATCGTCTCTGTGGTGATGGACTGAACGGAAGCGGCGACGTCCATATGGAACTGGGTCAGTTCTTGTCCCTGTTCGCGTTCAGGCTGCCCCAGCAGCTCGCCCAGTCTGCCATTGATCATCTTGAGACCCTGGGGAAAGTCGAAGTACTCGAGGTTCAAGCTCAATGAGCCATCCGACTTGAGATCCAGGACTTCGCTCGTCAAGAGATCCACGTATTTCGGTTTTCCATACGGTGCAAGGCCCATTACCTTATATTCATCGAAGTTGACCTTGAAGCCCAGGTACTGGGTCATGGCACTGTAAAAAAGTCCCAGAGAGTGAGGAAACCGGACTTCTTTCAGGAGCTCCAGAGAATTTCCTCTCCCCGCTCCGATCGACGTACACGCCCACTCCCCCACACCATCCACCACCACAATGGCAGCTTCTTCGAAGGGGCTGGTGAAAAATGCTGACGCTGCGTGGGACTCGTGATGGCGACAGAATACTATCTCTCCATCAAAACCCGGAATGTTTTCATCGATGATCCTGGGAATTCTGAGCTTTTCCTTCACCCACTTCGGCATGCTTACTTTGAACGAGCGATAGCTGGTGAGAGGATATTCGAGATAGGTCTGGAGAAGGCGCCCAAAGGTCATGATAGGCTTGTCGTAGTAGGCCACCATATCCAATCGAGACCCGTCGATGCCAGCGTGCGAGAGACAGTACCGAAGAGCGTGGCCTGGAAATCGGGCATCTCCTTTTATTCTCGAGAAGCGCTCTTCCTGAGCGGCAGCTATCAGCTCTCCATCACGAAGGATGCAGGCCGCGCTATCATGATAAAAGGCTGATATTCCCGCAATGTATACCGGCATGTCTGGCCTCGCTCCTGAACCCAATTCTCAACGTGCGCCACCATGACGACTGACCGATGCCCCTTATTCCTTCCTCCCAACCACGACGAAAAGCCCCCCTTCCGTGTCATAAACCATCTGTCGAAGCTGAGACAGCATACGGTCCATGGCGCTTCCGCGGTCTTGCTCCTCGAGCAAGGACCGCTTGTACTCAAGAGAAAAAGAGGAACCGAATACGGTGCTCGGCACTGCTCTGATAAATCGGACCCCTCCCCTGTCGAGCCAGTCCAACACTTCATCCATGGTGTGACAGGACTCATGGGGATTCCGATATTGGTCCATGAACCAGGCCTTCCGCTTGTCCCATTTGACGTTGTAGGACCGGACATACGGATCCAGGCTTAGGAACCGTTCACCGAAAACGGAGAACAAAGCGCGCCTCAAATGGGTTTTGACCCTTCCATAACGGTTGTAAAGGCCCACAATGATATGTCCGTCTTTCTTGAGGAAGCGGAGGATCGCCTTCAACCCCCCCTCTGGATCGCTCGTGTGATGGAGCACCCCAAGGGAGATTATGGTGTCGAATGATTCGGGCTGGAGCGGCATCTCAAACAGATTCATCTGCGCAAAAGCCACCGTATTCAACCGATTTCGGCTCCTGAATTCCTCAGCGAGGGAGAGGCTCCCGAGCGACATGTCCACACCCAGCACTCTTCGTCGG
Organism: Thermodesulfobacteriota bacterium; assembly: GCA_040753915.1. Lineage (GTDB taxonomy): Bacteria > Desulfobacterota > Desulfomonilia > Desulfomonilales > Desulfomonilaceae > JBFMDN01. Next base: position 95,816 of record JBFMDN010000009.1, on the reverse strand, counting down.
GCAATGCCCAGGAAGTTCGACAGTTGCCCGGTTCCGCATCCGACCTCAAGAACAGCCGAATTTGGCCGGATAGACCGATTGAGCATTTCCGGGAAGACACGGGCCTTGCTTTTGCCAATCAGCGACCCAAGCGTTTCGTTCGGCTCGTAATTGGGGAAGGGGTTTTCCTCATAGAACTCCCGCATGAGCCCGGAAACGTCCGATTCGAAGGAGCCATGTCTCTGCAGAGCCAGAATAATCCCATCGCGTATGGGAAATCGCACCGGGGGATGGGAAGGGCTCGAGTACGCGTTATCCTGGAGGTTCATGGGGGCTCCGGTGACAGGACACCGAAGCAGTGCCCCCACATTACACGGCGGGCACTGGGTCCGAGATTCCGTAGGTATCTGCACATGTCCCATAGCTGAGCTCACACATGAACCCCATACGCCAGTTGAAGACCGGTTCTGTTTCACAGAACGATAGGCACCGGTAAACGGCTATGGTAACGGGAGCGGATTTTAAGCTCTGCCTCTCGATGATGTCAAGGTCGGGGCAGAGCTGCTTCCAGAATCCCGCCCCAGACAATCAGTATCCTCCTCGACCGGCTGCGACCTTCTATCGGGCGGCTCTCTTGGCGTTGTTGGGAAGAAGACCGCGTTCCGCCAGCGCGCGAAAAATGCATCCTGCCACCATTCTTGCCATTTTCGGACTATAGTGGAAGGCAGAAACGTACAGAGGCTCCCGGCAGTTTTCTCCAATATCGGCACACCATATGAAGTTGTTTCCGAAGGGTTTGCTCTTCCATTCTTGGGCCACAAAGTCGTAGCCTGGCTTCACCAGCGGAGTGAATCCCTCGTAGTCAAACTGCGCAAAAATGTGGTACTTTTGATCGTATCTGTGAAGGGGATTAGGCTGCCACACGAACACCGGGGTCACGCGAAATTCCCTGCAGATCGCCTCGATCATCCGCTTGTTCCTGAGAAATCTTTCTACGGTGTCTTCCAGCCAGCGCTGGACTTCCTGGCTCGCCGCCTTGTGTGGCTTGGATTTTCCGGCTACTTCGTTCTTTGCCGTGCTTCCGAGCCAATTCCGTACCAACTTGACGACAGGAAGCTCTTGCACGATTTGTCTGGTGACAGGAACATCGCCTTCAGGCAGCCACTTTTTCAGCCGTCCTGTGTACCCGGGCTCGTGATCCCAAAAAACGAATTCGTTGCAACCGTCTAGGAACACCACCATGTCCGGTAGGAAGCCCCCGAGAAGGAGCTTTTCGAGAAGCACCCGCTCCTGGGCTGAGAAGTAGGAGGCCCTCCCAAAATTGTAAACCTTTGCTGGCAATTGAGCGTCCTGGCGCAGAAAATCCTGGAGAAATGAAGGCACTGTCTGGTGATCCGGCAAACCATACCCGAATGCGGTGGAGCCTCCAAAGAAGAATACATTGAAATTGTCAGGGGAAGGCGGCCAAGGTCCTTGATCTTTGGACAACCTGATACCATGCTCGTCAACATTGACGTATTTCGACCTGTACGGCGCAATTTCCCGAAACTGGGTAAATGACTCGTACTCCTGGGTTACTCGGCGAGAATCCGAGATGAGCTGGTCGATCTCTTCCGCATTCAAGTCTGGATAGACAGGAATCAGTGCTGGGTCGAATTCCTTGTGCTTGTACGGAGCTTTCTCGGATGCATGGTCTTTTTGCATCAGGGACCTGACATGGGAAACGGCCCAAATCCCCACATTTAAGATTACGAACAGCACTACGACGTGGAATGATATAATGCCCGTCCATTCCGCCCAGTTCAGTCGCCGTTCGGACTCCGTTGTGTTTTGATCCATAGCTCCTCCCCGGTGGCGCTGGTCTGAAGCGGAAGCAAGCCAATTGCCAAGAAAATTGCGGATGCGCATTATGATTGCCAAAGCGGCCGGTGTCAACCCAAACCGGTCGCGTCGTCTTGCGAGTCAATTGGGCCGGGCGCGAAGGCAATTCAGGAAAGGCGCACCGCAGTGGAAAAGAGGAAAGGTGATTCATGATTGTCGATTGCCATGTCCATCTGCTGCCTCGAAGGGTTCAGAGCGACAGGAATCCCTTCTGCCTGAGTGATGCGGCCTTCGGATCGGTGTACCGATCGGAGAAAGCAAAACTCGCATCCGAGGCCGACATCATCGATTATCTCGACCGCTCTGGCATTGATAAAGCGGTTGTGTTCGGTTTTCCCTGGGAGGACCCAGACGTTGTTATGGAGAATAACGAAGAGGTGTGGGACTTCTACCAACGCAATCCGACCCGAATCATTCCGTTTGCGGTACTGTCGCCGAAGGGGCCGGATCCGGCCTTTCGGGAAGCAACTAGGGCCCTGGCGGGGGGGTTCCAAGGGTTCGGAGAATTGGCTTCGTATGCCTATGGATGGCAGAGTGCTGAGCTCGAAGCGCTCGGTCCGGTGTTGGACCTTGCCCAAGAAAAGAGCATGCCGGTCCTCATACATGTGAACGAGCCAGTAGGACATACGTATCCAGGCAAGATTCCCGTGGACTTTCAAGGTCTTCTTCGGATCATACAAGCACATCCGGGAGTCGACTTCATACTGGCCCATTTTGGCGGCGGTCTTTTCTTCTATGCTCTCATGCCGGAGGTTGGGCGGGCTCTCGCGAGAACGTACGTCGATACGGCTGCGTCGCCGTTTCTCTATAACGCGAAGATCTTCCAGGTGGCATGCTCGATCCTGGGACCGGACAAGATCCTTTTTGGTAGCGATTATCCTCTGTTATCCCTGTCTCGGTACATCAAGGAGCTCGACAAGGCGGGAATCAACCAGACGGGTCGAAGAGCGATACTGGGGGAGAACTTTGGAAGAATCATGGAGCGCGTCCAGAGTGACCGCCGGCAATGATGGGTGGTGACAGGCGGGAAATCACCGGAAAAAGCCCCCCTCCCGGGCGTTCGGAGCGCCGGCATCTTGCCGGTGATTTTTTTCGATCGCGAAGAAACCGGCGAGACGCCGACGCTACGACTATTTCTCCCGGTCCTTCGGGCCACCGCAGGTCGCCCTCTGAATTGCAGGCAAGAGGACCATGGACCTTTGGATAACCACTATCGCCGGATGATAATCCAGTCGAACGGGCGTCTCGCCGGTCAGTGCTGAGGAGGAGAAACGGAAATTATTATTGGCAACCTCTATAATAGAGGATGACGGGCAAGATGCCCGCAAGTGTCTCAAAAGCCTGCAGTCCGTAATAATCGTGGCACACCCCCTCACCCTGACCCTCTCCCCCGAAGTGGGGGAGAGGGGATTCCTCCGGCTCCCTCTCCCTCTGGGTGAGGGTAGGGGTGAGATGCCTTTCCACGCAGCGACGCTCAATCGTGCTACGTTTTTTGGTGTGTCCCGAGTTTTGAGACAGTTTCGCCCGTCCCGCTCGCACGCTGCCCGTCCCACGAGCAGGACGCCCGTCCCACCAAGACGATGCTGAACGCCAAGCTGTCAGGCAACAGCCGCATTCTGCCGATCCGTGAAGTACCCCGCGGCCTCATGGGGAAAGATAGCGTGAATGAGAATCTCCTCGTCGGATAGACCGGGGAATTTCTTCTCCAGCTCCGGCCAAAGCGGAGGAATCAGCTCTGCCGGTCTGACCTTGGCCGGCTCTTCCCCCTTGAGCACTCGTTGCTGAAGCTCCTGGTTTACCGGTGCGGGCGTTTCCCCGTACAGTCCCCTCAGTAGATTTGCCGTATGGTTGGCGATGATCTTGTACCGTCCCAAGAGAACGTTGAAGGTGGCTTGGGAGACCACAATCTGAGAAGTGGGGGTCACCAACGGAATCCAGCCCAGATCTTCCCTGACCCGCGGAATCTCGTCAAGAATCTCTTCGAGTCTGTCGAGCGCATTCTGGCCCCGAAGCTGACTCGTAAGGTTGGACATGACGCCGCCCGGGATCTGAGTGACAAGCATTCTGCAATCAACCCCATTGTAGGGAGCCTCGAACTCATGGTACAAAGCCCGGACCGACTTGGCCACTTCTGCTGCTTCCGTCAACTTTTGCAGGTTGCAGCCCGTATCGTATCCGAGGCGCCCCAGCGCGTACACGAGTGACTCGGTACACGGATGCCCCGTTCCGCCGGCGAAGGGACTGAGAACCGAATCTATCATCTCGCAACCCGCTTCCACAGCTTTGAGCACGGAGAGCATTCCCATGCCGCAGTTGTCGTGGGTATGAAGATGGAGCGGGACGGAAACGGCCTTCTTGAGACTGCTAATGAGCTCGAATGTCGTGGCTGGATCGATCAGACCTGCCATGTCCTTGATGGCTATCTGGTGGACACCCTTGTCTTCAAGCTCACGGGCTTTGGATACGAACTTGTCAATTGTGTGAACAGGGCTGATTGTGTAACAGACAGCCCCCTCCGCAATCTTGCCCACATCCCGCACTGCCTTTATAACTGTCTCGTGATTTCTCGTGTCGTCCAGCGCGTCAAAAATTCGGAAGATATCTATGCCATTGCGGGCAGACGCCTGAACGAACTTAGTGACCACATCGTCGGGATAATTCGAGTACGCTACGAGGTTCTGGCCCCGAATGAGCATCATGGACTTTACGTTGGGCATTGCCTGTTTGAGCTTGCGGGCCCTCTCCCACGGATCCTCTCGGAGATATCGAACGCATACGTCAAACGTAGCGCCTCCCCACGTCTCGGCTCCGTAAATTCCTGTTTCCGCCAGCTTCGAAGCAATCTTGAGGAGATCTTCCAGCTTGACTCGGGTGGCAACTTTGCTCTGGGACCCGTCTCTGAGTGTAATGTCAAATACCTTAACCGTTCTTGCTCCTTCGGATGTCATTCTATCCTCCCTCTGTTGGCAACACTGATACCGCCGTCATCGCGGCGATCTCAGTGCAGGAACGAGGCCCGACAGGCCGCATTCCTCCTCCTACTTCGTCATTTCCTCCGAATCAGCGGCGGAAGCCGCGCCCTCATGCGTTCGACCGAAGGGGTACAAATGACCCATTACTATACCATATAGGAAACCAATAAAAACCCCTTGGATTGTCTTAAACGCTCCTTGCCGGTCGTTTTTTATGATTCACGAATTGAGCCATAGTGGCCTGCTTCCCATCCACGAGGAAGAGATCCCTCACCAACTTCTTCTCTTCTTCTTCCGTGGACACCAATCCATCAATCCGCGCGGCCCTCAACGTCTGCAAGATTGTCCCTATTATGGGACCCGGTTCAAATCCCATCTCGATGAGGTGGCGGCCTGTAAGATACGGCTTCGCATGCCGCAAGGACGTTATATATGTGGAGATCTCTCTCCGAGACTGTTCTCGACCGGTTTTTGCCATCATGAACAGCAGCGTTTCCATTGAACGCATCCTGAGGAGGTTGGCCACCTGGGAAGGTCGATTGAAGGCCGCCCTCGAGAATTGCGACAAGATGTACGCAGCTTCTCGGCGTTCATGAACGAGATCCTTCTTCTTCGGGCGCACGATGGAAAACCGTCGTATCACATCTTCGAAATCCTCGTCGGACAGGGGATCAGTCAGAGCAAGGAAGTAAACGGACCACGATTCGATCTTGTCCTGCGCAAACAAGTATCTCCACCATGCCAAGACCTCGGACACGGCCTCGATCAGCTCGCTGACACGTTGGTTGAGATCTAGGGCAGGATGAAGGGCCGAAAATATGCCCAATCCTCCCATGAGCTTCAGTGGTGCAATGGGACTCTTCTCGTCGAGAATATGAACGAGCTCGTTGAGAAGCCGCTTTCCCTCCACCTTGTCGAACATCTTCATCTTCACCGCGCCCTTAAGGAGCGAAAGCGTATGCTTGCCGATTGTGAATCCGAAACGTGTGCTGAAACGAATAGCTCTGAGTATTCGCGTCGGGTCCTCCACGAAAGAGAGATTATGCAGCACACGGATCACCTTCTCCTTGATGTCCCTGGCTCCACCGAAGAAATCCAACACCTGCCCGAACGTGCGCGGGTTCAGCCGAACGGCCAGCGTGTTCATAGTGAAATCTCGCCTGTACAGATCACGCTTGATCGAGCTCATTTCCACCGTGGGCAGTGCTCCGGGCACCGTGTAATACTCGTGCCGCGCAGTCGCTACGTCGATCTTGAAGCCATCCTCGAACAGCAGTACCGCGGTGCCGAACTTCTCATGGCTGCGCACCCTACATCCGTCGAAGGTCGCGGCGAGCTCTCGGGAGAAGGGTATGCCCGAGCCTTCAACAACGAGGTCGATGTCAAGGTTGTGGATACGTAAGAGCAAGTCACGAACTGCTCCTCCCACGAGATAAACGTTTTCGTCGCGCTGTTCCGCCACTTCCCCTGCCCGTCTCAGGATTTCCATGACACGCCCGGGAAATCTCTCTTCTAACAGGCGACGTACGCTCTTGCTCCTGGTTTTACCCGAAGGGAATTCCTCTGCCCCCGAGGAATCGCTCCTCAAAGGGAGCTTCAGGTGCTCGAGCAGGTCGCTGCGCGAAATGACCCCAACGATGGCACCACGGTCAATTACAGGGACCAACCTTTGGCGCCCCTCGGTGGCCACGCTCAGCACCCGTTCAATAGACTCATCGGGGGTGACGAACATGATCCCCGGATTCATGAACTCAGAGACCGGATGTGCATGCAGGCCGTGATGGAGTGCCTTCTCAACTGCGTTCCGATGAAGAATACCCATCGCGGTGCCATCCTGCGTGACCGGCATGGAGCTGATCTGGTAGCGACTCAGGAGCTCGGCTGCCTCGTCCATAGTCTGATCCGGACCGACGCTAATCACCGGCTTGCTCATGATTTCCCTGGCCTGGCGTTTCGGTCTCACGCGCTCGTGAAGAAGACGTACGAGCTTGTCCCGCGCCTCGTAGAGCGACATGTTGCGCACGGTCGCGCTGGCTGCCGTTGCATGGCCTCCTCCCCCGAATTCTGACGCGATGTCGCCAACATTGACCTCATCCACTCTGCTGCGGCAGATAAGGTGGATGCGGTCTTCCATTCGCACCACCGCGAAAATCGCTTCCGGATTTTCCATGTCGCGAAGCTTATGCACGAGTATCGCAAGGTCGCCGACGTAATTTTCCGCTCCCGCGGCCGTGACAACGATGTCTATACCCCCTATGGTGATTACTTCCATCTCCTGGATAAGCTGATGAAGGAGCTCGATCTGGTCCTTATCAAGCTCGCTCGTCATGAGGTGTGAGATAATATTGAGGTTTGCGCCGCGGGACAGCAGCCATCCCGCTGCCGCCAGATCTTCCCCAGTGGTGGATGAAAAGGTGAAAGACCCCGTATCTTCGTAGATCCCCAGCGCCAGAACCGTTGCTTCTTCCGCGTTTACCTCAATCCCCCTTTTTTGCAGCTCCTGAATGAGGAGGGTGACCGTAGCACCCACTTCACGCACCAGTTCCTGGTCACCGTGTATGTCGTCTTCGGAGTCCGGATGGTGATCGTAAATGTGTATCTCCACATTCCCCGAATCCACAATTTCGCCAAATCTCCCTATCCTGCTCTTCTGCCTCGTGTCCACCAGGACTATCCTCGTCACTTTTTCAAGCTCGATATCCTTGGCTCGCTCAATGGAGAGAATGTACAGAGTGGAATCGATGAAGAAGTCTCGCAGATTCTTCTCCTGGGCTCCGGGGAACGCGACCACGGCATCGGGGTACAGCTTCTTGGCCGCCACCATCGACGCGAAGGCGTCAAAATCGGCATTGAGATGGGTAGTAATGATTTCCATATATCTATCTTTCGTCGATCTTCCCGGCGGTATCGTGCCGAGATTCCAATGGCCAACGGGGATCGTCGCGTGTATACGGCCCTTCTCAAAACAGTACATCGAGATGAGCCGGGAAACAAGAAGGACTTCGGGAACGCCGGGGGGCCCTCTCAACAAATCGCGTATTTCACAACTACTGCAGTTGATTGCGGGTCTTGGCCGAGTGTATAATCGCTCGCCATGGAAAAAAGCAGCCAATCACTGACCGGAGCTGCCCTTTCGGTAGTTTTCCGTGACGCTCGAGGGGTCTTCACTCTTGTACTCTGTCTCTCCGTCTTGCTGGACGGTATCGCGTGGGCCCAATTCGATCCCACTGGTTGGGGGTGGTTCAGCACGGTGAAGCTCTCAGAGGGCCTCCCGGAAGGACCTGCAGGCATTCCCCTTGAATCCGCGATTATCGAGAAATGTCGGCCGGATCTGGGGGATCTGCGTCTCGTGACAAAGGACGGCACCCCTGTTCCGTTTACCCTCACATCCATCACGTCGGAAGAGCAGGCGGCCGAGCCCTTCCCTGCCACAATGTACAAGGTTTCGAGCAAGCCGGGCAAATGGACGGATGTCTGGGTGGATAAGTCCGGCAAGATTGTTACCACAGGCATCCTCATTCGGACGCCTTCCAAAGACTTCGTGCGGAAAGTGGAAATTCGAGGAGCGGACGGTCCCGGGGAATCGTACGTAATTCGTATGAACGGTCTGATCGCGGATGTGGGCAAGCCACAGGCCATCAAGAGCGTCTCCGTGTTCCACGCGGAGAACAACTTTCGGTACCTTCACATACGAATCCTCGATGACGATCAGTCTCCCATCAAGGTGACCGGGATCTCGTGTTATCCGTCGACTCCTAAAAACCCTCTGCGGAGGTCTGTCAGCCTACGGGTCCTGGAAAATCGACGGGATCCTTCGGGCCGGGCGAGCATTCTTATCGGCGATCTCGGCGAAGCTCGGTTTCCTCTGGAGGAACTGAGCATTGTTTCGCCGCTCCGTGAATTTGCTCGCAGTGTAACGCTGTACATGAACCATAGCGAGACGGAACAGTCCTGGGAGAAGGTGTATGAAGGGGTTCTGTTTTGTCTGAAGAGAGACGAGTCGATTGCTGAAAGCCTTTCAATTCGGGTTAAGCCGTTGCCCCACCGGTACGTGAAGCTGGTGACATCAGGTGGGGAGGAGGATCTTCTAGGCCCGGACAAGATAGAGCTCACAGCTTCGGCGCGATTCGCCATCTTCGATCATGTTCCTGGGAGAGAGTATGTCCTCTACTACGGAAATCCTCAGGCACAGGCGCTCCCCTTTACCGGCGATCCTACAAAATTCAAGCTGAGCAGTATTGCGGATAAGGGATGGAAAGCGGTCATGGGCAGGCCCCAGACGACGCCTCAACCTCCAAAGCCTCCTCAGTCAGTCCAGCCGACGCAAGAGTCGTCCTCCTTCTTCCGAACCGGATTGGGAATAGCCATGTTGCTCGTCGGGCTGCTGCTTCTTTTCGTGCTGATGCTCAAGTCCCGCTCCGCAAGCAGACGGGAGACGAGAAGGGCCTCCCGCCTTATGAATACCCGCGTCTAGATGTGTTTTCGGTTGCCCTGTGTCGCCTCACGGCGCGTGGGTACGCATGACATGCACCGCGTGGAGAATGCCACAGCGAATGCTGCCGAACTTTGGGAGGTGAGAGCTCAGGAAGCGGGTTCTACCACTTCTTCGGTCATGTTGAATGTCATCCGAGTGCCACCGATCACAATTTCATCACCATCGTGCAACTGGACCTGGGTGGTCACCGATTCCCCGTTGACTTCGGGTTTCTTGAGTCCTTCTGCATAGGCAAGGAAGAAGCCGGTGGGCCGCTTGTTGATGAGTGCAGCGGTTTTTCCGATGAGCAGCCCGCTGCATTTGATGTCGGAATCGCCGGATTTACCAAGGGTCGTCACGCGCTTGGCCAATTCTATGATTTCGGGTGTCCCGCCGGAAAGAATCGTGATCGACCCATAGAAATTCACCTTCTTCGGCTTCGGAAACTGCTCCGCCTGTTCCCCTCTTTCTGCGGCCTGTTTTGCCAATAGCTCCTGTTGGGCTTCGGTGTCGAGGATAACGGTGTCCCTGAACTTCCGACCCTTTTTCTTGGCCTCATCGTTTTCTTCCCGGACCGGTCGCTCGCTTTCGGGCCGCAAGTCGATGAATTCCATTGTATGCTTGCCAATGATAATGGAGTCGCCGTCAAAGACTCTTTCTCGCGTGATCTTGCGTTCGTTGATAAAAGTCCCGTTGAGCGACTCGAGATCTACGAGCACATAGTAATTTGGCTCTTCTTCTTCGATTACCGCGTGGTGCCCGGAGACGGCCATGTTGTCAATTACTATGTCGTTGTCGTCCCTTCTCCCAATCGTGACCGGAGTCGTCTGAAACTCGTATTCCTCCAACACGGTATCCTGGAATTTGAGGATCAGCTTGAACATCGATGTCTCCACAGAAGTTTTCTGCGTTAAATTCCACGCGTGGTTCTTTTAGTGAGGTTCCGGCAGTCCTGATTCAACACCGTGCTCCGCTCCGCCTGCAGTGTCTTCGTACACTGCCATGAGCGCGACGGTTGTGTTGTCCGGTCCCCCCCGCTCGTTCGCCAAGTCGACGAACCGATCGAGAAGCATGGGGCCCGGCTCATTCTGGAGAACCTCTGCCAAGATTTCTTCATCGGTCATAACAGCGGTCAAGCCGTCTGTGCACAAGAAAAACACATCGCCAGGCATGGCCGCCAACTCATCCACGTGAATCTTCACACGAGAATCGACACCGATGACCGAAGACAATATGTGTTTGAGTTGGGAGTCGTTCGCTTCTTCCCGACTCATTATGCCGCGCTCAACTTGGTCTTCCGCAAGAGTGTGGTCTTTGGATATCTGTTCGATCGTACCGTTCCGAATCAAGTACATTCTACTGTCGCCAACGTTGACCATCGATACGGTGTAATCGGTCACGACCATGCCGATTACAGTGCTGCCCATTCCCACGTAATCGTCTCGTTCGAGCGATTTCTCTATGACAACTCTGTTGGCCTCGTAAGCGGCCTGTCGCAACAAGTTCGCCTCATATGTGAAGCTAGGATCGTAGTTTTCAAAAGTCCTAGGGGCAGAGGAGCGATTCTTGGCGTGCTTTCTCCAGAAGCTCGAGATCGTTTCCATCGCCAATCGGGAAGCCACCTCCCCAGCTCTGTGACCTCCCATGCCGTCCAGCACTAGGATAAGCCCTAACTCAGGATCAACAAGAAGGCAATCCTCGTTGATAGCGCGATGTCTACCCACGTCGGTCTTGCCCCACATTCGTACAATCACCTTGCCTCCATACACGACACAAGCCTCACCTGATGATCCCGAGGCTTGGCATGATCCCCGTGCGCGTCGCACCTCGGTAGCCGGAGCTAAATGTATCCGATTTTGATTGGAAAATCAAGGTCTATTGAGGTTCGCGGCGGCGCGGAATCCACCCCGCGTCAACTTTGCAGCCTGACTCCAACACTGACGGCGCGTTCAGCACACGAGCGCAGCACCTTTTGGAGCCATATTCTCATGAGTCTTTGCTCTTTATTTCCGTGCAGAGACGTGGTTCCACCCCCATCCCCTGCGTCCTGTCAACTGCATTCTCAACAAGGAAATCTGGAAAGCGTGAGTACCTACACCACAGGATTACCTCCACCCTCGGCAGCGACTTGTTTTGACAAAAGAGGGGCCCACGTATCGTTGGATTGTCCAAAGCAACGGTGAGACCGTCTTCGGTTCAAAAAATTTGCCGGTCCGATGAGAAGTCGGTCTTGAGCATGCAACAAAATCAATTTAAATAATAAACACTTATGCGAAGAAACGGAAAACATGTCTTGACATTGCGCCACTTCAGTGTGTAGGAATTGACACCAAAGCATCCGAGGGGACCCGAGTAGTCTCATCGGAGCCGGGTCGCCACTCCCTGCGTCGGATGGGCCTCAGAACCATGGCGTCATTCCCGGCGGGTCGGGTCCTGGAAGGGCGTACATTCATGGGTTGTACCTGTGATTCTCGAGCGAGAGCAAGAGCTCGAACCGCTTGTTTGCTCGTGGCCGTGTGTGTCTCCCTCATCGCAGGTTGCGATGAGCTGGAACCTATCAAGAGAGAGCTGCTAGCCAAGGTCACCAAACTGGTCAAGCAGAAGAAGAGTCCCTTTGTTCCGCGAGACGGGATCACCATCCGAGCTTGTTCCCTCTTCAGAACCGCCAATCAAAATTCCGAAATAATTCGGGACCTGCCCGCGGAAGCCCCTATACACCTCTTGGACAAGATAGGCGATTGGTACAGGGTGCGCACCCGCGATGGCAGGGAAGGCTATGTTGAGCAGAAGGTTGTTGGCGGGCAGGAAATCATCCAGAAAATCCAAGAGCTCAAGAGATCTATTGAAGGGATCCGTCCGCAGGCTGAAGGGGTGACCAAAAGCAGAGCGAATTTCAGGCTCAGCCCAGGACGGGAACAAGAAATCGTGGAGGTCCTCCAAGCAGGGAAAAAGTTCGAAGTTTACGAGCGGGTCGTGACCGTTCACCACGGGCAGAGGGAGGTGCCTTCAGGCATCGCGGACGCGGCGGCTTCGGATACCCCGAGCGGGGATAGCACTTTGGAAGATTTCAAGAAGGACGTGTGGTACAAGGTCAAGATCGAGGATGGCAGAGTCGGTTACCTTTATACCCACAACATGGTGCTCACCCCCCCCGATGAGATCGCGCGCATGGTTCCGTTTATGCGAATGGTGGGGTGGCAGCCTATCAGTGTGACCGACGACCCGGATCGCGGTGCGAAGAACAACTATCTGGTGGCATACGCGCCGATAGGGAGAGATGCCGGGTGCGATTACACAAAGCTCTACCTTATGACCTGGTCCTCACGCTCGAAACACCACGTAATCACCTCGCAAATGAAACTCTCCGGCATACTGCCGATCACGAGCTTCCAGCACGAGGGGCGGCCGGGGTTCAGCGTCCGCTATCTCCATCCAACGAAGAAGGACAAGCTCATACGCGCCGATTTCGTCCTGTTCCGGGGGGGGATGAAGAAAGTGAACGAAGAAGAGATCCCGGATCCCAGCCCCATTCATTAGGCGCCTTGAAAGGCGCGGGCTCCCTGTGAAAGAATATAAAATAACGGTAGAATGCCGTCGGCACTCGGAGGACGCAATCGCCATGGACGGCTTCGATCCGGACCAATGGCACCAGTAAGGAGGGATCATGAGTGACTCGTCACAAAAAGGGCTCAACTGCTTCAAGGCATACGATGTGCGGGGACGCATCCCGGACGAGTTGAACGAAGACCTGGCCGCCAGGATAGGAAGGGCATACGCATCGCTTCTCTCCCCTTCACGGGTGTGCGTGGGAAAGGACATGCGCCTTTCGAGCGAGTCCATGTGCGCAGCCCTCTCACAAGGTCTTACCTCGCAAGGCTGCGATGTGTTCGATATCGGCCTGTGCCCAACGGAGGAGATATACTTCGTCACATCCAGCCTGAACCTTGACGGAGGCATCATGGTGACGGCGAGTCACAATCCGATAGACTACAACGGAATGAAATTCGTGCGGGAACATTCGCGTCCCATCAGCTCCGACACGGGTCTTAAAGACATCGAACGGATTGTTCTCGAAAATGGCTTTAAGCCAAAGGCCGCGATCCCCGGAAAGGTCAGCCCGCTTAACTGCAGGGACTCGTTCATCGAGCATCTGATGGGATACGTGGATACTTCGAAAATAAGAAGGCTCAAGGTAGTGATGAACTGCGGTAACGGATGCGCGGACACCATCTTGTCGCGGCTGGAAGACAAGCTACCCATTGAGTTCATCAAGCTCTTCCCCGAACCGGACGGAACGTTTCCCAACGGGATACCGAATCCAATCCTGCCGGAGAATCGAGGAGTGACAGCGGAAGCCGTTATTGCCAACAAGGCGGATCTGGGGGTCGCGTGGGACGGGGACTGTGACCGCTGCTTCTTCTTCGATGAGAAGGGGAGTTTCATCGAGGGTTACTATATCGTTGGATTCATGGCTCAAGCGTTCCTCAGAAAGCAACCTGGCCAGAAGATAGTCCACGATCCGAGGCTCATCTGGAACACCATTGAAATGGTCGAGGAGGCGGGTGGCACACCAGTGATGAGCAAAGCGGGTCACGCGTTCATCAAAGAGCGGATGAGAAGCGAAGATGCGATTTACGGAGGAGAGATGTCCGCTCACCACTATTTCCGGGACTTCGCGTACTGCGACAGCGGGATGATACCGTGGCTGCTTATGGTCCAGACCCTCAGTCTGGAAGATCGCCCTCTTTCTGAGCTTATCCAAGCCAGAATGGACCGATATCCGGTCAGTGGGGAGATAAACCGCAGGGTTTCCGACCCCCATGGGCTGCTGAAAAGGATTGAAGCGAATTACAGTAAGAAGAACCCGGCAATCGACTATATCGACGGTCTCAGCATGGAATTCGAGTCGTGGCGGTTCAACCTTCGGCCATCCAATACCGAGCCGGTGATTCGGCTGAACGTAGAGACGAGGCAAGATAAGCGGCTGCTGGAAGAACGCACCAACGAATTGCTCCGCCTCATAGAACAGTGGGGGTGACAGGGAGGCCCGAGGGGATTTCCTCAAAGATCGATTGTCCGGCTGGCCCGGATAAGGGGTTCGTATAGCGAGGACGCCTGCACGCGCGTTTCACAAGGGAAGGCTTCCTGCGCACCGGAAGCCCGAGATTGGAAATTGCACTAGCCTGGCCCCAGATGCTCTGAGAAAGGGCCGGTGAACCCCGGACGAGAATCCGGGGATTCACAGCTATGACAAAGAGAGACAGCCAGGGAAAATCAGGCAGAACTTCCGGGAACTACGAGAAAACTTCGGCAGATCAGTCAATCCGTCGGGCTTGGAGCCACGATCACGCCCAGCGCAGCGCGAACTTCAGCATTAGGCGGACTCCCACTGCCTGCCATCGAGTTGCTTCCACGACGCGAAACGGCACGGTATACAGGGGGCTAGACTCTCATCGAGAGATCGATGACATGGCCCGACGGGTTGATCCAGACCATGAACGCGGTGGGCTTTTTCTTTTTTGCTCTGGTGCGAATCTCATTGAGTCTAGCAAGGGGGAGATCGGTGGGGGTGGTTTTTAGAAAGCGGTTGAGGTCACGCAGGTTTTTAAAATACTGAATGGTCATCTGACTACACCTCGCGATTATGGTTAGCCGGAATTCCGGCGAAGAAGAGGGGGCATTTAAATAACCTAATATGCCACAGAGAAATCCTCGGCGCAAGGGCAAATTCCACGACAGCAATATGGCTGATTTTTTCCTCGGGACTTGACAAGGTGCGACCGAGTAGCCATTATTGAAAATAGTAACTATTATTGGAAGTCCAAACGTGCCCCTTGGCCAGCTACGAAACACCAAACAACGAAAAGTCATCCTGGAAGAACTGGCAAAGCTCGAGAGTCATCCCACGGCTTCCGAGCTCTACGAGATCGTTCGCAAGCGGCTACCTCGCATCAGCCTGGGAACCGTGTACCGAAACCTCGAAATCCTTTCCCAGTTCAGAAAAATCAATACCTTGCACCCCGCGGGGTTTGAAAAGCGCTTTGATGGGAGAACCGACCTCCACTATCACGTGCGGTGCGTTCGCTGCGGTCGACTTGACGACGTGCCTCTCGAGCCATTTGACACGATCGATGAGGCCGCTCGGAATGTCACCGAGTACGAAATTCTCTCACACAGCATCGAGTTCGTAGGTGTCTGCGCTCGATGTAGAAGTCACAAAGAGAAAGAACCGTAATCCGGATATCTTGAGAGGAGGACAGTGCCGACGGCCGCAGGAGCGTCAGCTCGTGTGTTTGCCTCGGCGCTCCACGGTCAGGGAAACGCGGTCATGCACAATTGTGCATGAGACTCTTTCGACCCAATGAAAGGAGGCCCATATGGGAGAAATTAAAGGATCGCGCACGGAGAAAAATCTTCTTGCGTCGTTTGCTGGCGAGTCTCAGGCTCGCAATCGGTACACCTACTTTGCGAGCCAAGCGCGCAAGGAAGGCTACGTACAAATTGCCATGATATTCGAGGAAACTGCAAATCAGGAAAAGGAGCACGCAAAACGATTCTTTTCCCAGCTTACGGGTGGAGACCTCATGGTAGATGCCATGTTCCCGGCGGGGGTGGTTGGGTCGACAGCCGATAACCTCATGGCCGCTGCCAAAGGGGAGAACGAGGAGTGGACCAAGCTTTACCCCTCGTTTGCCAAAGTGGCTCGTGAAGAAGGATTCGAGGCTGCTGCGAGCATCTGGGATGCCGTTTCGGTGGCAGAGCGGCAGCATGAGAAAAGGTACATGGATTTGCTTGCCAACATGGAAGCAGGAAAGGTCTTTCGGAGAGATCAGCCTGTCGTGTGGCGATGCATAAATTGCGGATACCTTCATGAGGGCACCGAAGCTCCGATGTCTTGTCCGGCCTGCGCGCATCCCCAGGCCTATTATGAGCTCCTCGGTGAGAACTGGTGACCGGATGATCGCCCTGCCGGGCGAAGTCTCTTGCTCCTTTGGTCACAACATGGAGCATTATAAACTACTTAGGAGGAATGATCCAATGACAGAGAGACTCCAGATTTTCAAGTGTGAGGTTTGCGGAAACATAGTGGAAATGGTTCATGAGGGGGCGGGTGAGCTTGTGTGCTGCGGCCAGCCCATGAAGCTGTTCGTAGAGAATACCGTTGACGCGGCGAAAGAGAAGCACGTGCCTGTTAAGGAGCCGGTCCCAGGCGGAACCAAGGTGAAGGTGGGGAGCGTGGCGCATCCCATGGAAGAAAAGCACTATATCGAATGGATCGAAATCATTGCAGATGGGAAAGCCTATCGCCAATTTCTTTGCCCGGGAGAAGCCCCTGAGGCAGTATTTCCCGTAGAGGGGGAGTTCACAGCCAGAGAGTACTGCAATCTCCACGGGCTGTGGAAATCCTGAGCCCCTCCTCGGCTTACAGACGAATGAACCGAGGGGAGCCCTCTTTTTCTGGGGGCTTCCCATCAGCGAGGCCCCATGGGGACGGGGGGCCAGAGAGACCTGGAGGGCCGAATGGCAAGCTTGCAGGAGATGTATCAGTGTCAGACCCCCAACTGTGGGTACATCTACAATCCCGAAAAAGGGGATAAGAAGGGGAAGATAGCGAAAGGGACCCCATTTGCGCAGCTTCCCGATGACTGGAAGTGTCCGATTTGTGGGGCAGGTAAGAAAATGTTTCTCCCACTGGCAGCCTAGAGTCCGTGAGGGAAAGGCGGAGGTGCTACATGACTGGCCTGCGTTTGGCCTGTGTGTGGGTCGCTTTGGCAATGGTGCTGCAGGGCCCGGCTGCTCTGGCTGCCCAGTTCACAGTAGACGAGGCGGCTCTGAATCGACTGGAGTTTCCAGTCCCCGAAAACGGGAAAGAACGAGCTTACTTGGGTCTTTCCGGCAATAATACGTTCCGCCTG
Organism: Thermodesulfobacteriota bacterium; assembly: GCA_040753915.1. GTDB lineage: Bacteria > Desulfobacterota > Desulfomonilia > Desulfomonilales > Desulfomonilaceae > JBFMDN01. The sequence goes on along the minus strand of JBFMDN010000009.1, from coordinate 78,594 downwards.
CCCAGCGTAAGAGTACCAATTCTGTTTGTCGAGATTTTCAGCATGTACTGCCCCATCTGCCAGTCGGAAGCACCGAAGATTAACGAGCTGTACACCAGGATCCAGAAGAGTCCAACGCTTAAGGACAAGGTTAAGATGGTCGGCATTGGCATCGGGAACACCCCGTTCGAGGTCGAAGTCTTCAGGAAGAAATTCGAGATTCCCTTTCCTCTCTTTTCTGACGAAGATTTTTCCGTGGAGAAGATTTCCAGACAGAGGATTCGGACTCCCACGTTCCTGGTGCTCGAGGTCGAACAGGGGAACAAGGTGAGGATACTGGACGCCCTTGTAGGACGTATCGAGGATATAGCCGGCCTTGTCGAGAACCTCGAGCAGACGAAGGGAAAGTAGAGAGGTAGCTTTGCATGAATAGATCGTACGACCGATTCCGGCTCTTTCTTTTTTTGGCGGTTGCCGTGGTCTGCGTAACCCTCTCTGCATTCCCGACAAGTTGGGCAGGGAGCGGGGTCATATACGATCCCGGCGGGCTCAAATCCATAGACAGTTGCACAACGCTCAAGGTAGGAGATGAAGCCCCTGATTTTGAGCTCAAAGATCTCAGTGGCAACACGGTGACGTTAAGCAGCTTTCGAGGCAAGAAAAACGTGGTACTGTCTTTTGTGCCTGCTGCTTGGACCCCTGTCTGCTCCAGGCAATGGCCGGGATACAACATTGCTCGGGACTATTTCGAGAACCATGACGCGGTGGTGATAGGGATCTCAGTGGATAACGTTCCCACTCTGCACGCGTGGGTTACGGAAATGGGCGGATTATGGTTCCCCGTGGTCTCCGATTTCTGGCCACACGGCGCTGTGGCCAAGAAGTATGGCATCTTGCGGTCCGACGGGACGTCGGAGCGCGCTCTCTTTGTCGTAGATAAGAAAGGCACAATCAGATACACTGACGTTCATGACATAAACAAGATGCCCAAACTGGAACACCTCATCAAGGCTTTGGAAAAGCTCGATAAATAGATCCGCAGGTGTGTGCATTGAGGTGATTCGCAAAGGAAACCGGGGGGTACTAATGATGACGAGGGCGGCGATTGCCGGGATAGCTTTCTTGGGCTGTTTGGTCTTTGATTTAGAACCGGTGAATGCACTTGAGAAAATAAGCGACCTGACTCAGGAATGTCTCGATTGCCACGAGGCGGCCACGCCCGGCATTGTTGCGGATTGGAAGAAGAGCCTTCACGCGCTGGTCACGCCCGCTGACGCATTGAAAAAGCCTGACCTGAAGCGTCGCATAACCGCGGCCAGCGTTCCAGACAGACTGGCAAACGTCGTAGTAGGATGTGCAGAATGCCATACGCTCAACCCGGCGGATCACAAAGACGCTTTTGAACACGGTTCCGAAAAGGTGCACCTGACGGTGACTCCGAAGGACTGTGGAGTTTGCCACCCCGATGAACAGAAGCAGTACGAAAAGAATCTCATGTCTCACGCGTGGCTGAACCTGGCGAAAAACGAGTTGTACGGAACCCTGGAAAAGGCGGTCAACGGAGCTCAAAGCCTGAAGGACATGAAAACTACCATCGCAGCGCCGGACGCGAAGACAAACGAGGACTCGTGCTACCACTGCCATGGGACGCGCTTGCAGGTGGAGGGCAAAACTACGAGGGACACATCCTATGGCGAGCTCGAATTCCTAGTTATTTCGGGATGGCCCAATCAGGGTGTGGGCCGAATGAACCTTGACGGCACTATGGGCTCCTGCGTGCCCTGCCACAGCAGGCACTCGTTTTCAATCGAACAGGCCCGAAAACCGTACACGTGTTCCCAGTGTCATAAGGGACCCGACGTGGTAGCGTACAAGGTCTATTCCGTGAGCAAGCACGGCAACATCTTCTTCTCCCTTTGGGACAAGTGGAATTTCAGCGAGGTGCCCTGGACGGCTGGGAAGGACTTTACCGCACCGACCTGCGCAGCATGCCACGTGTCACTTGTTGTCGATGCGGACGGAAAGGTTGTGGCGAAGAGGACCCATCAAATGGCAGACCGCATCCCCTGGAGGATCTTCGGCTTGCCGTACGGTCATCCGCATCCCGCGTCGCCAGACACGACGAAAATACGCAACAAGGATGGGCTTCCCTTGCCCACTGCCTTGGATGGAACCTTTGCTGATGCATACCTCATCTCCGAGCAAGAGCGGAAGGAGAGAAGAGAAACCATCCAGAAGGTGTGTCTCCAGTGCCATGCATCGAGCTGGGTCAACGGACATTGGGATCGGTTCGAGAACGCGATTAAGACGACAAATGCGATGACCCTCACAGCGACCGAGATTCTTCAGAAAGCCTGGGATGCAAAAGTCGCGGACCCGTCCAATCTGTTCGACGAAGCAATCGAGAAACAGTGGATGCAGCAGTGGTTCTTCTACGCAAATTCCACGCGGTTCGCCTCCGCCATGCACGGAGCCGATTACGGAGTATTTGCAGAAGGCCGGTGGCATCTGGCCAGAACGCCGCAGGACATGCTGGACCACCTCCGGTTCCTGCTGAGAGCGCGAGAAGAAACAAGTGAGAGCGCGTCGAATACACACAGACAGAGAAAGGAATAGAGACCTATGGAAAAGATTACCTGGAAATGCTCGAAGTGTGGCTACACCTTTGAGGCCAATGCGGGAGACGCTCCCCCTGAGATTTGTACTAGCTGCAAGGAGAAATGTGAGTTTGTGAACGTCACGTGCTATGTTCCTGAGTGCGGATTCTCCGGTCAGGATCCCAGGCTCGGGTGACCCTTTAGCTCGCATTTGACCGTGCGCAGCAGAAGGAGACGCGAGGTGGAACAGGCGCTACCGCTGCTGCAGCGGCCCACGATGCGGAACAAAACTGAGCGAGTCATGAAAGTCTTAGGCATATTCGGAAGCCCCCGCCAGGGAGGAAACACGGACATTCTGCTCGAGGAATGCCTCAACGGAGCGCGATCCGCGGGAGCGGAAGTAGTCTCAATTCGATGCTGCGATTTGAAGATCGAAGGATGCCGGGAGTGCGCTGGTTGTGATGAGACAGGTGAGTGCGTGATCGAAGACGACATGCAGACCGTCTATCCTCAGCTTCTGGAAGCGGATGTTATCATCCTTGCGTCACCTATCTTTTTTTACGGTATCACGGCCCAGGCCAAGGCGCTGATAGATCGTTGCCAGGCTCTTTGGTGCCGCCAGCGGCTCCGGGAAGGGGCCGAGAAAGAGATGGGGCCTCGAAAAGGACGTGGGTACCTAATTTGTGCTGGGGCAACCAAGGGGGCCAACCTTTTCCAGGGAACGGAACTGGTGGGCAAGTACTTCTACGATGCGTTGAACATGGACTACGGTGGTGGCGTATTCGTTCGAAAGGTAGAGGCCAAAGGCGATGTCCGCGGTCGGCCCGAGACGTTGAAGGAAGCATTCACGTTGGGACAGAGCGCCGCCTCGCACGGACCATGACAGCCGGAGCGGACGCGTTCGGAATTGCGTGCTTGCGTCAGCTTTTTTCAAATAGCCCTCATGGAGAGTGCTCTGCGTGGGTATGAGCACATGAGGTCTCGACAGAGACCGATCAACTGGCAACTTACAGGAGGTATCTTATGAAGAGTTACGTGTGTCAGGTCTGCGGATATGTGTACGACCCGGCCGTGGGAGACCCGGATAATGGTGTTCCGGCCGGAACCGCATTCGAAGACCTGCCCGACGACTGGGTCTGCCCTGTTTGCGGGGCGGATAAGTCGTCCTTCGAACCGGAATAGTGACTTATTTTGTCTCCCCCTCGCTCCTTGCGATTGGGGGGCGAGAACACGGAAACTGTCTCGAAAGGCGTTTCGGATAGGGCCGTATCTGGAGGGGTGCTGGGACAAGGTGCCCTGATTTTGGCCCATTGCCCGATTGCGAGACAGTTTCTGCACGTTCGTACCTGACGTTGTTTTTCGGAGGACTTACATTGCGAGCCATTGTGAAAGTGAAGGACGGTATCAACTGGGTAGGAGCCGTGGATTGGAGTGTACGAGATTTCCATGGCTACCTGACTCAGAAAGGGACAACATACAACGCATTCCTAGTCATGGACGAGAAGATCGCCCTGTTCGACACGGTGAAAAAGTCATTCAAGGGAGACTTGCTGCACAACATTTACAAGGTGATCGATCCGAAGAAAATCGATTACCTTATCGTGAATCATGTGGAACCCGATCATTCGGGCGCTCTGCCCGAGATGATAGAAGTCATCAAGCCCGAGAAAGTCTTCTGTTCCGCTCGGGGCAAGAAGGCTTTGATCGATCACTATCACCGGGAAGATTGGCCCTATGAGGTTGTGGGCACGGGTGCTGAGATAAGTCTGGGCAAGCGGAACGTGATGTTCATCGAAACCAGGATGCTGCACTGGCCGGACAGCATGTTCTCCTATCTCAAGGAAGATGCTCTCCTGATATCCAGTGACGCATTCGGTCAGCATTGGGCAACGAGTGAGCGCTTCAACGATGAGGTGGATGCTTCGGAGCTGATGTTCCATGCGGCCAAGTACTATGCGAACATACTCCTCCCGTACTCACCGCTCGTTCAGAAGCTCGTTCGAGACGTGCAGAAAATGGATCTGAAGATCGACATGATCGCACCGGACCATGGTCTCATCTGGCGCGACAGTCCCATGCAGATCATAGCCGCGTACGATCGGTGGAGCCAACAAACGCCCAAGCCTAAAGCTCTCATCGTGTACGACACCATGTGGCACAGTACGGAGACTATGGCCAAGGCCATCTCCGATGGACTGATCGAGAGTGGAGTGAGCACAAAGGTCATGGACTTGGCCGTGGATCACCGCAGCGATGTCATCACGGAGCTGCTCGATGCCAAGGCCATCATTCTGGGGTCTTCCACGTTAAACAACAACATGCTTCCCCGCATGGCCGACATGCTTTGCTATATGAAGGGACTCCGGCCGGCGAACAAAATCGGAGCGGCTTTTGGTTCGTACGGGTGGAGCGGCGAGGCGGTCAAGCTGATGAACAGCGCTCTGGAAGACATGAAAATCAAAGTTCTCGATCCTGGGATTCAGCTCCAGTACGTTCCGGACCATGCCGGTTTGGGAAAGTGCGTCGAGTTAGGCCGCAAAATAGCAGACGCGGTCAAAGAAGAAAGCTATAGTGGAGCGCATTAAGAGTGGGACCGTACCTGACTTCTGAATCGAGTCACAGACAACGGCATCAAAGCACCGGTCGCGCTCCACAATCGTGCTGGCCATAAGTCAGGAGTTTCACAGGCGCTGCGGGGAGATGTCGCCCCCTCTAATGGACCACACGTCGACCGAAGGCTCACTGGCTTTTGACTGCGATAACTGCCACGCATGTTCAATGCGTGGCAGTATGGTTCACAGGTGATACCGAAAGTACGCCCGTTGACCGGGTGAATGTTTCGGCAGCCGACGACACTTTGATCGCTTCGCGGGAAACCGGGCCGTTCTTTCGACCGGTTTCCCGATCCAGGCACCAGCGATTCAGGTGGCCCCAACCCTTGATTTCTTCGAGATGCGTACAGAGACAAAGCAGGAACTTACATGAGCAAAGAAAACCCCGGTGACGGGAAAGCATTGAAACGCAAAGTGTTTCGCCTTCTTCAGGCTGAAGACTTCGCAAGAGGTCTCGAGGATCTGGTGAATCTGCCGGGCAGGCAAGTAGTGAATCCTCTCTTCTCCTTTCTTCTTAGCACGGACGAGCTTGTGCGATGGAGGGCGGTCACCGCGATGGGAGAAGTAGTGCGGAACCTGGCAGAGCAGAACATGGAGAGCGCCAGAGTTGTCATCCGTCGCCTCATGTGGAGCCTCAATGACGAATCCGGTGGAATTGGATGGGGAGCGCCGGAAGTGCTGGGCGAAATCATGGCCCGTCATAAGACTTTGGCAGAGGAATTCGCCCCGATTCTCGTATCCTATTGCGACGAAAATGGCAATTACCTCGAATACGAGCCGCTCCAGCGGGGTCTCCTCTGGGGGATTGTCCGTCTTGCCCGAGTCAGGCCGGAGCTCCTGACGGATGCGTTGCCACATCTGCGCCCGTTTCTGGAATCATCGGATCCAACGATTCGGGGCTTGGCTGCATGGGCTTTGGGGCTGCTGGGAGACCGAGCGTCGCAGGCAATCCTGGAATCTATGATGGACGACACAACACCCGTGAGTATATACCTGGACGGGGCTATGGAAAGCACTTTCGTGCGAGATCTGGCAGCGAGGGCGCTGCGATCATTAACGCAGTAAGACCGTTAGTATCCGAGAAGCTTCAATGGCCCCAAAGGTCTGGGATGCTGGAATGGTCAATGGTCCGGGCCGTTAAGAGGAAAAGGGGACCGGCTGATACGAACCCATTCGGAAAGGGGGCGAGCCTGGTATGGATGCACTACTCTTGTCTCGATGGCAGTTCGCTGTAGCGACGCTCTTTCACTTCATTTTCGTACCGCTTACTCTCGGGCTGTCGGTTCTGATCGCTATCATGGAGACCCAGTTCGTGCGGACCGGCGACGAAGAGTACAGGCGAATGGCCAAATTCTGGGGAAAACTATTTCTCATCAACTTTGTCGTTGGGGTGGTGACAGGTTTGACGCTCGAGTTCCAGTTCGGAACCAACTGGGCTCGATATTCCAAGTACGTGGGGGATATTTTCGGCTCACTGCTTGCTATCGAAGCAACAGTGGCTTTCTTCCTTGAGTCTACCTTCCTGGCGGTGTGGGCGTTCGGATGGAAGCGACTTTCACCCAAAATGCATGCTCTTTGCATCTGGATCGTGGCAATTGCGTCCACTATGTCAGCCTACTGGATTATGGCTGCGAACGCGTTTATGCAGAACCCCGTTGGGTATGTGATTCGCGACGGTCGGGCGGAATTGACCGATTTTTGGGCTGTAATCTCGCAGTCTTACGCAATTCTCAATTTCCTCCATGCCACTTGGGCCGGCTACGCGGTGGCAGGGTTCTTTGTTATGGGCGTGAGCGCCTACCATATCTTGAGGAAGAACGAGCTGTCCTTCTTTCATCGCTCTTTTCGATTGGGTTTGGTATTCGCGCTCGTCTTCTCGGTTGGACAGGTCATCATCGGAGACTTGAACGGCGCCAAGGTTGCTAAATTCCAGCCTGCCAAGCTGGCCGCAGTAGAGGCCATGTGGGAGACCGAGAAAGGCGTGCCTTTCAGCATGCTGTTAATTCCTGATGAGGCGAACGAGCGCAATTATATAGAAGCCATCCAGATACCAAAGTTCCTGAGCTTTCTGGCCTATCACGATTGGAATGCAGAGATCAAGGGGCTCAAGTCATGGCCCAAAGAGGATCGTCCTCCGGTGGCTCTGACGTTCTGGTCGTTCCGTATCATGGTGGGAATCGGGTTTCTCTTGGTATTGCTCGCGCTGATCGCCTTGTGGAAAAGGAACAACCTGGAATCGAGCCCCGGATTCTTGAAGATTCTGATGTACGCAATCCCCTTGCCGTACATTGCTGGCCTCCTCGGCTGGGTGGTAACGGAAGTGGGTCGGCAGCCGTGGATTGTGTACAACATGTTGCGGACGTCCGAAGCCCATTCGCCGATTTCCGGCACGCAGGTGGGATTTTCCCTGGCGGCGTTCATAGTGCTCTATTCGCTCCTCGGCTTGGCTGCATTTGTTCTCATGTACAAGTTCGCTACCAAGGGACCCTCTCCGGAGGAGGCATAAGGGGGGCACCGTAGAAAGAATCCAGCCGCACGCTCGGTTCGTCTGAGTTGGCCTGAAGAGAGCAAGCTGGACGCCGGTTCGTGTCCAAACGCACGAATCCTCGTGGCGTCCGTTAGGAAAAAGAAAGGCTGGTGGAATCATGCTCGAAACCATATGGTTTCTGCTCTGGGGGCTTTTGTGGGCAATCTACTTCGCTCTGGACGGATTTGACCTGGGCCTTGGAGCCTTGAGGCCGTTTCTAGCAAAGACCGAAACTGAGAAGAGAATAGTCTACAATTCCATGGGACCGTTTTGGGATGGAAACGAAGTCTGGCTGATCACCGCGGGCGGGGTCACATTCGCCGCGTTTCCCACAGCGTATGCTGTGATGTTCAGTACCCTGTACACCCCCTTGTTGTTGCTCCTTTTCGGCCTGATCATTCGGGCGGTCTCCTTCGAGTTCAGGGGCAAAGTGGACAGCCGTGCCTGGAGATCTCTTTGGGACACGTGCCAGTTCCTCGGCAGCTTCGTGCCTGCCCTCCTGCTAGGCGTGGCGTTCGCCAACATTTTCCAGGGCGTTCCCTTCAATGAGGAGCATCAGTTCGTGGGCAACCTGCTGACGCTCCTGAACCCGTACGGGATTCTTGGTGGTGTCGCGTTCGTCTTGATGTTCATGCTCCACGGGTCGATCTGGCTGGCGATAAAATCCGAAGGCCCCTTGGCAGAACGGGCGGCCTCAGCGGCCAAAGGTCTGTGGGTCATCTTGTTGATCGGGGCAGTGGTCTTTCTGATAGCGACAAAGTGGGCGACCACTCTGTGGGACAACTACTTCTCTCTGCCCGTGCTCCTTGTGGTGCCGCTACTCGCTGTCGTGGCCCTGCTAGCCGCAAGGCTGTACGTGGGTCGAGGACACTGGTGGAAAGCCTGGTTTGCATCCGCGCTCTTCATTGTTGGAGTGACACTGTTTGGGGTAATAGGCCTTTACCCGAATATCTATCCCTCGAGTCTCAACCCGAATTGGAGCTTGACTGCGTTCAACGCGAGCTCGAGCCAGCTCACGTTGACGATAATGCTGATCGTAGCGCTGATCATGGTCCCAATCGTGATTCTCTATCAAAGTTGGGCATACTACATCTTCAGGCACAAAGTCACCGAGGAGGATCTGGCATCGGAGGAAGCTTACTGAGCTGCAGCATCATAAAAAGCCGGTCATGTGAGGACCCGCCTGACAGAAAGGAAAGTTACAGATGAAAGAACGTTCTGGTCTAGTCACTATGATGGGAAATCCCGTAACCCTCGCAGGGGAAGAGGTCAATGTCGGCGATATGGCCCCTGATTTCACCGTGGTGGCCACGGATCTGAATCCCGTGGCTTTTTCCTCCTTTCGGGGAAAGGTGTGCATCATCTCGTCCGTCCCATCCTTGGACACGCCTATTTGCGACATGTCCACGCGACGCTTTAACGAGGAAGCGGCAAAGCTGGGTGACGACGTGGTTGTTCTTACCATCAGCATGGACTTGCCCTTTGCTATGGCCCGGTGGTGCGGAGCTGCCGGAGTTTCGCATGTTAAGACTTTGTCCGATCATCGGGAAGCGTCATTCGGCACCGCGTACGGATTGCTAATGAAAGAGAATCGTCTTCTGGCGAGGGCGGTTCTTGTGGTTGATCGGGAAGGGAAGGTAAGGTACTCTGAGCTTGTGAAAGAGATCGCTCAGGAGCCGAATTACGAAGCAGCGCTTGCGGCCGCGACGAGACTCGTGCACGGTGCGTGAAGCGTTGACCGCGTCAGAGACCGTTTTCGGTCAGATAGGACGGTGAGTCCAAGACCCCACGGGGCAGCTCGAAGGGGCACGTCCCGTGAACAAGAACGCGAAGGTGTCCGGCATATGAACGCCAATCCGCCGGTACCTCCCGACAGGAGTGAGGAGGAACGAATGGAGCAGTGGACGTCTGTGGATGAAGTCCTCGATTTTGCAATAGGACAAGAAGAGGAAGCCGCCCAATTTTACACCGATCTGGCCGGTCGGGTGGAGAGGCCGTGGATGAGTGAAATATTCAGACAGTTTGCGGGGGAAGAAGAAGGCCACAAGCGTAAGCTCCAGGAGATCAAGGCGGGGAAGCGTCTTGCTCCTGCCAAGGAAAAAATCCTGGATCTCAAGATGTCCGACTACCTGGTAGATGTGAAGCCTTCCGCGAAAATGGATTACCAGGACGCACTTCTGCTTGCCATGAAGAAGGAGAAGAAAGCGTTTCTCATGTACACCAATCTGGCCGAGCTTTCTCCCGACAATGAGATCAAGGTCGTCTTTCAGGTGCTGGCTCAAGAGGAAGCCAAACACAAGCTGCGTTTCGAGGTGGAATACGACGATCACGTGATGACCGAAAACTAGCCCTGAGTCTGCACAGTAGCCCCACCGGGTTTGCACTTGTTGCAGATCCGTCTTTTCTCTTTGCAACTGCTATCATCAGTGCGGGAGACCACTGTGAATAGCGTCAGGTGAGTCCGGGCCATGGATAAAAGGAAGATTTTGCTAGGAGCAGTGTTTCTGATCGGGCTTATCGTGGTCCTGATCTGGATGCAGGGAGGGTTTCACTCGAAGGTTCCCGGCGGCACCACAGCGCTTCCCGAGAAACAGGCTGCCACAGTGAGGACCGCGGAAGTACAGACCGTTGACACAGCAGGGGAGGTCACCGTCTCTGGGAGCGTATCATCCAAGGATACCGCCACCATAGCTTCGAGAATCCTGGGTCCTGTCATCGAGCTGAAAGCCGATGCGGGAGACAAGGTAAAAGAGGGACAGGTTCTGCTGAAGATCGATACGAGAGAGCTGTCGGAAAAGGTTGTAGAAGCCGAGGCCGCGCTTGCAAGTGCAAAGGCGGATCTCTTCTATGCCGAAACCGATTATAAGCGGTACCAGGCTCTGTCCGAAAGCGGATCCATATCCCAGAAAGACTTGGACCACGCCAGGACCAGGTATGAAACCGCGGAGGCAGCTCTCTCGAGAGCCCAGGCCGCTTTGGAACAAGCGCGTACGAATGTTTCCTATGGCACGGTGACAGCGCCTTTTGACAGCGTGGTCGCGGAGCGACTTGTGAACCTCGGAGATCTTGCCACGCCAGGTCGTCCTCTGTTCACCGTGTTCATACCTGGCTCGGTAGAGTTGGTGGCAGCGGTAGGAGAGCAGTACGCTCCCTTTGTCGCCGAGGGCGTCCCCGTCACAGTGAAGATACCCTCCCTGGACCTGATCCAGTCCACGAAGATCCGAGAAATCGTACCCCAGAGAGATGTGAAGACGCGGACCATCACCGTGAAAGCTCCCCTGGAAGAGGCCCGCGGACTGGAGCCGGGTCTATACGGTACCCTCACTTTTCACACTCTGCCATCTCGGACATTGGCCGTGCCGAAGGAGGCAGTGCAGACAGTGGGACAGTTGGAGACCGTTCGCGTGCTGGAAGAAGGGGTCGTGAAGACTCGCCATGTGAAGACAGGCCGTACCCTGGACGGTAAGGTCGAAATCCTATCCGGTCTTGACCCCGGCGTTCAGGTGGTGGTCGGACAATAGGGAATTACCTTAGTACACGATTTCATAAGTACGGTTACGTATCTCAGGGTTATTAATAAGAGAAAGGATGGTGATCATTGATTGCTTCATGCCCCGAAGGGGCATACCATGAGTAGCCGTGGGGTTCAACCCACGGAAGGAAAAAACCGACAAGGGGGGACCCTGACGGGGTCCACCATGTAAGTGAAGGAGAGCCAAGGCTCATTCATGATCGGTTCCTATACCTGGCGATGAGAATCCTCTTGGTCGACCCTTTCAGGGTCGGTTGGTGGTTGTGCCGTGCCGAACCACAGGTTGAAACCTGTGGCTACTGAAGGTGCGCTCCTTCAGAGCCAAAGTCACCTCATGAGCCGTAGCAGAATTCCGCTGCCGGGTTCGCAAAGGGACGTGTCAAAAAGGGATTGCGACGTAGGGGCATCCCTTGTGGGTGCCCCTGTCAGTGCGAACGACGCGATCACCAAGCACACCGCAGTGCAGATACGGTGCCGTTTCTTTTCCTGAGAGTCCCCGCAATGCCGGCAAAGATGCTGGCGCGACGCGAATTTGGCGGCAGTCGGTCCGTGGTAGGGGCGTCCGGCGGAAGCCCTGCTTCAATAGATGCCAACGGCAACGCAACAATCCGGTCAGGTCACTTGCGAGCAGCACAGGGATTCGGAACTACCGAGCATGATGATCCGGTGCAATCAGATCGATGTTCTGGATCGATTTGTCATTCTTCCCGTGCCCGAAAGCACTTGCGGAGAGCGCCACATTTGGGTATGGTTCAACAAGGACGCACTAAGCTGATCGGCTGGATTTGGCAATCGCGTGCGACGAACAGACGGGAGCGGCAATGAAGGATTTTCTTACCGCGTGTTTTCGGAAAAGCGATAAGGTCGTCTCGAGAAGAATAGAAAACAACCTTCTGCTCGTGCCGATACATTGCCAAGCGTCCGATATAAACGGATTCTATAAGCTCAACGAAGTGGGAACAGAAATCTGGGAGCACATCGACGGACACCGGTCCGTTGCTGAGATCATCAATGCCGTGGTATCGGAATTTGATGTGACGGCCGAGACTGCCGAGCGCGACGTGACAGAGTTTCTCGAACAATTGAAAGAAATTCGAGCTATCGAAGAGGTACAAGCCTCGAGTTCAGGACAGGCTACATGGACGGCGGGGAATTTGTGCAACAATTGATAAATTCCGGGCCGGACAGGCGTTGGCCTGTGGCAGGCAGCTTCGAGTTGACGTGCCGCTGCAACCTGAGGTGCTTGCCCTGCTACATACGCGTGAAAGAGGGAACCAACAAGGCCATCGAGGATGAGCTCTCCCACAGTGAAGTGATCAGGATTCTGGATGAATTGGCTGACCATGGGTGCCTGGGGATTCTCTTTACTGGCGGCGAGCCGTTGATTCGAGATGATTTCACGGCTCTCTATATGCACTCCAAGAGAAAGGGCCTGATAACCAGTCTTTTCACCAACGGAACTCTCATAGATCCTCACATCGCAGACATGCTGGCCGAATGGCCGCCGCAGACCGTGGAGATCACGCTGTACGGCCGGAGCGAAAAGGTTTACGAAAAAGTCACCGGGGTTCCGGGCTCGTACAGTCGTTGTTTCCGCGGGATTGAGCTGCTCTTGGAACGCAAAGTTCCCTTGGCTCTCAAGGCAACTCTAATAACAGCCAACATGCATGAGGTATGGGACCTCAAGAAGCTCGCCGCGGAATTGGGCGTCGAATTTCGCTTCGATCCCGTGATCAACCCGAGACTGGATCGTGACAAGTCACCCCTTGATTTCAGGATTTCTCCAGAAGAGGTTCTCGCGCTCGAGTTGAAGGACGCAGAGCGTATGAACGGGTTGAAGAAGTTTGTGCAGCGATTTGAGGGACCCCCGAGTGCGCCTGATGACCTGTATTTCTGTCAGGCGGGTCTCACAGGATTCCACATAGATTCCCAGGGTCGGCTCAGTCCGTGCCTTATGTCCAGGCACCCCAGCTATGACCTTCGGACTGGGAAATTTCGCGAAGGGTGGGCATCGTTCCTGCCTACGGTGGTCCGCAAGAAAAGGAAGAGAGTCTCCCCTTGCCAAAGGTGTCATCTACACGCTCTCTGTGATTATTGCCCAGGATGGGCTGAATTGGAGGGCGACGACCCGGAATTGCCTGTGGACCATCTGTGCCGCTTGGCTCATCTGAGAGCCCACGCGCTTGGCGTCGGGTGTGGAGAAAGGAACAAGATAGATGACCTGTTCAACCGACAGCACTCCATTAAAACGAAAGTACATGAAACCGCTGATGGAAAGAGTGGAATTTGTAGCAGAGGAAGCGGTGTTTAGCTATTGCAAGACCCAGAGTGGAAGCGGAAACCGATTTTCGGCCGATGTCTGTAGCGGAAGCCTCTGGGGGAGCCCCATCCGATGCAACAACCTCGGTTCATGATCCCCCGAAAAAAGCTACGTGCTCCCCATGAATGAAGCGGCTCGAGAAACGGTTTGTATAGCAGATGTCGTCTTCCGAATAGATTACGATCATTCTGAATTTTCCCTGACTTCAAACCGGGAGATGCAGCTTTTCTCAACCCACGGAAAACCGGACGTTACCATACAACAAAACTCCGCTGCGATTCCCTATTCCCTCGTGAAAGACGCGGAGCTCATTTTTGCGTCAGGAGATATGTGGAGCGTGCGTCAAGGGCAGAGTACGACCATGCTGACTCTCATGACACCCAATTTCACCTCGGATATCGAGAGGCTCATGGTCTTTGATCTCGACTTTCACCGCGGGGAATTCTTCATGCGCCATGCGCGTCCCCGGAAACGTAGGCCGGATCCTCTTGAGTATCCCCTGGGACAAGTCCTCATGGTGTCTCTCCTCTCCCGTGGAAGAGGATTGATGTTCCATGCCCTGGGAATTGAACATCGAGGCAATGGATACCTCTTTGCAGGCAATTCCGGGCACGGGAAGTCTACCTTAGGAGGGCTTTGGAGAGATAAGGCCAGAATACTCAATGACGATCGAGTCATCGTGCGTTTTGTGGATGGCCAATTTTGGCTCTATCCAACTCCTTGGCACGGGACTCTGCCTGACCTGTCCGTGGCGAGGGCTCCTCTGACCAAGATCTTCGTGCTCTCGAGGGGGCAGGAGAATCATTCGCGTCCCCTGACGCAAGCAGAGGCCATTTGTTTCCTCTTACAGAGAGCTTTTCCGCCGCTATGGTCCAGGGATGGCATGGCCTTCACCATGGACTTCTTGGCGCAACTCGTGCCTGCAGTTCCCTGCTACGAGCTGGCATTCGTGCCTCAAGAGAGCGTGGTCGATTTTATCCAATGCATGAAATAAGTCTAAGTCCACCAGATCTTGAAGCGCTGGCAGAGCAGGTGTTAGGCCGAGGAGGCGTGCTCTGGTTTCGTGCTTATGGTTTCAGCATGCATCCTTTCTTGAAAAATGGCGATCTCGTTATGCTCCGGCCGACCGATCCGTCGTCCTTGTCTGTGGGGACCATTGTCCTGTGCCGGTGCGCTACCGGCTTGATGGCTCACCGGATAGTCAGAATGGGCATCGACCCCCATGAGGGAACACAATCCGTCCTGGTTCGCGGGGATGCGCCAACCTGCCCGGAAACGGTAGTCTCCCTGTCAGATATCCTGGGAGAAGTATCTGCGGTTCGCCATGGGGACAACGTGGTCCGGCTCGATCGAGGCTTCCGAAAGGTATTAGGGGGTCTGATTGCCCGCGACAGGTCCCTCGCGGAATGGCTTGTGGATCCTCGGAGACGTATTCGACTCTTGGCCGCTCCCCTCGTGAGACGCATCCGAGATCTTCCCGCGTATCGCAGCTTCGTCAAACGATTTCTTGTGCCTGCCATTGAGTACATGGTGGCAACGGGAGAGGCTGACCCGATGCGAGTACCGGAGCGCTCAACACGGCGAGGCCTCCGAAATTGGGATCGGCAGGAGTCCAAGATGGACAAATGCCTCGGCAGCGAGTACCTTGTTGTGCATGCTCTCCTGCATGGAAGAACGGTTGGGTCTGTAGAAGTCCTGCCCTCACTGGACCGGGGTTCGGAGGATAGGTGGCTCTTTAGTCTGCAAGCTCACCCCTTGCTTCGGAGGGTTGGCATAGGCGAAACGCTGGTACAAATGGGCATACAAAAGTCCCTGGAGTTAGGTGCAAGAACAGTGAGCGCTCTGGTTAACGCCACCAACGAACCCTCACTTGAGCTGTTCAAGAAGTTGGGATTCGTAGAGACAGTTGTCCCAGGGATGGAAACAACCCTGCAGCTTCACAGGGGCTCGGACGGTGAAGCGAGCATCATCATGTCCAAGACGCTTTGCGAAAAGGGGTCAGGTCTTGTTTCTTGATCTTCCTTTCACCCCTGAAACTCGCCTGCGAGGTCTAGACAAGGCCAGTGACCTATTGACAGACTATCGTCATCATGGATTCGTCAAGAAACAAGACCTGACCCCCATCACGATTTCGACATGGCTCACCTGAACCGACAGTTGCATGCGGGTGCGAACTGGCAGCGTATCCTCCAGTCGCTAATCTGGCTCACCACAGATGTTTTCCCCTCCCGCGTCCAAAACCAGATGGTAGAGACGTTTCATGGACTGGTGCGACCCTGTTTTGAGGTAGATTCACTGTCCAATGAATGGAAGTCAGAATTGTGTCTGGACGGAACACCCGTGGAATTTGCATTCAAAGTCAGTAGAACTAAGCCGACCCTTCGCTTCGTTGTCGATACGCACAAGCGTCCCGGAACGTGGGAGGATGCGGCTGAGTCAATACGAAGGTATACGTCGGTCCTTCTACCTACGGAGGATGATCAGCAACTCTTACAACGGATTGCACAAGAGCACTTCAAAGGGGCTGGGAATGCAGTCCGCTCATATGTCGCGCTTAGTGCGCGATTCGACCGGGCTTCCGGTCTCGTTCCCCGACTCTACGTGAACACGAGTTGGAAAGAACGCGATGAGCTGATCAAACTGTGGAGGCCCTTTGTAAGCGAAGACATCCTCCGGTGGCTGGACAGGCCCCCCGTGGCTGCGTACCCGGTTTTTGGGGTAGGATATGACTTTGTCGCTGCACGTGTTTGCGGGCTTAAGGTGTACTTTCTCATGCATGACCACGTGAGGGAGCGGGTACTGGAGCTCGCCCACGAGACCCTCGGGGAGAAGGCGACCTCCCTGGCGCGCATGGTCGACCTTGCCGCCTCGCTGAAAGGCCCAGGATGGCGGATTCCGCCAATGCTGGCTTCTGTGGGCTTTTGGAACGATGGAACTGAGCGGGAGGTGAAGATGGCGATTCCTCTCGTCGTTTGGGAATGGGACACCTATGATTCGCTGGTGCCTGTCCTCTCGGCGCTTGCGCGCGAGTGGAGCCCACTCGCCCCAGAAAACAACCCTTCTCCCGTTTCCTCAGACGAGCCGCTCTGGCGCTTCGCGTTGACCCATCTTTCCCTCGCTGTCTCGACGAGCGACGAGAATATGACCGTGTATTTCTCGCCAGCAAAAGCCGGTCCCGACGATTCGACGCGCCTTCTGGATCGAAATGAGTGCCCTCAGTGCTTTGGGTCAGGCCTGCACCCGAAGCTTGATCGGTTCTTGTCCACCTGCTGCCTGTAAAGCACGATTCCCGGCAATCGCATCACACCATATCTATAGCGGTTGCCAATAATAATTTCCGTTTCTCGCCCGTCAGTGGTGAACAGGAGAAGAGGAGACTGGTATTGGCAAGCGCTCTAATCTGCGAAAATCTGCGCAATCTGCGGACACTTCTCCTGAACCCACCCGTGGGAGCTCCTGCACGGCTTTCCCGTAGCGCCGGCGTCTCGCCGGCACTCTCTTCTCCTCCACTCACGCGAGCCGGCCTGCAACGAGCTCGGTGATATCCAACACCTTGATCTTGCCCTTCTTCTCTTTCCTTGCCCTGGCTGCGGCCTGATTGAAGCTTCCCTTGCAGGAGGGGCACGCGGAGACGATCGCATCCGCGCCGAGATCGAGGGCCGAAAGGGTCCTTTTGTAGCCTATCTCCCCGGCAAGCTCGTTGTCGAATCCCTTCATTCCCCCGCCGCCGCCGCAGCACTTGGCCTTGTCCCGGTTCATGGGGAATTCCACCAACTCGACGCCTGGCAGGGCCTTGATCACGTTTCGAGGCGGCTCGTACACTCCCATGTGCCTCCCCATGTCG
This sequence comes from Thermodesulfobacteriota bacterium, assembly GCA_040753915.1. Classification (GTDB taxonomy): domain Bacteria; phylum Desulfobacterota; class Desulfomonilia; order Desulfomonilales; family Desulfomonilaceae; genus JBFMDN01. The sequence continues at coordinate 61,183 of JBFMDN010000009.1, read as the reverse complement.
CACGGATCGTGGTAGGCCACTTTGAGGGGCTCTGTATCCTCACGGAATTTCAGCTTCCCTTCGCCGATCAGCCTTTCAATCACTTCCACCGCATGGAGAACCGAGTAGCCGTTGTGTCCCCCATAATGGGGATAGATATCACGGAAGGTCTTAAAGCAACCCGCGCACGTGGTTATCAGCTCTTTTGGCTTATACGCTGCCACGCGCTCGTTGTACGTTTCCATAGCCTTTCTGAACGCGGCCATGTCCCCCACGAGGTACGAGAGGTATCCGCAACAGGATTCTTCTTCCCCCAGCGCCCCGTAATTGACTCCTGCTGCATCCAGGATCTTCATGACAGCAGGGATGATCTTGATGTCCTGAAAGCTTGTCACGCAGCCTAGGTGGAGAATGGCGTCGGTCTCGCCCGCGACCGCTTTCTTGTATTGTGGAGGATAGCTGTCAGCACGCTTGTCCGGCGAGGCGAGGAGCGGATTGCCCGCTTCGATCATGGCCGCGAGGGCAGGTTTGAACACCTCTGGCATGTAACCTTGCTCTACCAATCGTTCCCGCGCGCACCGCACAATGTCGGACACTTTCACCTGTGCAGGACACACGGCCTTACAGTTGAGGCAGAGCATGCACTGGTAGAGGCGCTTCGCAAGATCTGCGGACGGCTCCAAATTGCCCATGAGCATGTTGAAGGCCAGGGTAACGCGACCTTTGGCGTTCAAGGATTCGAGGGTCGATTCGCCGAAGGTGGGACACCCGGCTCTGCAAAATCCGCACTGGATACACGCGATGATCTCGTTATCCACTCCTTCGGGAAAATGGCTGATTCGTTCTGGCGCGCTAAGGTATGCCTGAAAACTGTTCTCATCCAGGATATCCGTGATGGCATCATCGAACCCCATCTTGCCCGGATTAAGGATGTTGTTAGGATCGAGGCTCTTCTTGATAGTCTTCATCACATCGAGGGAATTCCCCAACTGGGAGCGGATGTACGGGGATTTGGCCATACCAACACCGTGCTCCGCAGACACCGTGCCCTCGTATCGAAGGGTCATGTCGATAAACTCAAGGGCTATGTTCTTGACCTTCTCCCAGTGTTCGGAGATTGCGGGATTCATGATGAACGTGGCATGGAGATTGCCGTCCCCGATGTGGCCGAAGGTGGCAATGGGAAAGTCGTATTTTGCCCCTATTGCTTGAATCTCTGCTATGGTCTCAGGGATTCGGCTTATGGGAACTCCGAAGTCTTCCACGAGCGGAACGAGCCTGTATCCGGGCTGCAGTCTGCTCATAGCAGGCACGAGACCGCCCCTGGCTGCGAAGAGCTTCGCCTTTTCCACCGGATTGTCGGACCAGACGTTTTCCATGCCCCCCACTGAAGCGCAAATCTCGTCTATCCGCTTGATCTGCTCTTGAACCGCGCTCTTGGGACCGTCGATGCCCATGAACAACTGGCAGTTCACTTCTTTGGGAATTTCCATTCTGAGGGCATCTCTGGCCACGTCCAGGCAGACATTGTCAAGAATCTCGCAGGTAGCCAGCTCCATGCCGGACGTGAAAATCTTCTCCACCGCACGGCCGGCCGTTTCCACATCGGGAAACGATGCCTTTGCGAACGCCTCATACTCAGGCATGGGAAGGATCTTTACTACCGCTTCAGTAATTATTCCCAGCGTGCCCTCGGAGCTGGCAAACAGATGGGTCAAATCATATCCCGCGGAGCTCTTCGGGGCGATATCTCCTGTGCGAATGACTCTTCCATCCGCCAGGACAACGGTGAGACTCTTGACGTAGTCTTTGGTTGTCCCGTATTTGGCGGCGCGGACACCGCTGGCGTTGGTGGCGATCATGCCCCCAATTGTGGCAATGGGCGCGCTTCCGGGATCGGGTGGGAAAAAATGGGTGGGTGCCAGCTTGGCGTTGAGCGCGTTACAAATGACCCCAGGCTCGACGATCGCGTACCCGTCGGCGGAGTTCACTTCCTTCACTTTGTTCATTCTGGTGAAATCCAGTACCACGCCCCCCTTGATGGGAAGGACTGCACCTGTCACTGAAGACCCGGTTCCCCGCGCTACGACCGGGACTCTTTCGGAATTGGCCAAGGCGACCACCTTACTTACTTGGTCAGTGTCGGTAGCAAATACAATGACTTGAGGCACTCCTGCATGAATGGACATGTCCCGGGAATATGCCAGGCAGTCGACTGGCGAAGCAGTGATCAAGTTTTCTCCGACAAGATCGATTAGTTGCCGAACAAAATCCATGGCGCTCTCCTCCTGGCGTCAATCATTCTCCTGGTCGTCAATCGTCTCCCGTATGCCGGGTCAGTGCGATGGGGGGATTGAAGGGTCTATCGGCAGCTTCAGCTCCACTAAATATGATAGACGATGTAAAGGCATAAATCAAACTCTTCGGAAGAGAGCCTCTCGAAGGTGTGTGGCAAAATCTCGCCCGGATCTCAAGAAACCCGGACACTCTCACTCGGTTTGCGACCGCGCGCTGAAGGTCGCTGTACTCGCAGAAAATGGCCCGGTCCCGGGGAGGTCGTGGATTCACCGTAGTGAAAATCTGAACCCAGAAAAGCGCGCCGAGCACGCATCGTGCTCCTGTGCTGACACTCGGAATGGTGGTATTATTTCCCTGTTGAGAGACTCCCCGCGGAAAGCCGGCTTCGCTGCTCGGCCCAAGCCTCTCGACCGACGGAAGACCTCGCGAATGGTGAAGCAGCCTTCGCAGCCGCGCCGCCGGAGAAAAAGAGCGGGAAATGGGGGAGAATCTTTACTTCGTGAGGGCCGTGTGATAATTAATTCAGATTGAGCTGAATTAGCGCAACAATCCGTGTTCAGGAGGAAAGCAGGAGTTGGCGTTTCCATCGGAAAAGAAAAAAACAATCATAGAAAAGCACAGGCTTCATGACAAGGACACCGGGTCTCCTGAAGTGCAGGTAGCCCTGCTCAGTGAGAGAATCGGGTATCTTACCGAACATTTCAAGATCCATAAGAAGGACCATCATTCCCGGAGGGGTCTGCTGAAGCTGGTCGGGCAGAGGCGCCGGTTGTTGGATTACTTGAAAGCCACGAGTGTAGAGCGTTACAAATCTTTGATCGGCGAATTGGGCATACGGAGATAATCTTTTATCCTGGCCAAGCCCGATTGGTGAAATCGAGCACCCGGGTCCCCCGGAGTGCTGACAATGAGGATTACTGAAATTATGGTGCATACTGCTTCAGCCACCGTTTCTGGCAAAGAAATTACATTCGAGACGGGTCGTTTGGCCAAACAGGCGTCCGGTGCCGCATTGGTTCGAGTGGGGGAGTCCATTGTCCTCGTGACAGCCGTAGCGGAAAAGAAAGGGAGGGAAGGCATTGATTTCTTCCCACTCACGGTCGATTACCTGGAGATGACCTACGCCGCAGGGAAGATCCCGGGGGGATTTTTCAAGAGAGAAGGCCGTCCGACCGAAAAGGAGATTCTGACCGCGCGGTTCATAGATAGGCCGATCCGTCCCCTGTTTCCCAAAGGATTCACGGCCGAGACCCAGATCATCGCAACGGTCCTATCGTCCGATGGCGAGAACGACACGGACATGATGGCCATCAACGGTGCGTCAGCCGCTCTCCACTTGTCCGACATCCCATTCGACGGTCCGGTGGGCGCAGTACGTCTCGGACGGATCGACGGAAATCTGGTTGTCAATCCCTCTCCCCTGGAAGAGACGTATTCGGACCTTAGCCTCATCGTGGTCGGCTCACGCAAAGGGATCGTAATGGTTGAAGGGGGGAGCGACCAACTGGCGGAAGATGTAATCCTGGATGCCATCTTCTTCGCTCAGGAAGAAATCCTGAAGATAGTGGCAGCGCAAGAGGAACTGAGAGAAAAAGCTGGAAAGCCCAAACGGCCGGTTCCGCCAAGCGTCCAGGACGAAGAGCTTATCGAGAGGATTAGACGTGAGTGCGGCGAGCGCATTGAGCAGGCTATCAATATTCCTGCAAAACTCAGCCGACATGACGCGTTGGCACAAATCTATACCGAGTACCTTGAGTCAATGGGGGAAGAGGGCGAAAGGAGACGCTCGGAGATTCTCGGCTACTTCGACAAGATCGAGGGCGAATACGTTCGATCCATGATCCTGGAGAAGAACATCCGGATCGGAGGCCGAGGCTTTACTGACCTTCGGGAAATTAGTTGTGAAGTGGGGGCCCTGCCACGGACACACGGGAGCGCGCTCTTTACGCGGGGCGAGACTCAGGCTCTCGTCATCGTGACCCTGGGAACCTCGTCTGACGAACAGAAAATAGAAGCGCTGGAAGGGGCCACATTCAAGTCATTTATGCTTCACTACAAGTTCCCGCCGTTTTCCGTCAACGAGGTCAAGTTCCTGAGAGGGCCTTCTCGGAGGGAAATCGGCCATGGTGCGCTCGCAGAGAGGGCTCTGGCGTACCTTCTGCCTGACGATGACGAATTCCCCTATACCATCCGCGTGGTGTCTGAAATCCTGGAGTCAAATGGCTCTTCTTCCATGGCCACCGTGTGCGGAGCTTCCCTGTCCTTGATGGATGCCGGCGTCCCGGTGATCGCTCCTGTGGCCGGTATAGCCATGGGTTTGCTGAAGGGTCAAGACAAGACCATCATTCTCTCAGATATCATAGGAGACGAAGACCACCATGGAGATATGGATTTCAAGGTGGCCGGAACGTGGGACGGCGTCACTGCTCTGCAAATGGACATCAAGATCGACGGCATTACTCGGGAGATCCTATCCCAGGCCCTGTACCAGGCGAGAGAAGGCCGGCGCCAGATTCTGGAGAAAATGAACGCGGTAATATCTACTCCCAGGCCGGAAATCTCCAAACACGCGCCGAGGATTTTCGTCATGCACGTCAATCCTGAGAAAATTAGAGATATCATTGGTCCGGGGGGCAAGGTTATTCGGGGAATTCAGGAAGAGACCGGGACCAAAATCGAAGTGGACGATACCGGCAAAGTCGTTATCGCTTCAACCGACGTCGTTGGTGCTGAACAAGCTAAGACCGCCATACGGGGCCTCACTCAGGAGGCGGAAGTGGGAAGGATCTACATGGGAGTGGTCCGGAAGGTTACCGATTTCGGGGCCTTCGTGGAGATTTTCCCCGGAACCGACGGACTGGTCCATATCTCCCAGCTCGAGCCCGGTCGGGTCAAGAAGGTGACAGACGTCGTGAAAGAAGGGGATACCTTCCCGGTGAAGTGCATAGGCATCGATCCACAGGGAAAGATAAAGTTGTCAAGAAAAGACGCCATTGGGAAGACACCTGATTAATGAGTCATAGAAAAGGCCTCTGCTCCTCTGTCACGCGGTATGACCATTCCAACACCTACCGCAAGTCCGTCTTAAACAACGGGGTCCGAGTCGTCACCGAACGCATTCCATATCTCCAGTCCGTATCGCTGGGGATCTGGGTACGGTCGGGTTCGCGATTCGAGCGCCCCGAAGTGAACGGAATCTGTCATTTCATCGAACACATGCTCTTCAAAGGGACGAACAGGCGGTCCGCTCTGTCTATCGCTAAGGAGATCGATTCAGTCGGCGGAGTGATGAACGCTTTCACCAGCAAGGAAGTGACTGCGTTCTATTGCAAAGTTCTTAGCGAGCATTGCGAGTTGGCCGTGGACCTGCTCACTGACATCTTTCTCGAGTCCTCCTTCCCCGAGGAGGAAATCGAGCGGGAAAAGCAGGTGGTATACCAGGAGATTTCTCAACTGGAGGATTGCCCGGAGGACCTGGTCCACGAGATCCTCGGTATCCGCTTCTGGAAAGACGATCCGCTTGGACAACCGATTCTGGGAACCATTGACAATATCGGGAGATTGGACCGCAACACCATGATGCAGTTCAAGCTCGATAACTACACTCCTGAGGAGATCGTTGTTTGTGCAGTTGGTGACGTCGACCACGACAATATTACCAACCTTTTCGAGAAGCAGATGAATCGTCTCCATACCACCGGTTCCCGTATCTGCGCGATACCCCCCGCGACCGAGGCGTCCGCGCATGTGATTGCAAAAGATTTAGAACAGGTTCATGTCTGTATTGGGACGATCGGGCCGAGCGCCGCAGATCGACGCCGTCAGGCGGGGTACGTCCTCAACGCGATCCTGGGCTCGGGGATGAGCTCAAGATTGTTCCAGGAGATCAGGGAAAAACGGGGCCTGGCGTACAGCGTCTATTCGTTTCTCTCGTCCTTTTCCGATACCGGAATGTTCGGTATTTATGCTGCCTGTGAAGCCGCACGTCTCGAAGAGCTCATGGAGACCATAGGCAAGGAGACCATGGGCCTGGCTTCCTCACTCACCGAAGAGGAAATCCGCACAGCGAAGAATTACATTCGGGGGAGCATCATCCTTGCCATGGAGTCCCCTGACGCGCGCATGAACCGCTTGACCAAAGGCGAATATTTCTTCGGCCGCTATGTGTCCGTTGAAGAGATTCTCGAGGCCCTCGAGGCAGTGACCCTAGCCGAGCTACGTGAGCTGTGCGACGACATGTTCAGTAGCAATCGGTTTTCCGTAGTAGCGCTGGGCCCAGCTCCCGAAGATACAGACCTATTCGGTCTGCTCGGTCTGTGATACACGGGGTTTTCACCGTGCCAACGACTCTCTCCTGCTGATGATCACGCGCCTGCGCGAATTGTCTATCGACACCGAGAAACTCGACATACTCTTGGTACCGAGCAGATTCAGAATCCCTTTCGGGTCCTTGTCGAAGACATGAACCTCGATACGCCCCAGCGGTAAGGTGTACAAGAACGCCTGGTCTATCTCATACCGGGTCACCTGGTGGCGCGTTCCGTCGGCCGTTGTCACCGTTCCCTTGTCGATCTTACGGACGGAGGTCTCTCGGGCGATCTTTTCGATCAGGTCGTGAGACACGAGGCTGAAAGTGGCGCCGGTGTCCAGAAGGAATCTGTGCGGTGCCCCCCTCTTGCTGAACCGCACCTGTACGAAAACCTGGCCATGTTCGCTCAAAGGGACGACCACACTGAGCGGCCCGGACGCGGAAACCGACAGCTCCCGCAAGATCCCTTCAGAGATCGACTTCGTCCGTGAATCCGAGTTCAGCCGCAGAGCTTGCCGGGCATCCCTACGCGCCCGTTCGATATTGTCGGACCGCAGATATGCAAGGCCTCTCCCCGCATAGGCAAATCCGGAGCTCGGATCCAACTCTATCGCCTTGTTCAGGTCGCTGATTGCCCGATCGTAGTTGCCATGATTGATATACGCGATCCCTCGATTGGAGAATGCTACGGCACGAAGCTCTATGTTCTCGTGGGGTGTCTTTATCGCTGCGGTGAAATCTTTGATCGCCTTTTCCGCGGCGTCTCTCTTGAGATGAATCAGACCGCGCAATTGATAGGCCGACGCAATTGATTCGCCACTAGCCTGTCTTGAATTGAGCACAGAGGCCAGGTCGATGAGGGCTTCTTTGAACCGATCCGCCTCGTAGTACGCGTGACCTCTCGCAAGCAGAATGGTGTGGGCATCGGAGCTGTCCGGCTTTACCAGTCCTAGAGCCTTTGAGAATTCGGTCACTGCCTGCTCGTGATTGCCGTTCAGCAGGCACGAGGTGCCCTGTTTGAACAGGGCTGACGCAGTGGCCTGGGCGGAGACCTGACTCGCCCACGCGAGCATAGCGAGGGACAAGCCGACGAGCGCGGTCATCATCTTATGCCGTCTCTTCAAAGAACCTGTACGCGAGGGACTCTCCTTTCTATTCGCGAGGCGATCGCCTTCCGAGCCATTCTACAACATTTTCCATCTCTGCTAGCTCTCTACCCGAGAATTTTCGAACAAGGGTCAATGCCTGTTGCGACAACCAGAATCGCTCCTCTTTGCTCGCCGACTCCGCCACCTTGAGGAAATTGTTAAGTATATCCGCGATCTTCTGCACCTGATCCAAGATCGAGTCTGCCACCACCACGTCCAGCTTTCGCTGCTTGATGTCATGGAGGTTCGTCACCTTTGAGAGATCCACTGCGGGAAGCTCCAGGATGGTATGGCCGGACTTGAGTATGGACGCGGCCACTTCCGCGGACACCTTGTACCCGCGTGACAGCTCCTCGTCGTTTACCTCAGGGATGATGCCTGGTACCTGCACACCGGTTCTCATGTCGAACAATTGCAGATCCGTCTTCTGGTGAGCGCTTGCACCGCGTGGAACCCGCGCCAGGACGCTGAATTCTCGTATGAGAATGTAGTCGAAATCCTTCGTCTCCATGGGAATATGATACCATGGCTCGTCGGCCCGGATAACCTTTCTTGTGCTCTTTATTCGGGTATTTTCCCTTTACAACGGCCGGCACGGACGTTACTATCCGCCCGATTCAAGGGGATTACGCGACGGCACATGAAAATCAAGAGGCTGGAAATAAAGGGATTCAAGAGCTTCCCTGACAAGACTGTCCTCGAATTCAAGCCCGGAATCACGGGAATAGTCGGCCCGAACGGGTGCGGTAAGAGCAATGTCATGGAAGCAATTCGCTGGGTCATGGGAGAGCAACGAACGCGATCCCTCCGGGCCAAGAAGATGGATGACGTCATCTTCAATGGCTCCGAGAATCGGAAGCCAGTCGGCATGGCCGAAGTGCGGCTGATTCTTGCGAATGACGGCGGCTCCTCACATCCCTCTATGGCCGATTACGACGAGATCATGATCGCGCGCAGGCTGTTTCGGGATGGGGAGTCCCAGTACGAGCTCAACAATATTCCCTGCCGCTTGTCCGACATCACCGACTTCTTTCTCGACACAGGAGTTGGAAAGAATTCATACGCTATCATCGAGCAGGGAAGGGTGGACATGGTGGTGGCCTCCAAGCCGGAGGATCGCCGCGTGCTCATTGAGGAAGCTGCAGGAATCAACCGGTACAAGTCGAGGAGGGAAGCGGCACTAAAAAAGCTGGAACAAACCCAGCACAATCTTGAGCGCATCAGCGACGTGATCCGGGAAGTCAAACGCCAGCATTCTTCCCTGAAAAGGCAAGCATCGAAAGCGGAACGGTACCGCAGGCTCAGCGAGCGACTGAGGAATCTGGACCTCGCTACCCAATCCTATCGGTGCGCGCAACTTCAACACCGCCACAGGGTGGCATCGGAGCAGTTGGACCTTCAGAAAAGATCCCTGATTGAGCGGGAGTCCCTCTTCGCTTCCCTGGAGGCCCGTCTGGAGGCCGATCGCGTTGCAGCTCTCGACGCGGAAAAGGCCCTGAAGGAGGTGATGGAGGCTCTCCACAGGACCGACATCGAGCTTACCTCTGCACGGGGCAAGATCGAGCGCCATGCTGCACAGATAGCCCAGGCACGAGAAAGGCGGGAGCGCGGTCTCAGGGAACAAGAGGCTGCAGGCCGAAGAAGCCGGGAGGCGTCTCACCGCAAGCGGGAGCTGGAGCAATCGAAATCCGAGCTCGACTCCGAATTGAAATCGGCCGCCGCTACTCTCCAGGAAGCATTAACCGGCACCAAAGCCAAAGAGCGAGAGCTTGATGCGTGCAGGAAACGAGTCGAAACCCTGAAGGAAGCAGTGTTCCAGAACCTCCAGCGGACCGCGCAGGAGAACAACCGTCGAGAGAGGCTGACGAGGCGCGGGGCCGAAATCGACGCAACCGCGAACAAAATCACGAAGGAGATTGAAGAAATCTCAGCGGGGCTCTCCTCAGATGTCGCTCGGCACGACACTTTGCTTGGCGAGGCCGCAGAAACAGCGAAGCAGCGTGATCTGGCCAAGCATGAGAATGAGGTCCTCGCATTGGCCCTCTCAGAGGCCAAGACGCGCATGGGGGGTCTCAGGAAGGAAATTTCTGAGCTCGACAACCGCTTTGCACGCGATTCCGCTCGTGTTGAATCACTGGAAGAGCTCCGCCGCGAATATCATGGATATGACCGGGGCGTCCGTTTTCTCATGAAGAACCGGGACTCCCTTATCCCTGAGGCTCTGTTGGGCCCCCTGGCTGAACTGATCGAAGTGCCCGCCGATTATCAAAAGGCAGCGACAGCCATCCTCGGCTCCAGACTCGGTCACCTCGTTGTGTCATCTCCCCGGGATGCGATCAGAGCGCTCGACCATCTCAAGGAATCCGGAGAGGGTAGATCCACCCTTATTCCGCTCCGGCCGAGGCCCGGCGCCCAGGATGGAAACGGCGAAGTGCCGGAAGGCGCCACGAGCCTCAAAAGCGTCGTTCGTTTCCAGGATGGTTGCGACAGCCTCTGGGACTTTCTCCTCGGCCGATGCTTCATTGTGGATAATCTTCGAGATGCCGTGGAAATCTGGGAGAAAAACGGCATTGTGGCTGACCTTGTCACCCGGGACGGTGAAGTGGTCACCCGGCATGGGGAAATCACCGGTGGCTGCCACGACGAGTCCCATGAAGAATTGTTCGAGAAGCGGCGAGAAATCGAAGAGCTGCGGGGACGCATGGAGACGATCCGTGCTGCGATCGCCGAGAAGAGTGCTGCCCTGGTTTCCGAAGAATCCCGTGCTGCAGACCTTGGGAGCCGAATCGACGAGCAGAAGCGCGTTGCCCAGGACCTCACCGTCCAGGAAGTCAGGATAAAGAAGGACCTGGAGCGATTCGCTGCCCAGATAGCAACGGCACGACGAAAGACCGAGGTGCTGGAGCTCGAGAAGCAGAGGCTTGCCAGCGAGAAGGATGGCCTCGCCGCGGAGCTGCAAGCTGTTGGGGAATCCCTGGAGAATCTCGCACGAAAGCAGAAAGATCTGGAAAACGAAAAACAGGATGCCTCGAGAAAGGTAGAGGAGCTCGCCGCATCGGTGATCGCGGAATCCGAGCGTACCTCGGAGCTGCGAGTGCGCACTGCCCAGCTAGAGGAACGGAAACGCTCTCTGGACAGGGAATATCAATCGGCCGTCGAGCTGACCGCCCAGTTGGAGAAGCGTCTCGCTCTCGTGCGAGAGGATCTGGAAAGAAGCGTAGCCGAAGAAAAGCGTCTCTCGGAAGAATTGGAAGCCACCCGCGAGAGGGAAAAGGAGCTGATGCGGGAGCGGGAGGCCCAGGGCATCGATGCGGAGAAACTCAAGAGCGAGTGCGAGACGCTCACCGCGCGCGTTAAATCTCTCGAGCAAGAATCTGCCGCAGCGAGAAAAGAGATCATGAGCCTTCGGGAGGCCGTCCATACGTTGGAGATGGAAGCCGCCCGGCTGGAGCAATCCCTGGAAGGAATCGTGGAAAAGGTCGTGGAGCGGTACGCCGTTGATCCCCGCACCCTGTCTGCACCGGAGTCTCCCCCTTCCGAGGAGGAAATAGAGGGCCTCAGGTCTCAGATCGAGGCTCTGGGGGAAGTGAACTTGGCCGCTATAGCGGAGTGCGCCCAGGCAGAGGAGCGTCTGACGTTTCTCGTGGAACAGGAATCGGACCTCAAGAGCGCGGTCGAATCGCTCTACGCCACCATCAATAAGATCAACCGCACGACGAGGGAACGATTCAGAGAGGCCTTTGACAGCATCAACACAAAATTCCAGGAGATCTTCCCCTACCTATTTCGGGGAGGAGAAGCAAGGCTGCAGCTCACCGACGAACAGGATCTCCTGGAAACCGGCGTGGAGATCGTGGCTCGACCGCCGGGAAAGCGGAAGCAGAATATGGACCTGCTCTCCGGAGGAGAAAAGGCTCTGACCGCGGTGGCCCTGATCTTTTCCATATTCCTGATCCGGCCCTCACCTTTCTGTCTCCTCGACGAGGTGGACGCGCCCCTCGACGACGCCAATTTGGTGCGATTCAACGAAATGCTCAGAGACATCTCGGATCGCACCCAGTTCCTCGTGATCACGCACAACAAGCGAAGCATGGAAGAAGCTGACTCGCTCTACGGGGTCACCATGGAAGAGCCTGGCGTCTCTGCTGTGGTGTCTGTCCGATTCATGGATTGATACCTACCTCCTTTGTATCCGGTCCTGTAGGGTAGCCTTTCAGGCTGCCATTCCAGACGATGTAGGGTAGCCTTTCAGGCTGCCATTCCGGACGATGTAGGGTAGCCTTTCAGGCTGCCAATTCCTGGAATGCAGGCTAAAAGCCTGCACTACAATGGGGTTCAACGCATCCGGTTCTGTAGGGTAGCCTTTTCGAACGTGTCTCAAAAGCCGGCGGTCCGTGATAATCGTGGCACACCCCCTCACCCTAACCCTCTCCCCCGAAGCGGGGGAGAGGGGATTCTTCCGGCTCCCTCTCCTTCTGGGAGAGGGTTGGGGTGAGGGTGCCTTTCCACGCATCGACGCCCAATCGTGCTACGATGTTTGGTGTGTCCCGAGTTTTGAGACAGTTTCTTTCAGGCTGCCATTCCGGACGATGTAGGGTAGCCTTTCAGGCTGCCAATTCCTGGAATGCAGGCTAAAAGCCTGCACTGTAATGCGCGCTCGTGTGCATCCGGCGACGTGGGGTGGACCCGCGTCACGCCTCGCGACGGTGCAAGAGCCACGTTCCTGTAACCATAACGAGGTAAGTGGCCCCGGCAAGTATGATTGTCGTGGCTCCAGGAGGATAATCGGGAACATAGCTTATGACGAGGCCCCCAGTCGTGAAGAGAGCGCTGAATAGGGCGGAGAGGAGCATCATACGCCAAAGGGTGCTGGAGAACAGGCCAGCGATGGCTATAGGGAGGGTCAGCAGCGCAATCACCATGACAAGCCCCACCACGGTTACGAGGAGAACTATCGTGAGTGCCGTGAGACCCAACAAGAGGAGAAAATAGAAATCGACGCGGAGACCGCGCACTTTCGCGAACTCGTCATCGAAGCATACCGCCAAGAACTGATTGTAGCACCCCAGCCCGATGAGCACGATTATGCAGTCAAGAACAGTCAGGAGGTACAAGTCCGACTCATTGACCATGAGAATGTTGCCAAACAAATAGCTCATCAAATCGGATGAATATCCGGGGGTCTGAGAAATGAACAGTATGCCGCCCGCCATGCCGACGGCCCACAGAGCGCTTATCACCGTGTCCGTGCGCTGTTTGGCCTTGAGACTCACCACTCCGATGATCATGGCAGCAATGAGAGCGGAGAGCACCGCGCCGTAGATCGGATTGATCCAATTCCACCCGTGAACGGTCTTGAAGTAGAGCGCCGCGCCTATTCCCCCCAAAACCGTATGGGAGATCCCCCCCGCAATGTACGAAATGTTGCGTACGATCACGTAGGTGCCGATCACGCCGCATGCGATACTGGCCAGCAGGCCCGTTGCAAGCGCATACTGCAGGAAGCTGTGCTGCTGAACGTCGATCAGGAACTGAAACACTGGTGGATTGCCTTGGTCTCGCCCCCACTGTTGTGCCGCACTAGCTTTCTGGGCGATCCGTACATGTCATTGATGATCTGACCGGTTATGTCGCTCGTGGAATGCATCATCACCCGTACCTTTACGCAGACGACCTTTTCCACGAATTCAGACACAAATCCCAGGTCGTGTGATACAACCACGATCGTCATACGCTTGTTGAATTCCCGCAGCAATTCATGGAATTCACCTTCCACCGCGCGATCCAGATGCGCAGTCGGCTCATCCATAATGAGCAATTCCGGATCGCTCGCGAGAGCTCGCGCAATGAGCAGCCTTTGTCGTTGCCCTCCAGACAGGTCCGAGAAGCGCCTGCTCTTGAGGTCCTTCAGACCTACTTGCTCCAGAGAAGCAAGGGCTGCCTGTTTGTCCTGCCTCGAGTACTTGCCAAAGAATCCGCTGTTACCTAGCCGCCCCATGAGTGCCACGTCCATCACGGTGGCAGGAAACTGAGGATCGAGCCTCGCATGTTGAGGAAGATAGCCGGTCCGGCTTCGGTTCTCCTCAGGCGGCCCCCCAAAAAGCCTGACACGTCCCTGTGACGGACGAAGCAAACCGAGCATAAGCTTGACAAGAGTTGTTTTCCCCCCTCCATTGGGACCCACTATGGAGACAAATTCGCCGTGACGCACGGAGAAGGTCGCTTCTTCAAGGACAGGATACCCGTCGTACGAGAAGGACACATCCTCAAATTCCACAACCGGTGAATCCGCCATATCGTCCTCTCTCAGGACCAGTAGGTCATTTGCTGCTCAAGGGTGTGGGCTCTTCGTGGTCCGTGTGTGACGGAGAGCTCGGGCATACGAGATGGACCGCATGGCAAGTCCTGCACTCCTCCACGTGATGATGCTTGGCAAACTCGTTCCAGTGGGTCTTTTGATTCGGCAGGAGTATGCCCGTGCCCCGGCACAAAGGGCACACGTTATCCAGTGCTGCCAATACCGCGGATCTGATGAACTCGGATCGGTTGGGGATGCCTTTCATGGCCTCCCTCAGGGATTCAGGAACCTTGAACGTGATGACCTCTTGTCTCTGGTGTTTCATGAATTACCGTCCCGGGTGAGATAGCGGCTCACTTATATTGATACCATGTATTACCGTTGTGTCAAGATGGGAAGGCTTTCTTTTGTCTTGACAAAAAAGACTATAAGTTATATTAGTTGCATCGATTTTCGAGGAAGAGAATAAGGTATTTGCCACAGCATGGCATCATTATGAAAAAACTTCTTGTAATAATCTGGCTCACCGCCCTCTGCTTCCTTCTCTTCTCCAACGTTCACGCGTGGGAAATCCCCTCTTATCTTCGAATGTCCAGCGGTACCCGGATGTGGTTCTCCGTACTTGACGGGGATTTGGTCCAAAATGACCTGACCAAGCTCGATCTGATCCAGAACCTCGGTATCCAGAGGGACCGGCTCGTGTGGGAGGCATTCTCGAGCTTTCGTTTTGACAACATCCACGTGCTGAGGGTGCGGTATGAGCCGTACACGCAATACGATCAGGCCCGAAACGATTCTTCCCAGACCATCAGAGATTTGAGGCTGGGGTATGATTTGGACTTCTATATGACCCCGCAGTTCCTTTTTGGGGCCAACGTGGACATGGCCATTGTGAATTCCGAGACACAGGTCAGGAACGTGACTGTGGGGGGTGTAACCTTCAATTATGACGTCAGAGAATCTCGGGTCGTTCCTGCCCTCGGGGTACATGGAACATTCTATCCCATTGTCGATGGCATTGCGTTGCGTCCCAATCTCACGGGCCGGATAAACTGGTGGGATTACGAATCGCTTGCAACGTGGGATTGGGAGGTTAGCGCCGCGGTGGACGTTCCCCTGAATCGGCTCTGGACGTGGACAGTCAATGGCGGATACCGCTTCTGGCACTTGAAGCTCAAGAGAGACAGAGACGTCCTTGACATGAACCGCTCTGGATTCTTTGTCGAGACATCGTTGCTCTTTTGAAGTCCCGCACTCTTAGAGCTGCTTGGCCGCAGTCACGAACAGGAATCCTCAGGAGGCTCGCTCTCTGCGAAGCACTTCCAGCGCGTCCACGATCTTGGTGAGGATTTCACTCGCGCTTCCGATGAGGAGGAGGTCAGTCACCTGTCCATGGAGCGCGGATGGCTCGCGATTTATCTCTACCACCAGGGCAGGCGGATTCTTCACCTTGACAGCCACGGGTATGCTGGCAGCGGGGTATACTTGGAGTGAGGTGCCTATCACCAGGAGCATGTCACACTTCTGTGACTGAAGCTCAGATATCATGAGAGCCTTTGACGGAATCGGCTCCCCGAAGAATACCGCGTCCGGTTTGAGCACCCCGTCGCATTTTTGGCATCTCGGAACGTCGTCCGAGTCTTCTGCCAGTCGCGATTCCACGTTCTCGATCGGCTCTTTGGCTCGGCACTTCAAGCAAGCAGCGCGGAGCATATTCCCGTGGAACTCGACAACCTCAACCGAGCCAGCCCGTTGATGGAGATTGTCCACGTTCTGAGTGATGATGCACTTCAGTATCCCCATCTGCTCCAGACGGGCGAGCGCGTAATGTGCGGGGTTCGGGTCCGCTGCCGCGAGGTCGAAGTCTCCCGAGGCTTTTAGGTTGAGGTGCAGTCGCCAGAAGCGACCGGGATTCTGGAGGAACCTGTCAATGGAGAACTCGCCGGGATCGACCCGGGTCCAAAGGCCTCCAGGGCTTCGGAAATCGGGGATGCCTGACTCCGTGCTGATGCCGGCCCCGGTTAGGGCAACTACGTTTCGACAGCCGGCCAGGCATTCTGCAACTCTCAGTATGCTGTCTTCCATGTTTCTCCCTCAATGATTGATGATATAGGCCACTCGTTCTTGGTGCAACAGATTTCTCGGGAGATTTCTCAATTGTTCGACGGCATTCGCCCGGAACCGCGGGGCCGAGCGCACGACCCGCTGAGAATCGTAAAATTCGGGACGGCCGGACGCTCGAGTCAGTCAAGCCTTGCGATCTTTCTTGCCTGCTCGATATCGGGGCTGGCCGCGACGACCTCCAAGGCTTTGGCCTTGACACGATGACAAGATCGAGACTATTTAGTACGAGTATGGAGCTACCATATGAATCTTCTGTCCAATATGGGCATCCCTATGAATGTGAGACGCTATGGACGACCAGGAAACGATCGATAAGGTGATTTCTGGTGACTTCGATGCCTTTGAGCGCCTGGTCGAGAAATACGAGGGCCGGGTGTATCGCCACCTGAGGAAGATGGTGAATGACAAGGAGTTGGCCGAAGATCTTTTGCAAGAAACGTTTCTCAGTGCATATAAGGGGTTGAAAGGTTTCGAAGGAAACTCGTCGTTTTCTACGTGGCTTTTCCGAATCGCTACCAATGCGGCCTTGATGTATCTGAGGAAGAACCGTCCCGAGATTGTAGAGTATGACGACCAGATTGGAAACAAGGAAGACGGTGCTATCAGAGGGACTTCCCCGGCCTTTGTGAGCACTCCGTTCGACATTTTGCTTTCTTTGGAAGGAAAAAATAAGATCGAAGAAGCGATTGACGGCCTGCCGGTCATTTACCGCTCCGTCATCGTGCTCAGAGATGTAGAAGGATTTTCGCTGGAAGAGGTCGCCGGAATCATGAACATATCCGTGGCCGCGGTTAAGTCGCGGCTGCACCGGGCGCGCAACGCCGTTCGTGAGGCGCTCGGCTCATACTATGAAGAAAAGGGGGCCTCTGCGGCTCGCAGAGCTTCGAAGTAAGATGAAGACGTGCAAGGAATTTTGCGAACAACTCTCCGACTATTTGGACGGAGAGATAGGAGAGCGTGAGTGCCGGCTCATCGAAGACCACCTGGAAGTTTGTCAGCCATGCGCCCTGCTTTTCGAGTCGCTCAAGCTTACGGTCAAGATCTGCGAGCAGGGAATCTCAGACGAGGTGCCTCCGGAGGTCCGATCCCGATTGAAAGATTTCTTGAGAAAGCACTGTAAAGGTTATCAGATGTAAATTAAGAGAGGAGAAGATGATGTCAGATGCAATCTACGTCAATGTTACGGATTCGAGCTTCGAAGACGAGATACTCAAGTCCACAATTCCCACGCTCGTGGATTTTTGGGCAGCCTGGTGCGGGCCGTGCAGGACTGTCGGACCTATCGTAGAGGAGCTCGCAACCGAATACGAGGGTAGAGTGAAGGTGGCGAAGCTCAATGTGGACGACAACAAGCAAACCCCCACTCGGTACGGGGTGAGAGGCATCCCCACTTTGATGCTGTTCAAGGACGGTCAGGTTGTAGACCAGATTGTTGGGGCTGTCCCCAAGAATCGCATTAAAGAGCTGCTTGACAAGGTGTCGTAGCATGCGAACAGAGCTGGCAATCCTCGGGGCGGGACCGGCGGGGTTGACAGCGGGCATGTACGCTGCACGGGCGCGAGTCCCGACCATCTTGGTAGAGCGAGGCATGGCTGGTGGCCAGATGGCTGCCACAGAGCTCGTGGACAATTATCCAGGGTTTCCGGAACCCATCTTCGGCGTCGACCTTGCCCAGAAAATGGAGGCGCAGGCCCAGAAATTCGGCCTGAAGATTGTAAGGGCGGATGTGAGCAGAGTGGCGATCGCGGGGTCTGGCTATGAGTTGATCTCTGAAAGCGAAGAATCCATTTCCTGTTCCGCTGTCATCTTTGCCACAGGAGCATCTCCGGTGAAGCTGGGGATTCCGGGAGAGCTGGAGCTTGCGGGTCGAGGTGTCAGCTATTGCGCTGTGTGCGATGGACCTTTTTTCCGAGACAGTGAAGTCGCCGTCATAGGAGGCGGCGACTCAGCGGTGGAAGAGGCGGTATATCTTACGCGGTTCGCTTCCCGAGTCCACCTGATTCATCGCCGCGATGAGCTCAGAGCCGTAAAAGAGATCCAGGAGAAGGCCCTGAAAGAACCGAAGGTCACGGTACACTGGAGCCACGTGCCGGTGCTGATTGAAGGGGGCATGGGTGTCGAAGGCCTGAGGATACGATCAGTCAAAGACGGAGCCGAAAAAGAGCTCGGGGTGTCGGGCGTGTTCTTCTACGTGGGACTCACCCCGAACTCTCAGTGTTTTCGGGAGCTGGTCGATACCGATCCCCAGGGGTTCGTCGTCACTGATGAAACAATGGCATGCTCCCGACCCGGTCTCTTCGCCGCGGGAGATGTGAGGGTTAAGCAACTGCGGCAGATCTCCACCGCGGTAGGAGACGGTGCCACAGCCGCTTACAGTGCTCAACACTATCTGGAGGGCCACTGACTGACTAGTATACGGTCCGGCGCTCAGCGCGTCGGGCCGGCATACCAGAATGGGTTCGGATCGAAATAGTGCGGATCGCCCATGAAGCGCGTACCGTATTCCGGATCCAGGGTGGGGCCGTATTCCGGTTTCCAGAATGTCACTATCTCCAAGAGCCCTCTGGACATTCGCTTGGCCATTGCACACGTTCCTGTCCAGCTTCCCGCTATCAGCCCATTGGTCGATCCCGCCAGGTACCCCTGGAGCCCACCGTCGTATGCGCCGTAATATCCACCGTCAATAGCTGCATTGGCCATGTGTGTAAAGAGCTCATGCGGACCGGAAATGATGTTCACAACACCTCTGCCGAACTTCCACGCAGGGAGTGCCCGGTCGAATTGCCTGAGATCGTCAAAATCGGTCTCAAAGGCACAAGCAGTCCCGCCGATCAATACTGCCAGGATCATCGCGAGCGCTACTCTTGGTACATTCATCGTGTCATCCTCCGCAATGGGAATACCCGCCGGACTCGCGTCTGCTCAACGGACGCAGGGGCGGACCGAGAAAAGTGAGCAATGGGTCCAGGTTGATCCTGGAGTCGATTCACGTGGCGATCCTATCACACTTCACGAAAAAGAGCAATGCTTTGTCTCGAAATTTCCACAGGATGGTCTTAAACTCGAGAAAATGGTTTGATGTGGCGTCTGAAAATGCTTTCTTTGCTCTTGCGATCTAGTATAGATTTCGGCATATTCCCCTCATGGTTTACGCTTGCCCCCGCACGAGGTACCCATGAAGAAATGGCTGATCATCGCTCTGGCCCTTATGTTTCTCTCCGGCTGTTCTTTCAGTAAGTTCTGGAAATGGTTCGATGAGATGGAGTGGGAACGCGACGACGAGACGGTAAAGATAGTGCGCTTTCTCCTGAAGTAGGCATGTTCCGGTTCGCCGCTGTGCGATCGTTGTGATATATTTCGTACTGCTCCACGCGTGGCGGGGAGCATTTGGGGTGCCTGAGAGTCATACGGACTTCTGCCGCACGAGTGGCGCTGACAATAGGAAGGCAGTGTGTGGCAGGAGGCAGGAAGAATATCATCACTTCGAGCGGAGGCACTCCCATGGCGGAGAAGTACTGGGAGCACCCGATGCGTCGGAGGTCAGAATGAGTCAGTACAAGGTGGACAGAACCCTCCTTGAATCGCATTCCACTGCAGATATTCAGAGAATTCTCAGGGAAGAGAGAGACGATTATACTCCCGAAGCCTTGAGGATTTTTGAAGAGATTCTCGAAGAACGCGGTGCGTCGCAGGGAACCGGTGGCCGGGAACGTACAACGCGGGCAGAGATGCCTATTCAGGATAAACGTATGAGAGGTGAGGAAATGATACGCGATCCCAGTGATGCCGTGAGGGTTCTCAACGGCCTGCTCGCCGGCGTTCTCGATGGCTCTGTGGATCCCGAGGTGGCTCAGGCTGCCTCGAACGTGGTTATGGCAATTTTGCGTGCGCTGGAACAGGAGTACATGACCGGTTCGGAAGAGCAGCGATAGAGGAAGGAGAAAGGTTGGAACTACCAGTCAATTTCGATAAAGGTGGCGGTCTGATACCTGCCATTGCTCAAGACGTTCATACGGGCAAGGTCCTCATGATGGCATACATGAACAGCGAAGCTTTGGAAAAGACCCTCACGGAGGGCCGAGCCTGTTATTGGAGCCGCAGCCGGCAAGAGTTGTGGCGGAAGGGTGATACTTCGGGCGACGTGCAAATTGTGAAGGATGTCTTGGTCGATTGCGACGAAGACACGATACTATTGCTCGTCGAACAGCGCGGGAAGGGCGCGTGCCATACGCGGAGATGGAGTTGCTTCTTCCGCCGCCTCACAGAACAAGGAGATTTACAGGATATCGATGAGTAAGGAACCGCTCAAGTTTGTCATACCCAAGGGCAGTCTGGAACAGGCAACCATTGACCTGTTTCGCAGAGCCGGCTGGACCATAAACGTTTCACCGAGGAGTTACTTTCCCACTGTGGATGACGACGAGATCCTCCTGGCCAGGCTGAGGGCCCAGGAGGTGTCCCGGTACGTGGAGTCCGGATCCTTCGATGCAGGCCTCACCGGAAAGGACTGGGTTCTGGAGAACGAGTCCGACGTGCAAGTCATTGACGATCTGGTTTACTCGAGAGTATCCCAGAGTCCGGCGAGGTGGGTTCTCGCAGTGGATGCTGAATCCGACTATGAGAAGCCCGAGGATCTGGCAGGCAAGCGTATCGCGACGGAGCTGGTACGGTTTACCAAGAAGTTCTTCGCGGAACGGGGCGTGCCGGTGGATGTGGAGTTTTCCTGGGGTAGCACCGAGGCCAAGGTGAACGAGGGAATCGTAGACGCGATCGTGGACGTTACCGAAACCGGGAGCACCCTGCGGGCAAACGGTTTGCGGATCATCCATACGCTCCTGACCACCAATACGCAGCTCATAGCCAACAAAGCTTCCTTTGAAGATCCCGTCAAGCGGGAAAAGATAGAGCAGATCCACCTTCTTCTTCAGGCAGCGCTGGAAGCCCGCAAGCTGGTGGGCCTCAAGATGAACGTTCCCAAGGAGCACATAGAGAAGGTGGTATCTCTCTTGCCGTCCCTCAACGCTCCGACCGTCTCGGGTCTGTACAAGTCCGACTGGTTCGCTGTGGAGTCGGTGGTCTCCGAGGAAGTGGTGCGAACCCTGATTCCCAAGCTCCTCAAGGCCGGTGCAACGGGCATCATCGAATACGGGTTGAACAAGGTAATCTAAGGGAAGGGGTCAGGTCTTGTTTCTTAATCTTCCTGTCACCGCTTAAGCTCGCCTGCTCGGTCTAGACCAGGCCAGTGGCCTATTCACAGACCATCGTCATCATAGATTCGTCAAGAAACAAGACCTGACCCCGAGTGCGCGTCGTTTTCGGCCGGTTGTATCGACCAAGCCCGTCGCGCCACCCCCTCATTGCAGAATCGCTTCACCGCTCGCGAGCGATCGTGCCACCATATCGAGTGCCCTCAATGCTGTCAGCGCGCGCTCCCCGTGCACAACGGGTGATGTCCCCTCCCGCACTGCCCTGAGAAAATCTTCGATCTCCCTGTGAAGCGGTTCTCCCTCCGGGACGACAATTTCGCGCGTCGTGATTTCTCCCATGAGACAGATGCCGTCCGCGGTAGCGGGCACCTGGAGGGCGCTGTGGACCGTAAGGGTTTTTTGAAGGGTGTCGGCCACCAGCAAGCGAGAAGGCGTTGCAACTGTGAGGGTGCGCACCTTCTGGGGGGTGCACTTGGCTGTCCAGAAGACCGCGGTGGTGCCAGTGCGGAATTCGATCCGAGTGTGGGCCACGTCCGTTTGATGGGAGAATACCGGCCTCCCGCTGGCGGAGACGCGCTTGATGGGGCCGTCTGCGATCTCAATGGCCAGATCGATGTCGTGGATCAGCAGGTCATACAAGACGTCCACGTCCATGCATCGGCTACCGTCAAAAGGCATGAGCCTCCGGACGTCAATGGACACTATTTCTTCTCTTGGCTGGCTGAGAAGCTCCATCATAGCAGCTACAGCGGGGTTGT
Source organism: Thermodesulfobacteriota bacterium (assembly GCA_040753915.1). GTDB lineage: Bacteria > Desulfobacterota > Desulfomonilia > Desulfomonilales > Desulfomonilaceae > JBFMDN01. Next base: position 39,062 of record JBFMDN010000009.1, on the reverse strand, counting down.
ATCTCTCCACGTGTCCCACCGCCAGTACCGCACCCATGGTGCGGGCAAGCTCCACGAGGCGTTCGGCTCCCTCCAGCGTGTGGGCAAGAGGTTTCTCCATGAGGAGATGGATCCCGCGCTCCAGACACCGAGTCCCTATCTCTTCATGGAGAGACGTGGGAGCAGCAACGCTGACCGCATCGACCTGATCCAGGAGATCGTCCAACCGATCGAAGCACCGGCATGCGTGCCTGGTACAAATCTCTTCACAACGCCGCCTGTCAGGGTCGAAAAAGCCAGCCAGCGTGACATCGGGCAATTCGTTCGCGATTCTCACGTGGTGCTGCCCCATGGTGCCCACGCCGATCACGCCGAATCTGAGTAGCGGATATCCAGTTGTCATGGCTGTGAAAGATACACATCCCCATGATGTTCGTCAAAGGGTAAAATATTTCCTTTCCGACAGAATTTGTGGTTAAATACCATCATCACAATGGTCGCTCTGCAGTCGTCGGCCACCTATTTCGTCCTTGCGCTCAGTGCCGAGGAATCCGTTATCCAGGTTGAAGGGGAATTGTCTTACGGCGAAATCTGCGGGCTCGCAGGCAGGACTACCCGAGATCACAGATGGAGGTGAAAGATGGTACGGATCATCGTTGCCGCTCTTATGACAGCCTCCCTGGCCATGTCATCTGTTTGGGCCGCCGATCCCATTCGGGTAGGCGCGTATCTCCCGATGACAGGCAACGTGGCGGCATACGGGCAAATGGGCTGGTCGGGCATCACCGTGGCCCGCGAGATGAAACCTACCGTGTTGGGACGGCCCGTTGAGCTCAAGCTGGTCGACACCAAGTCCGACAAAGTGGAGTCGGCCAATGCTGTGTCCAGGCTCATCGAGCGTGAAAAGGTCATAGCCTTGATCGGTGAGATGATATCGGGAAACACCATCGCAGGTTCTGACCACGCCGAACGAAGAGGCATCCCCATGGTCTCTCCTACGGCGACCAACCCCATCGTGACCCAGAACAAGAAATACATATTCCGGGTCTGTTTTATCGACTACGATCAGGGTCGAGTTGCCGCCAAGCTCGCCCGGGAGAAACTCAAGGCAAACACAGCCGCACTGATCTACGACATCTCCCAGGACTATTGCGTCGGTCTTGCGAGCTTTTTCAAGAAGGAATTCCTGCAAGAAGGCGGCAAGATAGTGGCCGAGACCATGTTCAAGTCGGGCGACAGGGATTTCACACCTCAATTGAGCAGCATACAGGCGGCCAAACCTGACATCATTTATGCGCCGATTTACTATACCGAATGCGCGCTCATAGCCAGACAGGCGCGAGAAATGGGGCTGGATGTCCCGATCCTTTCGGGAGACGGCGTGCAAGCTCCCGAGCTCCTGGCATTGGGGGGTGATGCCGTAAACGATGTCTATTTCACGGCCCACTTTCACAAAGCCATGATTGAAACGGATCTGGGAAGACAGTTTCTGGCTCGTTTCGAGAAAGAAACCGGCAAGCCTCTGGATGCTTTTTCCGCGATGGGCGCGGACGCGTACTTCCTGCTCGTTGATGCGATCGAGAGGGCAGGCTCCCCGGACCCGGCGAAAATCCGAAACGCGCTCGTGAACACAAAGGACTTTCCGGGGGTGACCGGCAAGATCTCCCTCAAAGAGGATGGCAACCCGATTAAAGCCATGGTCATCAACCAGGTGAAAGACGGACAGTTCGAATACGTCACTACCATTCATCCCTGACGGATCAGCCTCCTTCGCAGAGGAGGCTGAGAGTCATACAGCTTGAAAAGCGTGGACGTCTTGCGATAGTCACGCACCCGATCCTGTTGTGGACATTTCTTTTGCCACCCAGCAACTCGTTTTTGGTTTTACGCTCGGATGCTTCTACGGGCTGATCGCCATTGGCTACACCATGGTGTACGGGGTCTTGCGGCTGATCAACTTCGCGCATGGCGATCTCCTCATGGTGTCCGCGTACTTCGCGTTCTTCGGCATCATCATATTTGAGTTACCCTGGCAGATATCGTTTCTCCTGGCCGTGGCCTTGACGGGAGTGCTGGGGATTCTTATCGATAGAGGGGCGTACAGACCGTTGCGACACAGCCCGCGGATCAGCGCGCTCATCACTGCTATTGGCATTTCGTTCCTGCTGGAAAATCTGGCGCTAGTGATCGTTGGCGGACGTCCGAAATCGTTTCCCCTCCCGTCGCTGTTTGGTGGGGTGATCAAGATCGCAGGGGTGACCATCCCTGTTCTCTCCGTCTGGGTTTTCTTCATCACGGCATTGTTGCTGGCGGCCGTGATGTACATCGTTCGGCGAACACGGGTAGGGATGGCGATGCGCGCCCTCTCGCTCGATATGGAGACAGTGGGGCTCATGGGAGTCGATGCTAACCGGGTCATTTCGTTCACCTTTGTCCTGGGATCGGTCCTGGCTGCCGCAGGCGGAATGATGTGGAGCATGAAGTATCCCGCGGTTGAGCCCTTCATGGGGGTGCTGCCAGGTTTAAAGGCCTTTGTGGCGGCAGTTCTCGGCGGGATCGGCAACGTTGCCGGCGCTGCTCTTGGCGGCTTCATCCTAGGCGTAGCGGAGATCCTCATCGTGGCAGTCAAGCCCGAATGGTCGGGATATCGCGATGCAATCGCGTTCTGCATATTGATCGTCATTCTTCTGACGCGACCAAGAGGGATCATGGGAGAGGAACTGCCGGATTGACCTGTCGAAGCCTGTTCGCCATCTTGAATACGTGGCAGTAGAGCAGGGGGCTCATGGAGAGCGAAGCGAGAAGCCCACTTCAACACAAGACTCGCGATAGAGTTCTCACGCTTCTCTCAGTAGGCGCGTTGTTCGCCTTTCTCTGGTATGCGGATCATCACTTCAGCCCGTACAGTATCCGCATTCTTAACAACATTGCAATCTTCATTATTCTCGCGGTGAGCTATAACCTGATCAATGGCGTGACCGGTCAATTTTCCCTTGAACCGAACGCGTTTGTAGCGGTGGGGGCGTATACGAGCGCGCTGCTTACGCTCTCACCCGAGGAGAAGATCAGATCTTTCATCATTGAGCCGATCGTCTGGCCTCTTTCGGAAATTAGCGTGTCATTTCCTGTTTCGTTGCTTTGCGCTGGCCTTTTGACTGCGTTGATGGCTCTCCTCATGTCAATCCCCGTGTTCCGCGTCCGCGGGGATTACTTGGCTATAGTGACGCTGGGGTTCGGAGAGGTTATTCAGGTGGTGGCAAACAACCTCGTTTCCATCACCAACGGCCCTCTTGGTTTGAAAGGTCTCCATCCACACACGACCTTATGGTGGAGTTGGGGCTTTTGTGTCCTTACGGTGTTCTCTGTCGTGCGGCTTGTGAGATCTTCGTACGGTAGGGCCATGCAAGCGGTGCGCGAGGACGAGACTGCCGCGCAGGCGATGGGGATAAACGCGTTTCGAACCAAAACCCTGGCGTTCACGTTCAGCGCTTTTTTCGAAGGGGTAGCCGGTGGGTTGCTGGCCCACCTCATCACCACAATATCGCCATCACTGTTCACCTTTTTCCTGACGTTCCACCTTCTCATCATCATCGTTGTAGGGGGGCTAGGGAGCACGACGGGCGTAGTCGTGGCTGCAGCGCTTTTCACGTGGGGAGGGGAGTTCCTGCGCATTGTTGAAGAGCCCACCACCATTTTCGGGTACTACTACGAAGGGATTCCCGGCATGCGCATGGTGATCCTCTCTCTTCTGCTCATCGTGGTCATGCTGTTTGCGCGCAGGGGGTTGATGGGCGGCAAGGAGTTCTCGTGGCAGGCGCTGATCGACTGGACCGGGAGGCTCATCGCACTCGCGAAGAGGTGTGTATGAGCGATCCTTTGTTCCTCGTCCGGGGGTTGACGGTGGAATTCGGTGGGCTTACCGCTCTGAGCGGACTTGATATGGAGGTGAATCCGGGAGAGATAGTTGGGCTTATCGGTCCTAATGGAGCGGGAAAGACCACGGCTTTCAATGCTATTACGGGAATCGTTCGCCCGTCAGCGGGTCGCGTATACTTCCGTGGAACCGATATTACCCACTGGAGCCCCCCGCGCATTGCCAGTGCCGGCATCGCTCGGACATTTCAAAGCATCAGGCTGTACGACGACCTGACCGTAGCCGAAAACGTGATGGTCGCGTCTCATTCCGCCATTTCCTACACTTTTCTCGAAGCCATTGTCGGGTTAGGCCGTTTCTCCCGGGAAGAGAGAAGGATTCAAGAGAAGGCGGAACGCCTGCTCGATCTGATGGGCCTTACGGAGTTTGCTCGAGAAAGGGCAAGCTCACTGCCGTACGGAAGCCAGCGAAAGCTCGAGGTGGCCCGGGCTTTGGCACTCGAACCGTCCCTACTCCTTCTGGACGAGCCGGTAGCGGGCATGAACCCTGCTGAAACCATGGAATTCAGCAACTTGCTTCGCAAGATCCGCGAGGACCTGGACCTGTCTATTGCGTTGATCGAGCACGATATGGGCTTTGTGATGAAGATCTGCCACACGATTACCGTGATCGACCACGGGATCCCCATCGCTCGAGGAGCTCCGGGCGAGATAAAGACAAATGAACAGGTGATCGCTGCCTACCTCGGCGAATAGAGAGGTCGGGCGGGCCTTCGGGGGATCCGAGGGTTCCAAGTGACCAAAGCCTGATGCGATACCTGCTGGCAGAAGTTGTTTTCAACGATGTGGACACCCGCAGCTTCTTCGCAAGGAGCGCCTGGAGGCTTCCACGGGCAACTGCCATGAGCCCACCCCTCCTATCAAAGGATTTCACAGCCCATGCTAGTTCTGGAAGATCTTTACGTAAAATACGGTGGAATCACAGCGTTGCGTGGCGTTTCCGTCGACGTAAGAGAGAAGCAGATCGTCACATTGTTAGGCTCCAATGGTGCCGGAAAGTCGACGACCGTGAAGGCAGTGGCCGGGATTGTACCCATTAGCTCAGGTGAGGTCTTGTTCCGAGGAACGTCCATCAGGGGACTGCCTGCTTATGCAATCCAGGCCCTGGGTCTTGTACTGGTCCCGGAGGGGAGAAAGATCTTTGCCAACCTTACGGTACGGGAAAATCTTGTCATGGGAGCATATTGGAACAGGGACAAAGAAGACCTAAAACGAACGATGGAACGACTCTTTGCCACGTTTCCGATCTTGGAGGCCAGGTATAGCCAGTACGGTGGCACGTTGTCAGGAGGCGAGCAGCAGATGCTGGCCATTGCAAGGGGGCTGATGTCTCATCCCGCACTTCTCATGATGGACGAACCCTCGCTCGGCCTCGCGCCTCTTGTCGTGGCCGAAGTTTTTCGAATCATCCGGGAGATCCGGGAGGAGGGTGTCACCGTCTTCCTCATTGAACAGAATGCGAATGCCGCGCTCAAAATAGCGGACTACGCATACCTTTTGGAGCTGGGGAACGTCGTACTGAGGGGCGCTGGCTTGGACCTCCTTGATGACCCGAAAGTCAGGGCAGCATACCTGGGAGAAATTCCCTCGCAGGCGTAAAGAGGATGCCTCGGGGGATTTTCGTATTATGCGGTCGTGGCCGGAAAACGTTGGATCAAGATCACGCGTACGCGCCATTTTTATGCGCGATCCTCACATAAAAGAGCGCGAAATAGTATCGAGAGGCGCGAGTTCGCGAAATAAATCTTCATAAGGTGCTTGACTCTGAAATCGGGTGGTGGTAGGAGAGGAGCCGGCCCAACCTCGGGGGAGGGAGGGGCCATCCAACCGGCAAACCGGGGGGTGAGGATGCAAAACATCCTCCCCGCCGGTTTCATTTATTAATTCCTCGCATCGGCCGTTCAGGCTTCATCGTTGCACCGGTATCGATCTCTTTACAGGAAAGCAAGGATGGCTTATAAGATAGGGTTCATGACAGGGCCCGTGGACTCAAGATCGTGGGAAAGCGGCTGCTGACTCTGAAATATTTTGCTTCAAGCTGTCCCTTCCGACCGGAATGCTCAAACGAAACGGTTTTCCACAGATGGGTGGCCTTGTCGGCGAATCGGACAAGAAAGAGATCCTTATGAAACGAAAGCAGAGCGAGGAACCGGAAGTCAAGAAATCCCAACGGCGCATTTTTCAAGAGTACTCCGAAGCACTGGCAGTGGCCATCATTCTGGCGATTTTGATCCGTGCGCTCTTTGTACAGGCCTTCAAGATCCCGTCGGGATCTATGATACCGACCTTGCTCATCGGCGACCATATTCTTGTCAACAAGCTCGTGTATGGCATCCGGATACCGTTCACGAACCTGAGGTGGCCCCAGTTCAGGGAGCCGAAGAGGGGCGACGTAATCGTTTTCGTCTATCCCGAAGACAGGACAAAAGATTTTATCAAGAGAGTCGTTGCCGTGGGGGGTGACACGGTCGAAATCAAGAACAAGGTCGTTTACCTCGACGGAAAGCCTACCGCCAGTCCGCACGCGCGTTTTTACAGCAACTCCGTGATTCCCGGAGATATCTCGCCTCGCGACAACATGCCGCCACTCAAGGTTCCACCAGGATCTCTGTTCGTGATGGGGGATAATAGGGACTACAGCCACGACAGCAGGTGGTGGAGATTCGTCCCTGTGGAAGACGTCAAAGGAGACGCGTTCCTGATCTACTATTCCGCCGAGAATCTCAGCGGCATTCGGTGGGACCGGTTATTCAAGTTCATCCAGTGAGGCAGCTCGATCAGTTGCCCCCTGCTCGGACCGCTCTGTTATGCGCCCATCGCTCGAGGGTCTTGATTTGCTCTTTCATGGTCGTGGAGAGCGGGACAATGCTCTCCAGCGCAATAAAGAGATCGTTGTGAGACACCTCGCGCTTCTGCGTGTACGCCCGGAATAGCGCGCCCATGACCCCCTGCTCGATCTCCGCGCCGTTAAATCCTTCAGTAGCCTTGACCAAAGAAGTGTAATCGAACCTGTCGAGAGGAATGTTTCTCCTGGCCAGGTGAATTCGGACGATTTCTGCACGCTCCTCGTCCTGCGGTAATTCCACGTAGAACAGCTCGTCGAATCGCCCCTTCCGGAGGATTTCCGGAGGGAGCAGCTCGATGTTATTCGCGGTAGCGCCGATAAAAACGGGGGATGTCTTTTCTTGCATCCAGGTGAGAAAGCTCGCGAGAATGCGGGAAGCCGATCCGCCGAGCGACTTCTGGCCCGCATTGGCAATCCCTGCCTCTATTTCGTCGATCCACAGGACGCACGGCGCTGATGCTTCAGATGTCTTGATAACTTTGCGCAGACACTCTTCCGGCGTCCCTTCCAATCCGTCGTAAACTCTGCCCATATCAAGTCGCAACAGGGGAATTTTCCAAAAAGCCGAGATTGCCTTGACGCACAGACTCTTGCCGCATCCGCTGATGCCCATGAGCAGGACGCCTTTGGGAAATGCAAGTCCGAATTCCCGCGCCCTCTTGGAAAAGATGTCTTCCCGTTGCCTGAGCCATCTCTTGAAGTTAGCAAATCCGCCGAGGTGGTCAAAGTTCATGTCCAGCTTCACCAGCTCGAGCAAACCGCTCTTCCTGACGATCTGGCGTTTCTCCTCGAAAAGGATCTCCAACTCTTTCGAGGTGATGGTCTTCTTGCCTGCCAGAGATTTGCGAAAAGCTTGGATGATTTGTTGGCTGGAAAGTCCTGAACCTGCTTTGACGCACTGGTCTCGAACTTCTTCCGTGAGCGACCCCAAAAGACTGTCTTTGTGCCGCTCTTTACCGATGATCTGATACAAGAGCTTTTCCACTTCCTCGATATTCGGCAGCGGTACGTCGAGCAGCACCACGTCGTGAGTGAGCTCAAGGGGGATTTCCAAGGATGGGGACACCATGAAGATGGTCTTGTAGCTGTTCTCCATCCTGCGAGCGGCATCCTTCAACTTGCGAATCACGGGTGGATTGTCCTTAAGAAAGACATGAATATCGTTCAGCAACAAGAATGCAGATTCATTGAGCCCCATGAACCAGTCGAGCGCTTCCATAATTGCCGGGGTTGGGATAATGGGCTCGTCGTTCAGGGTCACGCCGGTTGTGCACGACCACACGTAAACTCTGAATGGAGGCTTGAACGCTGCTCCAAGGGCTTTAATCTCCAACTCCATCCGGCGGTCTTCGTCCGTAAGCAAGTACAGCAGCGAGGTTCGGGCAAGAACCATGTCTCGCAACGTATTCCGAACACTATAATTGTCATTTTCTCCCATAAAGACATCCTCATGGAACTCGAGCAGGACATGCTGGAGCTGCGCACGCGTCAACACATGTTCCCGAAACCATTCATAGCTTGAGCAACGGGGTTTTGCAAGAGAAGAAGGCTAACAGGCTTTCCGTATCGCGGTCGAGGACTTGGACCGGTCATATTCCGAGATATGCTTCCCTAATGTGATCGTTGCCCAGGAATTCTTGACCGGTGCCGGAGAGGGCTATCCGGCCGTTTTCCAGCACGTATGCCCGATCGCACATGGCTAACGTGTGCTTGACATTCTGCTCCACCAGAAAAACCGTCACGCCTTCTTCCCGCACCATTTTCACGATACGGAAAATCTCTGAAACGAGAATGGGGGCCAATCCGAGAGAAGGTTCGTCAAGCATGAGCAAGACCGGCAGGGACATCATGCCGCGTCCTATAGCGAGCATCTGTTGCTCTCCACCGGAAAGCGTGCCGGCTAATTGAGCCCGGCGCTCCCAGAGGCGCGGAAACAGGTCGTAGATGCGTTGCATAGTCTGTTTTCGCTTTCCCTTCGACCGAGAGCTCAGGGCCCCGACGATGAGATTCTCTTCAACCGTCATTTCCGAAAAGAGTCGCCTGCCTTCTGGGACGTGCGCCAGACCGTACTCGATGATTCGGCTTGCCGGCAGACGGTCAAGACGGGTCCCCTCAAACGTGATGGCTCCGTTGGCGGGCCTTAGAAGGGATGAGACGGCTTTGAGCGTCGTGGATTTCCCCGCACCATTGGCTCCTAAGAGAACCACAATCTCTCCGGATAAGATCTCAAACGATACCTGCCAGAGCACTTGCAGGTCGCCGTACAGAACGTCTATGGAATCAACGTTAAGCACGATAGTCCTCTCCCAGATAGGCCGCTATCACTTCGGGATGAGAGGCGACCTCTTCGGGTGTTCCTTCAGTGAGCACCGTCCCATGGTTTATGGCGAGAATGCGGTCGGAAATCGTCATGATCACTTTCATGATGTGCTCGACTATGATGATAGTGATCCCTGAATCCCGGATTCGCTTGATCAATTGGATGGCTTGCTCGGACTCAGACGGGTTCAACCCCGCTGCCGTCTCGTCCAGCAGAAGCAAGGAAGGCTTGGTTGCCAAAGCTCTCGCGATCTCCAGGCGCTTCCTCCACGCGATGGGAAGGCTCTTGGCAAGCTTGTCTGCTTCCCCTGTCATGCCGCAGAACTCGATCGTGTTTTCCGCGAGTGCTCTAGCTTCGGCTTTGGTGGAGCACCGGAGAAAGGCCGATGCGATCACGTTGTCCAGAACGGTCATCCGCTTGAGCGGTTTGACCACCTGAAAGGTCCGAGCAATCCCTTTCCGGCAAATCTGATGGGTTTTTAGGCCGGAAATCCGGCTTCCCTCAAAGCGAATCTCTCCTCCGTTCAAGGGAAAGTAGCCGTTAATGAGATTGAAAATGGTGGTCTTTCCCGAGCCATTGGGTCCTATCAAACCGTAGATCTGTCCCTGCTCCACCTGAAAGCTGACGTGATTGACAGCAGTAAGGCCGCCAAAGTGTTTGACCATATCGTGGGTTTCAAAAAAGGCCATCCTAACCCTCTGGAGCTCTGCTTCGACGTGAACGGAATTTCTGAACGAGCACCTTCCAATCGCCCACCACCCCGTTGGGCATGAACAAGATTACCAGAATCACGAGGATCCCAAAGCTGAACACATGGGCTTCCTTTACGTACTTGGTTATTGTCGCTACGAGGGGAGAGGAAGTTGCTCTTGTGAGGTTTTCCAGGAATCCGAACCCGCCGGTGCGAAAGATTTCGGAAACCGCCACCATTATGAATGCGCCAACTGCAGGCCCGTACACAGTGCCGACTCCTCCCACAATTCCTACCAAGATCGCCATGATGGATATGTCGTGGAGAGAGAAGACGATGGATGGGTCGATGAATCCCATGTAATTGGTGTACAGTGAGCCTGCCAGGCCGGTGAGAAACGCTGCTAAAGAGAGGGACGTCATCTTGTAGTAATGGGTGTCTATGCCGATGCTCTCCGCCGTGTCCTGGTCCTCGCGAATTGATACGAAGTAATATCCCCACCGGGAGTTGATGACCAGTTCCACGGTAACTAGGGACATGACAGCTATCACGAGAGCGATGTAATAGTACGGCACCTTGGAAACAAAGGTCTGCATCACGAGAATGCCCACCATGCCCTCCGTGAGCGATTCCCAGATGGTTGCAATGTGCCGCATTACTTCATTGAGAGCCAGAGTCGCGAGGGCGAAGTATGCGCCGCGAAGCCTGAAGCAGATCCATCCAAACGGATATGCGATAATCACGGCAACAAACCCGCCTATCGCCAGCCCCCACCAGGCGGAGACTCCCAACTTGTGGGCCAGCAGCGCAGACGCGTACGCTCCGGTGCCGAAAAACGCTGCGTCCCCGAACGACACCTGGCCGGTGAAGCCGGCAATCAGGTTCCATCCCGAGCCTATAGCGACCCACATGAGTACCAGGATCATCAGGTGCTGATAGTACGAATCGCTCACCACCCAAGGATAGATGATGAGAAGGATCAGGAACGTTATCGGGCCGAGATGACTCCTCATGGCACATCACACTTTCGTCAGTCTCTTGAAGCCGCCGGGTAAGAAGAGTAGGACGAGAATGAATATGATCAGCCCGATCATGTCTTCGTAGTCCATACCGATGTACGTCGCGCCAAAGGCTTCTGCCAATCCAAGGGTAATCCCGCCGAATATGGCTCCAACAGCCGATCCGAGCCCACCGAGAATCGTGATCACAAAGGCTTTCCGGGTGAAAGGCCCCCCAATGTCTGGAAACAGATAGTAAATGGGCAGAAGCAGCGTTCCTGCAGCAGCCACCAGAGCGGACCCGATTCCCATGGTGATTACCTTGATCCTCTCCGCATCGATACCCATGAGCTGGGCTGCTTCGCTGTCTTGGGCCACAGCCCGAATTGAACGGCCCACATCAGTCTTGATGAGAAACCAGAAGAGCAAGACCGTTAGAGCAGCGGAAAAGAGAAAAGCCACGCACAGAGCCGCTGAGAACGAAAGGCCTCCCAAGTAAAACGCCTTGGTAGAAAACGAGGTCTTTATGGACAGGTAGTTCGAGGTGAAAATGAACCTGGCAAGCTCTGTGAGGACCATGGCTATGCCCACGGTCATGAGCACCTGGTTTTCCGGCAAGATGCTCTCCACCCGCATGAGGGGATTCAAGAGAAATCGCTGGATTGCCATTCCTATCAGGAACAGCGTAGGCATGCTGCCAAACAGGGCCAGGTACGGGTCGACTCCCAGATAATGGAAAAGACAGTATGTCACATACATGGCCACCATCATCAACTGGCCATGCGCGAGATTGATGATGCCCATCACCCCCATGATGAGAGCCATGCCAATGCCGATCAGGGCGTACAATCCACCCTTCAGGAGGCCTGCGACGAGGGTTTGAAGGAATACTTCCATGAATCAGCCCGATTTTGAGGCGGTCTCAGAACGCCGCGCTCCGCGCATCACCTGCTCAGCTTCATCCCCGCAGAATTTTCTCCTACTCAAGCGCCGGGTAAGTCCTCCCTATTTCTTGGACCACGGCGGGACAGGGTATACGTACGGTTTGGTTGCTACGTCTTTCGGCCACACGGTTTCCAGGCTACCGTTTTGCCATTGTACCAGGTACGTGGGTAGCGAATTCTGCTGGGTCTTCTTGTCGTATGCAACGAATTTCACCGGTCCGAATACCGTCGTGGTGTCCGTAGCCGTCAAAGACTCTCGGACCGCCGCCGGGGTTATTTCTTTGGCTCTTCGAAGCGCGTCCGCGATCACCTGGATGGATGCATATGCCTCCGCTCCGTGGTACTCAGTCTCACTGTTGTACCGCTTCAGGTACTCATCGTAGTATTCTTTAGCACCCGGGTAAGGCAGAGAAGGCACCCAGAGTGTCGCGGAAAACACGTTTTGAGCCGCGTCACCCGCGTTTTTCTCGAATTCAGGGAGCGTGAAGCCTGCACCTCCGCCCACGAACAGCTTGGGATTGAAGTCAAGCTCCTTGGCCTGACGCATGAGCAACGCAGCGTCCATGACGTACGAAATCATGTACACGAAGTCAGGCTTGGCTGCCTTGACCTTAATGAGCAACGGCTTGAAGTCGACGGCTCCGTGCTCGTATCCCTCCTTCATTAGCACTTTGATTCCGAGATTCTCGCACTGGGCACTAAATTCTTTGGATCCGGACTGCCCGAACAGAGTGTTCTCGTAAAGGATCGCGACGGTTTGAGGCTTCACGACCTCCATCAAGAAGGAGCCCAACGCCTTGGGATACTCGCTCACCGGCGGATTGATCCGAAACACGTAATTCCACCCTTGCTCCGTGATCTTGTCCGCCGATCCGGTGGTGACAAGGAAGGGAACTTTCCGTTGCTGTGCCACTGCGCACACAGCATACGTGACCGAAGAAGAATAACCTCCGGTCAGGCAAACGACGTTGTCTTGAGAAATGAGCTTTTCCACAGCGGATCGGCCCACATCGGGCTTGCCCGTATCATCCTCGAAAATGAGCTCTATTTTGCGACCGTTGATTCCGCCAGCGCTGTTAATCTTTTCGAGCCCCATGACGAAAGAATTTTTTTCTATTTCCCCAAACTTCGCTTGAGCGCCCGTCAAGGGAAGGACAACGCCCACCTTGATGGGGTCGGCCGCCTGAAGGCAGGCAGAGCCCAGGAAAGCCATCACCGTGGCTGCCATTGCGCAGAGCATTATTCTTTTCATGCAAGCCCCCTTCTAACATGCTGGTTCCGGGAGAGTACTCTCACGGACAATGCTGCAACTTTCGCGCATGCCAATACTGGCTTCGAATCGAGCTGCCCCAGGTCATGTGCATCCGTAAATCGCCAAGATACAGGAGGTGCGGCCCGGTGAGAGGGACCGCAAATTTGGATTATAATGGAAACGGATTATTGAGCAAGGATTATTGTCATCCTCGAGCTCCGTCCGAGCCTTGAACATCATCTCGATTGATTGTAGAAAGGCGCAGGAAGGACAGCCTGTCATGAGAAAAAAGCAGAGTGTGCTTATTATTTGCCTGGCTGCGCTTGCGGTTGTCCCCGCAGTCTGCGAGAGTCAAACCCTCGAGCTGGAGAACCGGATCGACGAGTGTACCCGCGTACTCGCCGAAATCATGGCCGCTCCTGATGCAAGAATCCCCGGAGATCTCCTCAAACGAAGCCGGGCGGTCATCATTTTTCCTTCCGTGCTCAAAGCAGGACTCGGCATAGGCGGAGAATATGGCACGGGAGTCATTCTCAAGAGGAATGAGCGCACCGGAAAATGGGGACCACCTGCTTTTCTGACGCTCATGGGAGGAAGTTTTGGCTGGCAGGTGGGAGTCCAGGCCACCGATCTCGTGCTGCTCGTGATGAACGAGGTGAGCCTCCGAAGCCTCTTTCGAGACAAGATAACCATCGGTGTCGATGCGTCAGTGGCTGCCGGCCCTATAGGCCGCGAAGCCTCGGCAGGCGCGGATATCAACCTTTCCGCTGGGATCCTCTCCTATTCTCGGGCGAAAGGGATCTTTGCCGGAGTGTCCATCAAAGGGAGCGTAATCGAGCCGGATTGGCAGGCCAACGAGGCCTATTACGGTTCGGACCTCTCCATAGTTGACGTCTTCTTTACAGGAAAAGGGGCCGTGTCTCCCAGGGCCCGCAATCTTATGAACCTACTGGACCGGTACTCCCGTTAGCGTGACAAGAGCCGGTCCCAAATCGAGCGTGCTCCAGTCTCTGGACAGAAAGTATCGCGATGAGCTCTGTTTCAAATTCGCTTGAGATTACAGGCTACCACGCCGGAGTCATCGGCAAGATCGTAGAAATGCACGCACTCTATTACCATGAGCACTGGGGATTCGACGTAACTTTCGAGACCCAGGTGGCGAGAGAACTCTCCGAATTTATGATCGAGCTCGATCCTGCGCGAGATGGATTCTGGGCAGCTTTATACAAAGGCCGATTTGCCGGAAGCATAAGCATAGACGGACGCAACTCCCAGGCCGAAGGCGCACGACTGCGCTGGTTCATCGTAGATCCAAATCTTCACGGCCTGGGAGTAGGTTCCGCACTGATACAAGAAGCCGTTGGCTTTTGCCGGAAAGCGGGCCACAAAAGGATATTCCTCTGGACTTTCCAGGGACTGCATGCGGCGCGAAAACTCTATGAACGCTGTGGGTTTCGTCTGATAGTCGAACATGCTGTTGATCAATGGGGCACGCGTATCCATGAGCAGAAATTCGAGCTTTTTCTCCCGGGGATATCCCACACATAAAAACACCGTCCCAATGTCCCCATCGACGTGAACGAGGCGACGAATCCATGGGTCGAGAACGAGACTGCCACACGAGAAAGATCTCGGGGTGGTCTCCCCCATTGCACGTGGCTGATCCATCAATTCTCCCGCGGTTGATCAACCCTCAGCCGGAGCTCCTTCCCTGCCTTGAAAAACGGCAATCGTTTCCCCTCCACCTCGATTTGATCTCCGGTTTTTGGATTTCTGCCCAGATACTTGTCGTATTCCCTGATCTCGAAGGAACCGAACCCCCTAATCTCAATACGATCCCCGTCCACAAGGGACCGGAACATCGTGTCAAAGACTGTATTGACGATTTCCTCGGATTTTCTTAAGGGCAGATCGGTTTCTTTCGCCAAGGCGGCGACGAGCTCGGATTTGTTCATGACCGGTATACCTTTGGTTGGGGGATTATCCTTTGACGCACTCTTTGAGTGCTTTGGCAGCCGTGAATGCGGGCACCACTGAAGCGGGAATCTGCATCTTTTCACGAGTCCTCGGGTTTACACCGATTCGCGCCTTCCTCTCAGAGACCCTAAACGTTCCCAAGTCGGGAATGCGGATCGATCCCTCTGGGCCCTTCAACGCATCATGGATGGCGGAGACCAAGGCATCGACCACCTTGTCCGCGGCCTTTTGAGAGATCCCGGCGTCTGAAGCGATTCGAGCGACAAGATCTGCTTTTGTCATGTTCACCTCCTTAAAAATCAACGGGTTGCCAAGAAGATAACGCAGCGACGCATGGTACCTGGAACGCATCGGGTTGTCAAGGAGGAAGAGCCGGTGAGCCTTGGTTGACCCCATCGTGACCGACGTGGGGCACCTGGTCGCCCGGTATGCCAGACGGGGGCGCGCCTGTGGCCGGGGCTCAACCGGCCGTCCCGCAGTCGCGCCCACACGTGGCAAACATTCCTTTCCTCAGACTACCATGGGCAAGACGAGGGCCGCTCGACAACAGGGTCAGAGCTCCTCGACTCGTATGGCATCTTCCTCGCAAACGACAGTGCAGGAGTCACAACCCGTACAGTAAGCGGGATTCCAAACACATACCCTGTCTTCCCGGCATTCGAACACCCCTTTCGGACATATGTTGGCGCATCGCCGGCATTTGGAGCATTTATCTTCTTGAATAACGGGCACATACATCGTGGGACGCCTTTCTTACGCACTCACTGCTGCATCGAGATATCTTTCACCTGATTTGTTCGCACATGGAACGCACTGCTGCCCGTACCAAAGATAATCACGGTTCGAGAAAAACACACTCCTCGGTGTACAAGATTCTTCAAATCTTTCTATTCCTGGTTCCGTGAAGCCTCCATCCCACGTCGGTAGCTCCGTTCAAGGACCTTGCGCGTCAGGCCATGATCGGTCACCTCCCACGGGAAAATCTCCCCTGCGTCTCGCTCCCTGTGGACGTACCGATCCAGTAGCCTCGGATGTGCCCTCAAGACGGGGGCCCACCGGCCCTGCTGGCGCGCTACCTCCACAATCGCGTGCCACACGTTCCGATCCCCCCGGGACAGAAGTCCCTGGCCGGTCGCGTCACGAACCGATTCCGCCCTGACCACAACGTTTCCCATCCTTTTCAACCGTTCTCGAATTATCCGAACCCGCTGTCGCAAGGTCTTCTGAGAAGCCATGGCAGCCCATTGGAACGGGGTCCATGGCTTGGGAACGAACGGTGTGACCTGCACGCCTATTCTGCCTATCGCTCCTCTCGACCGGGATGCCTCGACAAAGATCTTCCTGGCCTGCTCTACGAATCGGGCAACCTCTTCAGCATCCTCGTCCGTTTCCGTCGGCAGACCGACCATGAAATAGAATCGGATATTGGGTATCCCCGCGGCCACGAGTTGCTCCACCAATTCGAGGAAACGTTCGGATGGGATCTCCTTGCCGATGACCCGTTTCATGCGGGGAGATGCAGCCTCCGGCGCAAGAGTAGCGGTCTTCTGTCCCGTTCGAGCGAGTAGGGCTACGATGCGGGGCGTGAGACCTTCAGGCCTGATCGAAGAGAGCGAAAACTTCCCATTCTGCTCCACGATAAAGGTGAGAATCTCCTCCAGTTGAGGATGACCCGCCAAGTCGGATCCGATCAAGCCGACGGTCCTCCCTTCCTGTAAGGCCTTTTCCACACTGGATCGGAATCCGGAAAAAACCGCATGCCTCACAGGGAAGTGAATCCATCCGCCCGCGCAAAACCGGCACCCCCTCCCGCATCCACGATTGGTCTCCACCAGGAGCGAATCGGCAAATTCGGCTTCCGGCGTGAAAAGCACCGACACGGGGACCGGGGCCTCTCTGGATCGCCTCTTGACCGCTTTCACTCGTTTGGGAAAACCGTCCTGAACACGAACCTCCCGTATGAGGCCTTCGTCGTCATAGGAGAACGAGTAGGCAGCGGGGACATACGTACCGGGTACTGTGGAGAAGGCCTGCAAGGCCCAATCGCCGGACCCTGATCCTGTCCGGGGCCTTCCTATCACCTCGCGAAGCGTGGCACAAAATTGGTCCGATGCTTCAGTTTCCCCCATCTCTCCTATGAAGACCAGATCGAGGAAACTTGACAGGGGTTCCGGATTCATCGACACGGAAACACCCCCTGCCAGGATAAGCGGATCGTTATCAGTCCTGTGCTCCCGCAGTGGAGGAATCCCCGCTGCCTCGAGCATCGCAGGAACGGATGGATAATCATTCTCGAATGGGATGCTGAACGCCACTACGTGAAAGTCTCTGAGAGGTCGGCCCGTCTCCTCCGACGTGGGGCCTCTCCTTCCCAGCGACTGGGAATAGAAGACCCTTTCGGCTGAAAATCCGGAAAGGGAATTGAGATACCCGTACACGAACTGGTAGCCCAGGTTACTCATCCCGACCTGGAACGCGTTGGGATACGCCAAAGCCACGTTGATCGTCGACATGCTCGACCTTTCGACCTCGTGATTTCTCGTCTTCCTCTGTTTGTCGCCCCTGGCAAACATCGGGACCTCACGGCTATTATAGCGATTGCGTCACGCAATGTCCGAGTTCCTGTCCAACAATCGGGCAAGGAATTGCTGCAGGATTCAATGGTGGTTTCTCCGCAGGCAACGAGCCGGCTTGGCTCCACGTCGAGAGCGAGGGGCGCCGTGGCGGTACTACAGGAATGTAAGGTTCTCCAAAGCGATAATACACAAATGTAGCTTTTTTGCCCCACCCGCGTTCCTGTCTCTCTGGCGAAGTCCCTTCAAATCCTCACCATTTTGTCGTTTCCGTCCTGGCACACCTCCTGCAAGCGCCGTGCAGGTCACGCTCTCGGAACATGGTGGGGCGACTGGCGCTCGCCCCTAAATGGGTGGAACGACTGCGGCTATGGCGAACAACCTGCGATGGCATGTCCGCGCACCGGTCGATTGGCAGGGATGTCGCGAGCTGCAGTGGCGACCGGAGGTCGCGACTTTCGAAGCATACCGGCGATCGGCCACTCCGAACAACAGAGCACAGACCGATGGCATGACCCGAGCACGTCCAATCCGAGGACGGTTGCCTCTTTCCGAGATCTGAACATCAGAGGAGGTTTGTTCCATGAATGCTGCCGACACGGCTTTTGTGTTAATCTGCTCCGCGCTCGTTCTCGTCATGACCCCTGGCCTGGCGATTTTCTACGGAGGGCTGGCCCGCTCGAAGAACGTGCTTTCCACCATGATGCACAGCTTCTTCCTCATGGGGCTCGCCACCCTCCTCTGGGTGGTATACGCGTACAGCCTCTCGTTCGGCTCCGACGTTGGCGGCTTCATCGGAAGCTTGAACCACTTCCTCGGATCGGGCGTAGGCGCGGAGGTCAGGCCCGGATCGACCATACCTCATTCGGTTTTCATGATTTTCCAGTGCATGTTCGTGATCATTACACCTGCCCTGATAGCAGGTGCTTTTGCAGAGCGGGTCAAGTTCAGCTCCTACGTCCTCTTCATGGCGTTGTGGATCACATTGGTCTACTCACCCATCTGCCATTGGGTATGGGGTGGCGGGTGGCTGCAGAAGCTAGGGATTCTGGATTTCGCCGGAGGATTGGTGGTCCACCTTAACTGCGGTGTCGCGGCGCTCGTGAGCGCTATCGTGGTGGGGAAGAGACAAGGGTATGGGGTCAGGCCTTTTATCCCACACAATCTCACCCTCACCCTCCTCGGTGTGGGACTGCTCTGGTTCGGTTGGTTCGGCTTCAATGCAGGCAGCCAGTTGGCAGCGGTTGGAGTTGCAGCCAACGCGTTCGTCGTGACCCATGTGGCTGCTGCTTCGGGCGCGCTCTCCTGGGTAGTCGCGGAGTGGATACTCAAGCGCAAGCCAACGACCCTCGGTCTTGCCTCCGGCGCCATAGCAGGCCTCGGATCCATAACCCCAGCCTCAGGCTACGTGGGCCTCGGAAGCGCCATCATTATAGGAACGGTTGCCGGAGTAATCTGCTACATGGCCGTGCTCGCCAAAGACCGTTTGGGATATGACGACTCACTCGACGTCGTGGGTATTCATGGCGTTGGCGGCGTGTGGGGCACCCTGGCCACAGGATTGTTTGCTTCGACACTGATCAACGAAGCGGGGAAGGACGGGCTCTTCTTTGGCAATCCGGCTCAGTTCGGAATACAACTCGTTGGGGTTCTCGCTACCATTGGATACTGTCTGGTCGTGACCCTGATCATCCTATTCATAGTCAATGCGATTATGGGGCTCCGGGTTGCCAAAGAGGAAGAAGAGCTCGGCGTGGACACTTCTGCTCATGGTGAGGTGGGGTACAGCCTGGAGCATTAGCCGCGGCGCTGACTGGGGTCAGGTCTTGTTTCTTGACGATTGTGTGATGACGATGGTCTGTGAATAGGCCACTGGCCCTTTCTGGACTGATCAGGCGAGCTTAAGAGGTAACAGGAAGAGCAAGAAACAAGACCTGACCCCAGCTGGTACGACGAGCAGCAAATCAGTCTGCCTGCTTTCGCAGGAATGTGGGAATATCCAGATCCTCATCGTGATCCAGGTCATACTGGTCCACCACGTTGAGGTGCCTGCTGTTCTTTTCCCTCTTGCTTCGGCGGATAAACGCGGGGATGTGCATATCGTGGGGCTCGGGGGGAACCACGGTGCGAGCCATGGGTTTTTCGCTCCTGACCTGTTCCGGGCACTCGATCGGGGGACGCCGGACAGATGCTGGCTGTTCCGCGGTTCTGGAAAAGCCGAGCTCGTCGCTCCTGCCGAACCCGGTGGCAATGACCGTGACGTTCACCGCGTCGCCCATTTCCTCGTCAATGACCGCACCGAAGATGATGTTCGCGTCCTCGTGAGCCTCATTCTGAATGATGGAAACCGCGTCGTTGATCTCAGCAAGGGACATATTCGAAGAGCCCGTAACATTTATCAGCACCCCTCTAGCCCCTGCCATAGAGATGTCCTCCAGCAACGGGCTGTTCACTGCCATGCGCGTGGCCTCCTCGACGCGGCCTTCGCCAATGGCTGATCCGGTTCCCATGAGCGCCACACCCTTTTCCTTCATAATGGTCTTCACATCGGCAAAGTCGAGATTTATCAGGCCGTTGACAGTCACGAGGTCCGATATTCCCCGCACGCCCTGGAGGAGCACGTCATCCGCTTTCCGAAATGCGTCCAGAAACGAGATGTCCTTTTTCAGGGAGAGGAGCTTCTGATTAGGAATAATGATGAGTGTGTCCACCTCGCGGCGAAGAGCGTCAATGCCCTCTTCGGCCTGCCGCATCCTGCGCTTGCCTTCGAACAGGAATGGCTTGGTCACGACCGCGACCGTGAGTGCGCCGATTTCCTGACGCGCGACACGAGCAATGATAGGCGCTGCCCCCGTACCGGTTCCGCCGCCCAGCCCCGCGGTAATGAAGACCATGTCAGAGCCTTCTAGGGCCTGTTTCATGGTCTCATAATCCTCATTGGCGGCAATCCTGCCTATCTCGGGGTCCGCTCCGGCTCCCAGACCCTTGGTATGCTGAGCGCCTATCTGGATTTTTACTTGAGCGAGCGTGTGCTGGAGCGATTGCGCATCGGTGTTGGCTGCAACAAATTCCACGCCACCCAGACCGGCGCGAATCATATTGTTGACCGCGTTGCCCCCACCGCCCCCAACGCCGACTACTCTGATGACGGCATTGCGATTGGAATCTATTTCAAAATCCAGCATGTCTGGGAACCTCCTAACTTAAATCCAACGTAATCTTCCAGTAAAACCCTAGAAGTCCCTCCATGGACTTGGATATATTGCACAATTACGGAAGAATCGCAACCGTAAAGATATCAAAAGACTAAAAAGCTTCCGCGAACCATTGCTTCATCCTTCCCACCACCCTGTCGAAGGTACCCCCGTCCGTATACGGCACCACTGTTTGCGATCCCCGACAGCGCGCCCCCCAGAGGACCAGGCCCACGCCCGTTGCATACACCGGCGAGCTCACCACATCGACAAGGCCGCTGATACCAATGGGATACCCGAGGCGAACCGGCATGTCGAAGAGCTGTTCGGCCAGCTCGCACACACCTTCTATGGCTACGCTGCCTCCGGTGAGAACGATTCCCGATGCTACGGACTGCAGCAGGTTGTACTTCTCCAGTTCTCTGCGGACCAGTCTGAGGATTTCTTCCAAACGGGGCTCCGTGATGTCCGCCAGGACGGCTCTCGAGAGGATCCTGGGAAGCCTTCCCCCCACTCCGGGAACCTCGATAGTTTCATCCTTGTTGACGAGGGACCCCAACGCGCAGCCGAACCGCCTCTTGATCTTTTCCGCCTCCGCCATGGGAGTTCTCAAGCCCACTGCAATGTCGTTGGTCAGTTGGTCGCCACCGACGGGAATCACGGCCGTGTACTGAATCGCGCCTTCGCAGAAGACTGCGATGTCCGTTGTGCCGCCTCCGATGTCCACGAGGGCCACACCCAGCTCTTTCTCGTCTGGAGAGAGTACAGCTTCTGCTGCTGCCATCTGTTGCAGTACAAGATCCTGGACTCGCAGCCCGCTGCGGTTTGCACATCGGATGATGTTCTGGGCGGCAGAGACCGCGCCAGTGACAATGTGCACCTTTGCTTCGAGGCGTACTCCTGCCATGCCGACCGGCTCTTTGATCCCCTCCTGTTCGTCCACCATAAATTCCTGAGGGAGCACGTGGATCACTTCTCGATCCAGGGGCATGGCTACGGCCCTGGCCGCGTCGATGACTCGAGAAACATCTACCTGCGTGACTTCTCTGTTCTTGATTGCAATGACCCCATGCGAGTTGATCCCGCGAATATGTCCGCCAGAGATGCCGGCGTACACGGTTTCAGCGCGAGATCCGGCCATCAGCTCGGCGTCTTCAACCGCCTTTTTGATGCTGGCGACCGTATGGTCGATGTTTACGACGACTCCCCGCCGCAATCCCCGCGACGGAGCAGTGCCTAGTCCGATGATGTCGACCATGCCGTCCGCGTTGACTTCGCCGATAATCGTGCAGATCTTTGTCGTCCCCACGTCGAGACCCAGGACGGTGTTATCGCTTCGAGACATGTTTCTACCCCTGGTGGCTTGACTTATCCGATGATCGGACCAAGGCGCGATCCTCGAAATCCAAATTGATGATTCGGGCGCTATTCCATTGCCCTCTTCGTGTAAGAAATCGTTTTAGGCGGTCGTACCGCTGGAGCTTCTCCTCGAAGTCGCTCTTGCCCAGCATGAGGATCCGGCCTTCCCGAGTCTGGAGCACGAGGCCTTCCTCCAGTTTCATGCGGACCTCCGAAATCTCGGACAGATCGAGGCCGGACTTGCTCCGCTCCACGGTGTCGAAGAGACCGAGCCCCAGCCGTATCATTTCCCGGATTTCAGGGCCGCGTCTGTCCAGGTCGGCCCCTGTGACTCCCGTGAACAGCGGGTATTCGACTGAATCGCCCGGCAGCAAACGCGAGAAGAATTCGGCCTGCTCATCCACGTAATAGAGTTTTTCCGCGGCGAGAATGGCTCTGGGAGTCCTCTCCTCTATTTCCACTATAAGTTGGCCGGGAAACTTTCTGTATACCACCGCGGAGCGAACCCACGGATGGCGCTTGAGACGTTCCGCGACTGCGGCCAGATTGATAGTGAGAAGATTTGTTCCTGCTTCAATCTCCGACGCCTCGATAATCTCGGCCCTTGACAGCCGCCGGTTTCCGGTAACCTCCACTTCCTGAAGGTTGAAATAGGGCATATGGAGGAAAAACAGGTACACGAGCATGAGTGCAAGGACCGCGTCAATGGAAATTCCCAGAGCGAGCAAGGACTTAAGAATCACGTGGTTTCGCTTGCGCTTCTCAACCACATGATCCCGGACCTGCGGAATCCTCCCATTCTGAATCGAGCGTGGCGTGTGGTTGAGGGTCATGTGCCTTCGGCTCCGAAAAGATGTATTTCGAGCTCCAAGTCGATGTTTTCTTCTGCTTTGACCCTGGACCGGATCAAATCGATCAGGCGCACCACATCGGAAGCCGATGCATTCCCCCTATTGATGATGAAATTGGCGTGCACATCCGATACCACGGCATCTCCGATTGACACTCCCTTCAGGCCCAGAGCATCGACAATGGCCCCTGCAGGCTTGTCGGGGGACGGATTCTTGAAAACGCAGCCAGCGCTAGCCGCAGCCCACGGTTGAGTGGACCGGCGACGGCATTTGGCTGCAGCAATTCGGGCTGCTATATCGTCGCGATCGCCCGGGCTCAGGTGGAGAGCTCCTTCCACTACAACGGTTCCTCGGGGGATTTCCATGTGTCTGTACCGGTAGCGCAGTTCCCCCCGTGTCAGGACGAGTTGCTCTCCTGACTCGCTCATTACCGTTACGGAGGTCAGGAGATCGCCTATGCACACGCCGCCTGCTCCCGCGTTCGATACTATCGCGCCACCGAAGGATCCCGGTATGCCCCAGAGGGGCTCGAGGCCTTCCCACCCGAGGCTCGACGCGCGGCTCACAAGTGCTTGGAGGCTCACCCCGGCGGCTGCCCTGACAGTGGCACGGCCGGATCCATTCGAGTGGATCTCGTATGTCTTCAAGCCGTTGGTTCGTATGACCAGTCCTCTGTATCCATGGTCATGGAAGAGCACGTTTGTGCCGGCTCCCAGGACGAGATGAGAAATACCATTGTCCCGGACGAAGCGGAGGATCTGGGCAACCTCCATGGCATTCCGAAGATCCACAACGGCGTCAGCCGGTCCACCTATCCTGAAAGAGGAAAGCGTGCGCAACGGAACATTCCTGCGAATGCAGCGACCGAGCAATCTCTCGAGCTCCAAAATGTAACCAGGAGCCAACTTCACGGTCGCGAGGCCTCCCTTCTGCGTAAAGCTTCAAGAATTTCAGGTCCCAGGGAAGTCACATCCCCGGCTCCAAGGGTTATCAGGATGTCGCCAGGATCCAAATCGGCCGCTACCTCCTCTGCTATGAGCTCCCGCTGCCGAAGCAGACGTGCCGTCTTGTGACCTCTGCTGCGCAAGCCCTCGCAGAGCGCCGCGGATGTGACCCCTTCGATGGGTTTCTCGCTCGCGGGATAGATCTCCATGAGGTACAGGAGGTCCGCGTCATTGAAGGACGTAAGGAATTCCTCGAATAGGGCCTTTGTCCTCGTGTATCGGTGCGGCTGGAAGAGAACGGCTATTCGCTTCTGAGCGATTTGTCCTGCTGCACCCAGCACTGCTCGAATCTCCGTGGGGTGGTGTCCGTAGTCGTCTATTACAGTCACACCATTGGCCTTTCCGCGCAGAGTGAACCGGCGTTGAACCCCCTGGAATGAATCCAGCGCTTTCCTGGATACCTCGAAGGGAACGTCAAACACGTCTGCAACCGCGACCGCTGCCAGTGCATCGACCGCGTTGTGCGCGCCGGGCATAGGAAGGCGGATCTCTCCGAGACGCTCCTCCCCCTTATCCACGGCAAACCTCGTTACCCCTCCCTCGAAGCGAGGTTTGACGCATCGGAACATGGCCTGAGAGGAAAGGCCGTACGTGATGAAGCGTTTCTTCATAAACGGAATGATGTTCTGCACGTTCGGGTCATCGAGACAGAGGACCGCGTACCCGTAGAAAGGTATCCGGTTGATAAATTCGAGGAAAGCTTCGCTGATCTCCTCCATGGATGAATAGCAGTCCATATGCTCCAAATCGAGGTTCGTGACCACCGCGATAGTGGGGAACAGTTGCAGGAAAGATCGGTCCGACTCGTCTGCTTCCGCCACCAACAGATCGCCTTCGCCAAGCTTAGCTCCTCCGCCCAGGTGGTCGAGCTTCCCGCCGATCACCACGGTCGGGTCAAGCTGGGCAGCCGAGAGAATGGCCGCGATCATGGAGGTGGTCGTGGTTTTCCCGTGCATCCCCGCGACCGCTATCGAGGTCTGCATCCTCATCAGTTCCGCGAGCATCTCGGCTCGTGGGATCACCGGTATGTGGCGGTCCCGCGCCTCGAGTATTTCCGGATTGTCCGGGGAAACAGCGGAAGATGCGACCACCACGTCCGCCTTCTCCAGGTGCGTCCTGCTGTGTCCGATCCAGATTCGTGCCCCCATGTCGCGAAGCCGTCCGGTCGTACCCGACTCCCGGAGATCGGAGCCGCTCACCCGAAAACCGAGAGCGATCAGTATCTCCGCTATGCCGCTCATGCCCACTCCACCTATCCCCACGAAGTGGACATCCTTGACTCGCTTGAAAAGAGTTCCGATCACCGGGTACCCCTCCCTCCGGAAAGAATATCCCGGGCTATGGTACGAGCAGCTTCGGGGCGGCCAAGCCTCAGAGCGTTTCTCGCCATGGTGCTCAGAATGGACGGATTCTCGGCCACGTCAACGATCTCCTCGACGAGGGCGCCGTTCTTGAGCGATGAATCCGGGACGACTCTGACCGCATGGGCCCTCTCGAGGACCATCGCGTTGCGGGTCTGATGATCGCCGATTGCGTACGGGTAGGGGACCACGATTGCCGGCTTACCGAGCGCGGTGAGCTCCGCAAGGGTTGCGGCACCGCTACGGCATACTACCAGGTCCGCCCAGAGGTACGCTGACTTCATATCATGAATGAATTCTCGTACATCCGAGCAGATGCCGGCCTGATCGTAAGCCGCCTTCACTGCCTCCACCTCGTCCACGCCGGTCTGGTGAAGCACTCGGACACGCGGCCCCAGTGCGCGGAGGGCATCGAGGTTCTCTATCATGGAGATATTTATACTACGGGCCCCTCTCGAGCCGCCGAACACCAGGAGATTGAACGTCTCATGCTCTTCTACGGCCTGCTGAGCCGCCAGCAGATCAGCACGGACCGGATTGCCAGTGAAAAGGGTTTTCTTCGAGGGGGGAGGAGGGACCGTGTCCTCCCAACCAACGTAGACCCTTCCAACAAACGTGCTCAGAATTCTGTTGGTCGTGCCCATCACGGAGTTCTGTTCCTGAATACCTGTAGAAACGCCGGTGAGCACTGCAGCGGCCACAGTTGGCCCGGAGGCATACCCTCCCACGCCGAGCACGTAGTCTGGACGAAACTCCCTGAGGATGGTCACCGATTCGAGCAGCCCTTTCGGCAGCTCCCACAGGGCTGCCACCGTGTTGAACAGACCAGTTCTTCGCATTCCGCGGGCTGTGATGAACCGAATCGGATAGCCGGAGTCAGGGATGATACGCGCTTCAATTCCCCGTCGCGTGCCCACGAAGAGAATCTCCGATCCAGGCTCCTCTGCCTTGACCGCTTCTGCAATGGCCAGGGCCGGAAAGAGATGCCCGCCTGTTCCTCCACCAGCGATCAGGAGCTTCATTGCTTGACCTCCTCGACAGGGCTCAGCGTGGATCTCGCAATGGCCATGAGAATTCCGAGGCCGGCCAAATTCATCACCAATGATGTTCCTCCCAACGAGATGAGCGGTAAAGGGAGGCCCTTTGTGGGGAGCAATCCCATGGCAACGGCCATGTTAAGGATGGCCTGGAGACCGATAAGCACAGTGACGCCGAACGCGACGAATCGAAGGAACGGATCCGTGCTCTTGATGGACACGACGAGCCCGCGACAGATCACGAGGTAAAAAAGGAGGATGAGGATAAACACCCCGATGAATCCGATTTCTTCTCCGATAACAGCGAAAATGAAGTCCGTGTGCGGCTGGGGCAAGAATCCCAGCTTCTGCATGCCTTTTCCCACACCTGCCCCAGACAGACCTCCACACCCGAACGCCACCAGGCTTTGAATGATATGAAATCCTGAGTTGAGAGGATCGCCCCAGGGGTCCATGAAGCCCCGGAGCCTCTCCAGTCTGTACCTCGCATCCAGGGCCACATAGATGAAGAAGGGCAGGCACAGAACCGCGCATCCAACTAGATGTTGCAGGCGGACGCCGGCCACGAACATCATCAGAAAACCAACAGCGGTCACGATAACGGCTGTTCCGAAATCGGGCTCGAGAAGAATGAGAAAGACCACGAGCCCTATGATCAGCACGTAAGGGAGGAAACCAACGGCAAAGTCCTTGATTCCTTCCCCTTTCTTGGCCAGGGATTTTGCGAAAAAGAAAATGAGGCAGTACTTGATGACCTCCGATGGCTGAAGGAAGAATCCGAAAGGCAAACGGATCCACCGATGAGATCCTCCCATTTCCGCACCGATACCTGGAACGAATACCAGGAGCAAGAGCAGCAGTCCCAGGAGCATCAAGTAGTTGGCTGCCCGTTTCCAGATCAACGGGTTCACCATGGAGCATAGGTACATGGCGACCAGCCCGATAACGATCGCCAATCCCTGTTTTTTGGCATAGTAGAAGCCGTCGCCAAACTTGCCAAAGGCTATGATATAACTCGCGGACGTCACCATCACGATCCCGACTGCGACAATCAGGACTGTAATCGCAAGAAGAAACGGATCCGGCCCCAAGCGTATCTTGGGTGCCGAAACGTCGGGTGACTGCGCCTGAGGTACCATCAGCAGCCTCGGAAGCACCAGTCTCGCTGTACCGGCGAAGCAGCCGCAATCATAGCGGCTCTGAAGCGTCGTCTGTGCGCAGAACCTCGAGCGCTCTCATACGCGATCGCGCCGGGAAACCTTCCAGGAAGGACGCTGGGCAGAACGGGAGCTCGGCCCAGTGCTCCACGGCCTTCGGACAGCCGCAAACGATCCTTGCTCGCGGGTGCGCAGAAGCGAACGAGCGAGTTCCACCCTTCTGCCGAAAACCGGCGCTCCCCACGAAACTTCCACCGAAATTGCGTGATATGCATGGCTCGCCTCGGACTCATGCGGAAAACCCCCTGAAATGGTCACCGCAACTTCAGGGTGCTCACCGCGATGAGGGCAAAGATAATGGAGATGATCCAGAACCGAACAATGACCTTTGGCTCGGGCCATCCCTTGAGCTCGAAATGGTGGTGTATAGGCGCCATGTTGAAGATCCGTTTTCCGGTTGCCTTGAAGGAGGCTACCTGAAGAATGACGGAAACCGCCTCGATAACGAACACACCACCCGCTATGGCAAGGACGATCTCATGCTTGGTCACGACCGCCACAGCGCCCAGAAGACCCCCCAGCGACAGCGAACCCACATCTCCCATAAAAATCTCGGCAGGATACGCGTTGTACCACAAGAACCCCATACCAGCGCCGAGCATCGCACCGCATACGACGCACAATTCACCAGACCCTGGAACGTACGCCACCTGCAGATAGGTGGACAGCTTTAGGTGCCCTGCTATGTAAGCAAAGACCAGGTACGTAGCCGCGCACACCATGACCGGTCCTATTGCGAGGCCGTCGAGCCCGTCAGTCAGATTCACGGCATTGGATGCTCCGGCTATGACCAGCGCTGCGAATGGGATGTAAAAGATCCCAAGCTCGGGATTCAAATTCTTGAAAAACGGGAACGCGAGAGTGGTGTTGAATACGGGGTCCAGCCACAAGTAGAGACCCACCAGCCCGCCGATCGACAACTGAAGCCCAAGTTTCTGCTTTCCTGTGAGGCCCTTGTGACTTCGCCGCACTATCTTGAGATAATCGTCGGAGAATCCGATGATGCCATACCCTAGCACCACTCCAAGAACGAGCCAGAAATACGGATTGTCGAGGCGAGTCCACAAGAGGCACGAGATGGTCATGGCGAACAACATGAGCACCCCGCCCATGGTGGGGGTTCCCTTCTTCTCCAGGTGGGATTGGGGACCGTCATGCCGGATCATTTGACCAATCTGAAACGCACGGAGATAGTCGATGAGGGGACGCCCGAGAAGGAAACTGATCATCAAGGCCGTCAACGTGGCCATAATGGTCCTGAACGTGATGTACTTGAATACGTTGAACAGGATGAAGTCAGTGCCTAGCGGAAAGAGTAGGTGATAGAGCATGAATCAGATTCCCCTCGCAATCCTGTCAGCCAACGTTTCCATCTTCATTTTGCGCGAGCCTTTGATCAGAATGACTGCATAGACATCGAGCTCTTCCCGGAGGACCGACCAGGCCTCTTCGTTGTCGCGAGCAAGCGTCACTGCCTCGGCTCGTCCGCCGGCCCCGATGTATCCATTGGCGTATTCCGAAGCGTGCTCGCCCACAAAAACCATTCGGTCTATCCCGAGCAGCGCTGCTTCGCGGCCCACGGTCCGGTGATACACAGGGGCGTCTGGGCCTAGCTCGAACATGTCACCCAAGACCGCGACCAACAGGCCGGTTCGTGAAGAGCCAGGGGACTCGGCAGCGGGCTCAGGGCCTGAAGATCCGCGGTGAAAGCTCTTGAGCACCTCCAAGGCTGCTTTCATGGACTGAGGATTCGCGTTGTAACAATCTCGAATAAGAGACCGATTCCCCGGCAGAGGCTCTATCTCCATGCGCAATGCCGGTGGCCGGCACTCTCGCAGGCCATTTGCCACGTCATCGAGGCTCGCACCTATGCTCATGGCAGCAGCGGCTGCCGCGAGGGCGTTGCTGACGTTGTGATTGCCGTGGATCCGCAATTCGATTTCCGTCGAGCCCCACGGTGAGTGCATCATAAAGCTCGTCCTGCAACCCTCGTTGATACGAGACGCTCTCATATCGCCTTTCGCTTCCGAAAAGGCCAGGACTCGTCCCCCCCATTCTCGAGCCAAGGGGGTCAAGTATTCGTCTCCGTACGGCAACACTGCCACTCCACTGGCCGGGAGGCTCCTGACCAGCTTGAATTTTTCTTCTGCCACAGATCGGATGGATCCCAATCCCTCCAGATGTACCGGCCCGATCGTGGTGATCACCGCTACCTGCGGTGCCGCTGCGCGCGCAAGCTCGTCCATTTCTCCGGGTAGATTGATTCCTGCTTCGACCACAGCGGCCGAATAGCCGAGTCCCAGGTCGAGAACAGTCATTGGCAGACCGATACGGTTGTTGAAATTCGCCTGAGAAACCAGGGGACGATGCGACCGTCTCAAGACGGCCGCAATCATCTCCTTGACTGTGGTTTTGCCCGAGGAGCCTGTTACCGCGATCAGGGGGATGGGATGTTTTTTACGGTGGGCTGATGCAAGTGTGGATAAAGCTTGGAGAGTGTCCTGCACCTGGATCAGGACAGAAGAGGGGGGAACATGGGGGTTGTCCCTGTTTGCATCGCGTGCCACCAGACTTCCTCGGGCTCCGGCTTCCAGGGCCGGAATAAGAAAATCGTGTCCGTCGAAATTCACACCTTTGAGCGGTACGAACAGATCGCCGCGCTCTATGTCTCGGGAATCAGTCGTAATAGAGTCGAAGACGGTCTGCGGATCACCCGCAAGCAGCGCTCCGCCGCATGCTCGAACAATTTCTTGGGCGATGTACGGACCTCCTCGAGCTCTCATGAATGCAATGTCTCCCTGTCGTCGCCAGATCTCTTCGCGTGACGGGCATTCCCGTGCCCGGAAGCAGACAGTAGGCTCAATTCTTCGAGAACAACCTGCCGGTCATCGAACGGGTACCGGACGCCGTTGATCTCCTGGTAGGTCTCATGGCCTTTGCCAGCCACCAGCAGTATGTCGCTCTTCCGCAGAGCGCGCACGGCCCAAGCGATCGCTTCCCGTCGATCGGGAATGACCCGATAAGACCGCGGAGGCAGTGGATTTTGGTCCTTGTTACCGTCCAGGGCAACGTATCCGTATTCCCGGACCCCTTCCTCAACCTGCCGAATTATGCTGAGGGGGTCCTCTGTTCGCGGATTGTCCGAGGTCACGACAACGAAGTCACTGCCGGCCGCAGCCTCCATGCCCATAAGCGGCCGTTTTGCCTTGTCCCTGTCTCCACCGCATCCCATTACGGTGATGATCCGGCCGGTGCAGATCCTCGCTAGCGCTTCCAGCACATTCTTCAGCGCAGCGGGTGTGTGTGCATAATCAACAAAAACAGTTCCTGCCGCGGAGCTCACGCGCTCCAACCGTCCCGGAACGTTGCGCACCCGTGCAATACCGTCGCGGATTGCCTCCCGGTCTATGCCAAGAGACTCAGCCACCGCAATCGCAGCAAGGATATTGGACACGTTGAACCGCCCGGTCAGAGGAGAGATCACTCTTACGGGACCGCGCCTGGTTTCGGCCCGGAGCTCTATCCCCTCGGCGTTCACCATCGCACTGCTCGGATAGACATCTAAAGCTTGAGAAGTGCCGTACGTGAGGAGAGGCATATGCCTCATCTGTGCTGCCAACCGCCTCCCGTACGGATCGTCTCCGTTTACCACTGCAACGGGGCTCGTTTTCGATGAAGCAGGCAGGAGTTTTGTGAAGAGCAGGCTCTTGGCCAGAAAGTACTCCTCCATGCTGCCGTGATAGTCCAGGTGGTCCTGGGTGAGATTGGTGAAGACGCCGGTGTCGAAATCGCATCCATCCAGCCGTCCCATGTGCAGGCCGTGGGACGAGACCTCCATGATTGCGTGGGTCACCCCTTCGTCACGCATCAGTGCCAGCATCTCTTGCAGGTCGGAAGCCTCGGGAGTCGTGTTCGCCGCGCTCCGCTCCGTCGCGCCCCAGCGATAGGTGATGGTGCCGATCACTCCCGGCACTGCACCGGTTGCGGAGAAAATGGACTCCAGGAGAAAGGTCAGCGTCGTCTTCCCGTTCGTGCCGGTGATTCCCACGAGGATCATATCCCGCCCGGGATTGCCGTAAACGAGTGACGCCACCGGCCCCAAGGCTCTCCGTGTGTCCGGCGCGACTATCCATGGCACTCCTTCGAGCGCGCCTGTAGGCTTGCCCATGGCGAGAATGGCCGAAGCACCGGCCTCTAGCGCCCTTCCTATGAAGGCATGACCGTCAACATGCTCGCCGGGTACGGCCACAAAGATATATCCAGGCCGCACCTTCCGGCTGTCGTGCGTGACGCCCGAAAAGACTGTTCGGGGATCTCCGGACACGAACGTCGGCGCCAGTAAGGCGACTATGTCTTGGAGTGTCGCGCTCACGTAGTTTGTCCTTCAAACACAACCGTCAAAGGGGCGCCCTCTTTGAGAACCGTGCCTGGTCTGGGCTCCTGGCTCGTCGCACGGCCTACGCCTTTGAACACGGGATCACACTTGATTTTCCCACACACATCGAGCACGTCACGCATGTCCAATCCCTTCAGGTCCGGCAAAATCCATTCTCCAGGCTTCGGACCCTTGCGCGGATTCACGCGCTTGCCGTGGAAAGCCCCGTATGCTCGATCCCGGTCCGGTGACAAGGCAAAGATGGGCTGGGTGCCTGTAGGCCTCCCTCCGCACAAAGCGAGAATGCCTTCCCCTATCTTGCGGAATACGGGCGCAGCCACTCGACCTCCCGTCTTCTGCTCACCTTGCGGCTCGTCAAGCACGACCAGGATAGCTATCCTCGGCTTGGTGCTCATGAGCGCCCCAATGAAGGAGGCCACGTACTTGTCTTTCGCGTACCCGCCTGCGGAATCGGCTTTCTGGGCAGTTCCCGTCTTTCCGATCACATCCACTCCCGGGATGGCCGCCAGCTTGCCAGTGCCCGCCAGAACCACCTTCCGCAGGATTTCCACGAGAGTCTGAGAAGTTTCTTCCTTTATCACCTGACGTACCAACACCGGCGGATTCTCAGTGAGAGTCTCTCCCAAGGCATTCGTCATTCTGGTCATGAGCCTCGGCTTGTACAGGTACCCGCCGTTGACCGCGGCGGCAAACGCGGCAGTCAACTGCACCGGGTTTACGCTCACTCCCTGGCCGAATGCTATGGTCGCTTTGGTCAGCACCGACCACTTTCCCGGCAAGGGTAGCGTGCCCTGACGCTCCCCCGGCAGATCTACTCCCGATGCGGAGCCAAAACCGAACCCTTTGAGAATTCTATAAAATTCTCCTTTTGAGAGCCGTTCTGAGATTTTCACGGTACCTATATTGCTCGAATTGGCGATGACCTCATCAAAGGCGAGTCTGTCATGGGGGACCAGGTCGTGGAATTCGGCGCCCTTATAGCGATAGAGTCCTTTGTGGCAGTAGAAAATGTCTCCCGGAGCAGCTCTTCCTAGCTCCAACGCGGCCGCAGCCACAAACACCTTGAAGGTCGAGCCGGGCTCAAACGTGTCGGCAACTGCCCTGTTTCGCCGCACCTCAGCAGAGGCTCTGTGGAACGTGTTCAGATTATACGTCGGGCGTACAGCCATGGCAAGAATCTCGCCGGTATCCACGTCCAAAACTAGTGCTACCCCGCTCTTCGCTCCCTCGCTTCTCACCCCCTCGTCGAGGGCTCGTTCCACCACGAACTGCACGTTTCTGTCCAGGCTCGTGTGCAAATCCCGCCTCCCGGGGTTTCTGGCCGTCGACTCGAACATCACCGGCCTCCCGAGAGCGTCCCGTAGGGCTGTAACTGGAATAGGCTCTGATTTCAGGTCCCTGTCGTAGTAGAGCTCCATGCCTTCCAGTCCCCGAGAGTCGATTCCCGCAAATCCAATGGCGTGGGCAGCCGAGCTTTTCAACGGGTAGAAGCGCCTGTACTCCTTGACGGAAAAGACCCCCTCAACATTCGCTTCCTTGACGCGGCCTGCTACAAGAGGGGAAACGCGTCGCTTGACCCAAACAAACGGTTTGTCTTGGTCGAGCTTGGACAAGACATCGCTTTCAGATAGTTCCAGAAGATCCGAGAGCTTGCGAGCAACCAGTTTTCTGTCGGTGATCCTGCGCGGACGAGCATAAATGGAGTCCACCTCGAGACTCGCTGCCATCTGGTCTCCCGTCCGATCGAGGATCATTCCGCGCCTTCCCTCGAGGTGGAGCACCTTTGTTCGCTGACGCTCTGCCTTTCGTTTCAGCGATTCCGCCTGAGAAATCTGAAGACTGTACGCGCGCATCACCAGCACCACCGTTGCAAAGGCGAACACGACAGCAACGGCCGCTATCCTTACTGAGACCCAATTGATCGGTTTTGCGCTACGGTACATGTACCACTCTATCAAGAGACGGAATCACGAGACCCTGCTTTCGTGCCTTCTTCTCGATCTCCTCCGGAGACTGGAGAGAGGCTACCTCGAGCAGTAACTCGCGCTTACGGTTGCCAAGCTCTTTGTTCTTCGATTCTAGCTCCGATATATCGTACCCGATCTGGACAATCTGCATTCGCGTCCGGACGTAAAACAAACCTACGAAGAGAAGGAACACGGAAGCAACGACCACAATGAGGGGAGCCGCCCGGCGAAGGCGCGGCCGGTGCTCGGCAGGCAGGGCCAGCCGTGAAAACAGGCCACAGATCGTGGCAAGCAACATTCGAATTCGGGCCAAACACCTCTTCACTCACATCCTCAGTTCAAAAGGGTATCGTCTCCGCGTAACCATGACTTGCCTCAAGGACTCGCATGCGCGCGGATCGTGCCCGCGGGTTCTTCCGCAATTCTTGAAAAGACGGCCGAGCCGGTTTGGTCGTAACAGCCAGCCACGCGTCCGAATCCTTTGTCCTTTGCCGGAAGGATCTTTTCACCAACCGGTCCTCCAAAGAATGGTACGAGATCACGCAGAATCGTCCGCCAGGCTTTAGCAACTCCGGTATTTCGTTCAGTGCGATCTCGAGATTCTCCAATTCCCTGTTGAGCGCTATTCTGAGCGCCTGGAACGTGCGGGTCGCGGGATGAATCTTTTCTCTGCGACCGCGCTTCAATCGGGTCACCAGTTTGGCCAGATCTTCGGTCGTATTGAGGGCTCCCGCGTCGCGCGCCTGAATGATTCCACGCGCCAGCTTCTTGCAATACCTTTCCTCTCCATAGGTTGCAAGTATTTCCTCAAGTCGCCGGACAGAAAGATCCTGTAAGTATTCTCTCGCCGTGATACCGGACGTCGTGTCGAACCTCATGTCCAGCGGACCCGGTAATTGAAAGCTGAATCCGCGCTCTGGATCCTCCAGTTGCGCTGAGCTAAGACCAAGATCGAGAACCGCACCGTCCAGTGAGATAAACCCGAGAGAATGGAGAATCGTCCTGGCATCCTGATACCCACCATGCTGTGCCCTGAAGCGTGTCCCGAACCTGGCCAGCCGGTGCAGCGAGCGTTCGATTGCGGTCGAGTCCAGATCCAATCCCACAACAATCCCCTCAGGGTCTGAAGCCTCCAGGATCGCCTCCGCGTACCCGCCGTCGCCCAGCGTCCCATCCAAGTACACGCCATCTGGTCTTGGATCTAGCGCCTCAAGCATTTCGTCCACGAGCACCGGAACATGCACCTCGATCTCCTTCACAGGGACACGGTCCCTGGTCACCAGCACCGAAGCCTCGGCAAATGCGCTTGAGATGGAGCTTCGCCCGCGAGCACCGGGCACCCGACTCGCGGTGACGGCAAGGGCGCGAACCTCTGTCGGGAGGAAGAAGGCTCCGAATCAGGGGCCGAGGGGGCCTGGCGATGCCGTTTTGGCTTGTCTCGAAAAATAAGTTATAATCCAATAATGAGATTGTCAAGGCAAAAATTACTTGAGATTTCTGAAATTAGTTACTAAAATACAAGGTTTTTCTATGAATACGCTGCCATCCAACCCTGCCTGCTCCCCCGCCGCCTCTTTGGGCTTGACTACAAACACCTCGATGTATACACTGAATCTGATGCCGAAGTGGTGGAACTTGGTAGACACACCATCTTGAGGGGGTGGCGGGCGAGAGCCCGTGCCGGTTCGAGTCCGGCCTTCGGCACCAGCAAACCTCGAGCAATATTCCGCCCGACCCAGCCGGTCGGGCTTTTTTCCCTGGAAGCCAGGTATCCTGTATCATCAAGGCCGTGTATCGCAGAGTGCAATTCATGAGAGGTGGGCGCATGGGCAAGACCGTCCGAATCATGAGCTGGAATGTAAACGGGCTCAGGGCAGCCGCGAAGAAGGGAGTCCTCGAGTGGATCGCCAAGGAATCGCCGGACATCCTGTGCATTCAGGAAACCAAGATGGTTCCGGAACAGCTCACCGAGGAGTTAAGTTCACTGGCTGGGTACGATTCCCACTGGCATGGGGCTGCGGTGAAAAAGGGTTATAGCGGAGTGGGTGTGTACACGAAGGTCGCAGCCGTTCGCGTGGAGAAATCCCTGGGCGAGAAGCGCTTCGATGAGGAGGGGAGGTTTTTGCGCCTGGATTTTCCGGAATTTGTGCTGCTGAACGTCTATTTCCCCAATGGAAAGATGAACGCACAGCGGCTTCAATACAAGATGGACTTCTACCATGCTTTCTTGGCTTATGTGGAGGATCTGCGGAAAAAATCCCCGAAGTTGATCTTTCTCGGGGACGTGAACACTGCCCACAAGGAAATGGACCTTGCGCGACCGAAAGAAAACTCTACGGTATCCGGATTCTTGCCGATCGAGCGCGCGTGGATAGACGAGGTGATTTCTCGGGGGTACGTGGATACTTTCCGGCACCTTCACCCGAAGGAAGTGAAATACTCCTGGTGGGACCTGAAAAGTCGGGCGCGTGAGAGGAATGTGGGCTGGAGAATCGATTATGTCTTTGTCTCCAGCGAGCTGGTGCCCGCGGTGAAGGCCGCGTTTATCCTAGACCACGTGATGGGCTCCGACCACTGCCCGGTAGGCATTGACCTCGTAACGACCTGAGCAGAGTCTTCCCGAAGCAATGCGCATGCGGCGCGACATATTTGAGGAAATCCGTAGGGCCTTGGTACGGGATTCCTAAATACGGTCACGTAATCTGCCACGACGTAGGGGCACCCCTTGTGGGCATAGGCGTTAACGTTGTGGATGGCATCACGTGATTTCAGTCAGTTGACTTAACAAGGGCCCCGTCACCCCGGCGAAAGCCGGGGTCCATACCATATTGGAAAGACTGGATTCCGGCTTTCGCCGGAATGACGAACAATTGGCCGTTCCACTTCTAACGTAACGCCTATGCCCAGAGGGCGAGGAAGCCGGAAGAATCCCCTCTCCCCCGCTTCGGGGGCATAGGCGTTGACTTCGTGGATGGCATCACGTGGTTTCGGTCAGTTGAGTTAACAAGGACCCCGTCACCCCGGCGAAAGCCGGGGTCCATACCATATTGGAAGGACTGGATTCCGGCTTTCGCCGGAATGACGAACAATTGGCCGTTCCACTTCTACCGTAACGCCTATGCCCAGAGGGCGAGGGAGCCGGCAGAATCCCCTCTCCCCCGCTTCGGGGGAGAGGGTCAGGGTGAGGGGTGTGCCACGATTATCACGGACTGCCGGCTTTTGAGACACTTTCCGAGGCCCGCCCCTACAGTGCCAACGATGCGCTCACCACGCGCACCGCGGTGCAGATACGGTACCGTATTTGTGCCGTCGACTCCTTAGTCCGAATTTGGTCCAACTGTAGAGCGTACCTCGCCGCAAAACGAAGATCGCCACAAGATACAATCAAGCTCTTGGCAGGCCGACATTTCGGAAGCCACCTCGGGAGCACAAATGCTGATACGAGGTTGCGCTTCGCGCTCCTAGACCAGCCCAGGGATTTTGGTCCCGGGAACTGCCGGTCTGAGCATGGTCAGAGCATGCTTGTAAATCAGTCTGATTTCCTCTTGATCCTCAATGATGATGCAAAAGCTGTCGAAACTGCGGACGTAGCCTTTGAAGGAGCCGCCGGAAACGAGAAGCACTTCCACTTCAATCCGGGCCTTTCGCACCTGATTAAGAAATTGGTCCTGAATGTTAAAATGCGTCTTCGCCATTTCCGCACCCCCGTGCCGTGAACCCCGGATGTTGCGCTCCAACGATTCCGGGAAAACATTCTCGGGCTCAACACCCAAGAAAATGAGCAACATCGCACCGAATACAGGAGTACTCCTCGGGATTTCTCCAAAGGATTTCCGGTTCGGAGCGAAACCACGTGAACTGTCTTTTGGCGTAACGTCGGGTGTCCCTCTTCATCAATCTTATGGCTTCCGTCTCGCCCAGCTCTCCGGCGAGCACCAGTCCGGCGTGCCTGTATCCTATAGATTGCAGGGGCTTGAGCTCCCTGGAATACCCGCGCGCCAATAGACGCGCAACTTCTTCCACCAGTCCCCCCTTTATCATACTGTCAACTCGCTTATCAATCCGTTCATATAAAACGTCGCGCTGTAGTGTGATTCCCAGAAAGAGATACCTGTACGGTCGGTCTGCAAAGCGATGGTCCCGCTGTGCCTCAGAGAGGGTCCTCCCGGTGAGCTCGAATACTTCCAGGCCGCGTGCTACCCGCGCCACGTTCCGAGAAGGGGTCCGAGCCGCGGTTTCTGGGTCGATGGATCGGAGGCGTTGCCACAGGGCGTTGGGGCCCTCGATCCGGGCCTGTTCCAGGAGTTTTTTTCTGACTCCCGGGTCCGCTGCAGGAGCGTCGACGATTCCGCCGATCAGGAGCCGAATATAGAGGCCCGTGCCTCCGACAACGATCGGGATTGCCCCCCTGCGCTGAATTCCCTCTATGCACCAGCGCGCTTCCCGGACGAAATCGCCGGCTGAAAACTCCTCATCCGGATCTCTTACATCTATCATGTGGTGAGGAACGCGGTCCCGTTCCTCGGGTGTGGGTTTGGCAGAACCAATATCGAGGTACCGGTACACTTGAACAGAATCAGCGGATACGATTTCGCCTCCGAATTCTTCTGCCAGCCGTAAGCCCGTCTGCGTCTTCCCCGAGGCAGTCGGGCCACCCACGATAACGATGCTCGAGCGTTCAGTCACGCGTACGCTCCCGCCTCGCTGGCTTCTTTTCTTGAATCGTTTGATATCATATCGATTTCATTCCGATGATGTATTAACGGCGACGCAGTTGACACGATTGCAGTGCCAATCGGCGAGAATGGCGGGGAGGGCCGTATTCAGGCGCGGGCGGGTTTGAAACCCGCCCGTACCGGCGGTGCTACGGTACTCCTGCCGCAAAGATCAACGCTCCACCCCACAGGAGGGCAGGTTTCAGAAAATGTCTCAAAACTCGGGACACGCCAAACATCGTAGCACGATTGAGCGTCGATGTGTGGAAAGGCACCCTCACCCCAACCCCCCAGAGAGAGAGGGAGCCCAACCCCCCAGAGAGAGAGGGAGCCCAACCCCCCAGAGGGAGAGGGAGCCGAAAGAATCCCCTCTCCCCCGCTTCGGGGGAGAGGGTCAGGGTGAGGGGGTGTGCCACGATTATGACGGACAGCCGGCTTTTGAGACACAT